>DATIUV010000275.1:0-10934 GCA_035466595.1 Pelomicrobium sp.
CGGCGCGGTCCTGCTGCAATTTCTGAACTGAGCCGCGGATCGAGGGAATGAACAGAAGTATCGTAGTGCTCGGCACCCAGTGGGGCGACGAGGGCAAGGGCAAGATCGTCGACCTGCTCAGCCGCGACGCGAACGCGGTGGTGCGCTTCCAGGGCGGCCACAACGCCGGCCACACGCTGGTCATCGACGGCCAGAAGACCGTGCTGCACCTGATCCCCGCCGGCATCCTGCGCCGCGACGTGCAGTGCTACATCGGCAACGGCGTGGTGGTTTCGCCGCAGGCTCTGGTGGAGGAGATCGACATGCTGGAGGCGGCCGGCGTCGACGTGTCGTCGCGGCTGCGCATCAGCGAGGCATGTCCCCTGATCCTGCCGTGCCACGTGGCGCTCGATCGCGCGCGCGAGACCGCCAAGGGCGAGGCCAAGATCGGCACCACCGGGCGCGGCATCGGCCCGGCGTACGAGGACAAGGTGGCGCGCCGCGCGGTGCGGCTGCAGGACCTGTTCCATCGGGACCGCTTCGCCGCCAAGCTGGGCGAAATCCTCGATTACCACAACTTCGTGCTGCAGAACTACTTTCAGGCGCCCGTGGTGGACTTCCAGGAGACCGTGGACGGCACGCTGGCGCTGGCGGAACGCATCAAGCCGCTGGTGGCGGACGTCCCGCGCCTGCTCTACGAGGCGCATCGCGACGGAGCCAACCTGCTGTTCGAGGGCGCGCAGGGCACGCTGCTCGACATCGATCATGGCACCTATCCGTTCGTGACCTCGTCGAACTGCGTGGCGGGCGCGGCCGCGGCCGGCAGCGGCGTGGGTCCCGGCATGCTGCACTACGTACTGGGCATCACCAAGGCCTACACCACGCGCGTCGGGTCGGGGCCGTTCCCCACCGAGCTCGACGACGCGACGGGGCGGCATCTCGCCACGCGCGGCAACGAGTTTGGCGCCACCACGGGCCGGCCGCGCCGCTGCGGCTGGTTCGACGGCGCGGCGCTCAAGCGCTCGATCCAGATCAACGGCATCTCCGGGCTGTGCATCACCAAGCTGGACGTACTGGATGGCGTCGAGAGCCTGCGCATCGGCGTGGGCTATCGCGTCGGCGACGCCGAATACGACATGCTGCCGGTCGGCGCCGAGGCGATCGCGGAATGTCAGCCGGTCTACGAGGAGATACCGGGCTGGAGCGAGAGTACCGTCGGCGTCAAGAAGTGGGATGCGCTGCCGGCCAACGCGCGACGCTACCTGCAGCGCATCGAGGCGATCTGCGAAGTGCCGGTGGACCTGGTTTCCACCGGCCCCGAGCGCGAGGAGACCATCGTCCTGCGGCATCCGTTCGACGCCGGCATCTGAAGCGCGGCGGGAAACCGGACGCGCCATGCACGAGACGACGCCCGGCGCGACGCGGCGTCAAACACTCGGGGGACGGAGAGGGGTGGTGCCCAGAAGAGGACTCGAACCTCCACGGGGTTGCCCCCGCTAGGACCTGAACCTAGTGCGTCTACCAATTCCGCCATCTGGGCCTGACCGCGCGCTGGTGGCTGCGCGGACAAGCGACGAATTTTAAAGGAAACCCTGTCATTGTCAACGAAACCCAAGAGCCTGCGGGTGCGCGATCCGGCGCTGGCCCGCGAGAAGCGCAAGTACGAGCATCCCATCCCGAGCCGCGAGTTGATGCTGAAAGTACTCGAGGACGAGGGCGTCCCGCTCGCGCCTGAAAAGCTCGCCGAGCTGATCGGCATCCGTGCGCATGAGGAAGACGCCTTTACGCGGCGGCTGGCGGCGATGGAGCGCGACGGCCAGATCATCCGCAACCGCAAGGGCGCGATCTGCGTCGCCGGCAAGATCGGTCTGCGCAAGGGCACGGTGGAAGGACACCCCGACGGCTACGGCTTTTTCGTTCCCGACGAGGGCGGCGAAGACCTTTACCTGAATCCGCGCGAGATGGACAAGGCGTTGCACGGCGACCGCGTCATGGTGCGCGAGAAGGTCGGCGAACGCCGCGGGCGCCTCGAAGCCGCGATCGTCGAGGTGATCGAGCGCGCCAACACCGAAGTCGTGGCGAAGCTGCACGTCGACGGCGGCGTGCGCTATGCGGTGGCCGAGGACCGGCGCATCAGCCAGGACATCCTGATCCCCGAGGGCGGTGATCTCGGCGCGCGGCCCGGCGAGGTGGTCGTGGTGCAGATTATCGAGCAGCCGACCGATCACTCGCAGGCCGTGGGCCGGGTTGCCGAGGTGCTGGGCCAGGCCACCGACCCGGGCATGGAAATCGAGATCGCGTTGCGCAAGCACCGGCTGCCGCACGCGTTCGACGAGGAGGCGGAGCAGGCGGCCGCCGCACTGCCCGACGAGGTGCGGGCCGCCGATCGTCGCGGCCGCCTTGATCTGCGCGACGTGCCGCTGGTCACCATCGACGGCGAGACCGCGCGCGACTTCGACGATGCGGTGTTCTGCGAGCCCAAAGGGAAAGGCTTCCGACTGGTGGTGGCGATCGCCGACGTCAGCCATTACGTGAAGGAAGGGGATGCGCTCGACCGCGAAGCCCGCACCCGCGGCAACTCGGTGTACTTCCCGCGGCGGGTGATTCCGATGCTGCCGGAGAAGCTCTCCAACGGGCTGTGCTCGCTCAACCCGCAGGTGGAGCGGCTGTGCGTCGCCTGCGAAATGGACATCACGCCCAAGGGCGAAATTCGCGACTACCGCTTCGCGCCGGCGGTGATGCGCTCGCACGCCCGGCTGACGTATACGCAGGTGGCGGCCGCGCTCGCGGATCCGGCGGGCGAGGCGGCCTCGGCGCTCGCTGAACTGCTCCCGAACCTGCGCCACCTGGAGCGCCTGTACCGCGCGCTGGCCACGGCGCGCCATCATCGGGGCGCCATCGATTTCGAGACCATCGAGACGCGCCTGATCTTCGACGATCACGGCAAGATCGAGCGTATCGTGCCCGAGGAGCGCAACGACGCCCACCGCATCATCGAGGAGTGCATGCTGGCGGCGAATGTCTGCGCCTCCGACTTCCTCGAATCGCACGAGCACCCGATGCTGTATCGCATCCACGAAGGCCCGACGCCGGAGAAGCTGGACGCGCTGAGGGATTTCCTGCGCCAGTTCGGCCTGACACTGGGCGGCGGCGACGAGCCCCACGCCAAGGACTACGCGCGGCTGCTGGCCAGGATCAAGGATCGGCCCGACGTCCAGCTGCTGCAGACCGTGATGCTGCGCTCGCTGCGGCAGGCCGTCTACAGCCCCGACAACGTCGGTCACTTCGGCCTCGCCTACGAGGCCTACACGCACTTCACCTCGCCGATCCGCCGCTATCCCGATCTGCTGGTGCATCGTGCGATCAAGGCGGTGCTGCGTGGCAAGCGCTACAAGCCGGGCAACTGGGTCGAGATCGGCCGCCACGCGTCGTTCACCGAGCGCCGCGCGGACGAGGCGACGCGCGACGTCACCAACTGGCTTAAGTGCTACTACATGCGCGACCGCGTCGGCGAGGTGTTCGACGGCACCATCAGCGCCGTCACGGGCTTCGGCGTGTTCGTCGCGCTCGACGGCGTCTACGTCGAGGGGCTGGTGCACATTTCCGAGCTCGGCAGCGATTACTTCCAGTTCGATCCGGCACTGCACCAGTTGACCGGCGAGCGGACGAACACGCGCTTCCGACTGGCGGACCGCATGCGGGTGAAGCTGGTGCGCGTGGACCTGGAAACGAGCCGCCTCGACTTCGTGCCGGAGACGCCGGTCGGCGAGGGCAAGGCGGAGCGGGGCAAGAAACGCGGGCGATGAGCCGCGGCGTCGTCGTTTTTGGCTTTCACGCCGTCGCCAGTCGGCTGCGGCGGGCGCCCGAGTCGGTGCGCGAGATCTACCTCGACGCCGGCCGTGACGACCGCCGCGCCCGCGGGCTGCAGGAGCTGGCAAGCCAGGCGGGTGTCAAGGTGCACCGGGCCGACGCCGAGCGGCTCGACCGGTTCGCGGGCGGCGGGCGCCATCAGGGCGTCGTGGCGTTGGCGGTTGCGTTGCCGACGCCGCAGAGCCTGGATGAGCTGCTCGAGAGGCTCGCTGAGCCACCGCTGCTGCTGGTGCTGGATGGGGTGCAGGACCCGCACAACCTCGGCGCCTGCTTCCGGGTGGCCGATGCCTTCGGCGCCCACGCCATTGTCGCGCCCAAGGACCGCGCCGCGGCGGTGACCGCGACCGTGGCGAAAGTGGCGAGCGGCGCGACCGACACGATTCCGTTTCTGGCGGTCACCAATCTGGCGCGGGCCCTGCGGGAGCTCAAGGAGCGTGGTGTGTGGGTGTGGGGCACGGCCGCCGACGGCGCGACCGACCTGGACGCCGCGCCGCTCGAGCAGGCGGCCGCCTGCGTGCTGGGCGCCGAGGGAACGGGCCTGCGCCGGCTGACCCGGGACTGCTGCGACGGCCTGCTGCGGATTCCGATGGTCGGGCAGGTGGAGAGCCTCAACGTCGCGGTGGCAGCCGGCATCTGTCTCTACCAGGCCCGCCTGCGCCGCCGGGGAGCCGCTCCAAGTCCTTGATCATCGGCAATTAAGCGCGCTATACTAGGCGGCTTTTCGATCCTTGCCCCACCGGCTATCGCATTGTCGGGGGGCTACAACCCACAAGGAGCCAAAATGCGACACTACGAAATCGTGGTCATCGTGCATCCTGACCAGAGCGAGCAGGTGCCGGCCATGGTCGAGCGCTACCAGGCCATGGTGACCTCCCGCGGCGGGCGCATTCACCGCCTCGAGGACTGGGGCCGCCGCCAGCTCGCCTATCCGATCCAGAAAGTCCACAAGGCGCACTACGTGCTCATGAACGTCGAGTGCGACCAGGAAGCGCTGGAGGAGATGATCCACAGCTTCAAGTTCAGCGACGCGGTCCTGCGCCACTTGGTCGTGGCCAAGAGCGAAGCCGAGACCGGTCCCTCGCCGATGATGAAGGAAGAGAAGTCGCGGCCGATGGGCGGCGACCGCGAGGGCGGCCGTGAGCGCGAGGGCGGCCGTGAGCGCGAAGGCGGACGCGAGCGCGGCGAAGCCCCGGCCAAGGCCACCGAGGAGAGCGCGGGCTGAACCGGCTCTCGCTCTGGGGCCGCGTGACCGGCATCGGGCCGGTGCGCTACACGCCGGCCGGGCTGCCCGCCCTGGAGTTCAAGGTGCAGCATCTGTCGGAGCAGGTGGAAGCCGGCGGCAGGCGGCGCATCGAGTGCGTCGTTCCCGCCATCGCGCTGGGGCCGATCGTAGAGCGCATCGTCGCCGCGGGCGACGAGGCACCGGCCACCTTCAGCGGCTTCATCGCCTCGCGCCGGCAGGGCGCCGAGCAGATGGTTTTTCACGTGACCGAATTGGAATTGGAAAGGAACTGACAAATGCCACGCCCGTTTCGCAAGAAGAAGGACGCCCGCAAGGACGGCACGCGCCAGCGCCAGCTGTTCCGGCGCCGCAAGTTCTGCCGTTTCACGGCGGAGAAGGTCAAGGAAATCGACTACAAGGACATCGACGTGCTGAAGGACTTCGTGAACGAGACCGGCAAGATCATCCCGGCGCGCATCACGGGGACCAAGGCCCGCTATCAGCGGCAGCTGTCGGTGGCGATCGAGCGCGCGCGCTTCCTGGCGCTGCTGCCTTACTGCGACCAGCATTGAGAGGGCCGGCGCCATGCAAGTCATCCTGATGGAGAAGGTCGTCAACCTCGGCAAGCTCGGCGACGTGGTCAAGGTCAAGAACGGCTACGCGCGCAACTACCTGATCCCCTCGGGCAAGGCCCGGCGCGCGACGCCGGAGAACCTGGCCGAGTTCGAGGCCAGGCGCGCCGAGCTGGAGAGAGTGCAGGCGGATGCGCTGGCGGCAGCGCAGGCACAGGCGGCGCAGCTCGAAGGCCTGCGCCTGGAAGCCGCGCAGAAGGCGGGCCTCGACGGCAAGCTGTTCGGTTCGGTGACCAACATCGACGTGCGCGAGCTGCTGGGCGCCAAGGGCTTCGATATCCCGAAAGCGGCGATCCGCATGCCGCACGGCCCGATCAAGACCACCGGCGAGCATCCGGTGGAGATCGTGCTGCACGGCGACGTCGAAGTGGTGGTCACGGTGGCGGTGACCGGCGAAGCCTGACCTTCGCCGCCACACCGGAAAAAGGGCTGGCGACAGCCCTTTTTTATTTTCGCGGCGCGCCGGTTCCGCCACCGCGGTCCCCGGTTTAGAATGCGCTGAAACCCTTCTCGCGCAAGCCGACAACGATTCCTCACTGCATGGCGCAGCCGGTCACCTCCATCGCCTCCGACCCCAAGGTCGACGTCATCAAGCTGCCGCCGCATTCGGTCGAGGCGGAGCAGTCCGTACTCGGCGGCCTGCTGCTGGACAACACGGCCTGGGACAAGATCGCCGACATCCTCGGCGAAGGCGACTTCTACCGGCAGGATCATCGGCTGATCTACCGCCAGCTTACGCGGCTGCTGGACGAGGGCAAGCCGGCGGATGTCGTCACCGTTACGGACGCGCTCAAGGCAGTGGGCGAGGTCGACAGCGTCGGCGGCATGGCCTACGTCGGCTCGCTGGCGCAGAACACGCCTTCCGCCGCCAACATCCGCCGCTACGCCGAGATCGTCCGCGAGCGCTCGATCCTGCGGAAACTCGCGGAGGTCGGCGCCGAGATCGCCGATTCGGCGTTCAGTCCCGGCGGGCGCAGTGCCGAAGAGCTGCTGGACGGGGCGGAGCAGAAGGTCTTCACCATCGCCGAGGCCGGCGCCCGCGGCCGCCAGGGCTTCCTCGAGATGCAGCCGCTCCTGAAGCAGGTGGTTGAGCGCATCGAGCTGCTCTACAGCAATCCCACCGACGTCACGGGCATGCCGACCGGTTTCACCGATCTCGACCGCATGACCTCGGGGCTGCAGCCCGGCGATCTCGTGATCATCGCCGGCCGTCCCAGCATGGGCAAGACCTCGTTCGCGCTCAATATCGGCGAGCATGTCGCGCTCGAGTGCGGGCGCCCGGTCGCCGTGTTCAGCATGGAAATGGGCGGCGCGCAACTCGCGCTGCGCATGCTCGGATCGGTGGGGCGGCTCGACCAGCACAAGGTGCGCACGGGGCGGCTGTCCGACGACGACTGGCCGAAGCTCACGCATGCGCTGGGACGTCTCAACGAGGCGCCGATGTTCATCGACGAGACGCCGGGCCTGAATGCGCTCGAGGTGCGTGCGCGCGCGCGGCGGCTCGCGCGCATGCACGGCGGGCTGGGTCTGATCGTCATCGACTACCTGCAGCTGATGTCGGCGCACTCGGCGTCGCGCTCCGAGAACCGCGCCACCGAGATCTCCGAGATCTCGCGCTCGCTGAAGGGGCTGGCGAAAGAGCTCAACGTGCCGGTCGTGGCGCTGTCGCAGTTGAACCGCAGCCTGGAGTCGCGCCAGGACAAGCGGCCGATGATGTCGGACCTGCGCGAATCCGGCGCCATCGAGCAGGACGCCGACCTGATCCTGTTCATCTACCGCGACGAGGTCTACAACAAGGAAAGCCCGAAGGCGGGCGTCGCCGAGATCATCGTCGGCAAGCAGCGCAACGGGCCGATTGGCACCGTCGAGCTCACTTTCCTCAAGGAATTCACGCGGTTTGAGAATTTTGCTGACCCGTCGCGTTATTGACGGGTCAGCACAATTCCTGCGTAGACTAACCTGCCGTGCAGGTTACGTCGGAGCTAAAACTTCGCCTGGTTGGCGCATCAGCGGCTCCAGTCCGCGCAGTTTCTGCGCAAAGCAGCCTGCTCACCGCGCCTCGCTCAACTCCTAAAGCACTTCCCCCGCGAAATCCGCCAGCCGCGAACGCTCGCCGCGTTGAAGCGTCACGTGGCCGCTGTGGGTCCAGCCCTTGAAGCGGTCGACGACATAGGTCAGCCCCGAGCTGCCCTCGGTCAGGTAGGGGGTGTCGATCTGCGAGATGTTGCCGAGGCACACCACCTTGGTGCCGGGGCCGGCGCGCGTGATGAGCGTCTTCATCTGCTTCGGCGTCAGATTCTGCGCCTCGTCGATGATCAGGAACTTGTTGATGAACGTGCGCCCGCGCATGAAGTTGAGCGACTTCACTTTGATGCGTGAGCGGATCAGGTCGCGCGTGGCGGCGCGGCCCCAGTCACCGACGTCGTCGTCGGTCTTGTTGAGCACGTCAAGGTTATCCTCGAGCGCGCCCATCCACGGCGTCATCTTCTCTTCCTCGGTGCCCGGCAGGAAGCCGATGTCCTCGCCCACCGGCACCGTCACCCTCGTCATGATGATCTCGGAGAAGAGCTTGTCCTCGAGCGTCTGTGCCAGTCCCGCGGCGAGCGTCAACAGCGTCTTGCCGGTGCCGGCCTGGCCCACCAGCGTGACGAAATCGATCTCGGGGTTCATCAGCAGGTTCAGCGCGAAATTCTGCTCGCGATTGCGGGCGGTGACGCCCCACACGGCGTTGCGCTGGTGGGCGTACTCGCGCAGCGTCTGCAGGATGGCGGTCTTGCCGGACACCTCGCGCACCATGGCGTGGAACGGCTTGTCCGCTTCCTGGTAGACGAACTCGTTCACCACCAGCGACGGGCACAGCGGGCCGCGCACGCGATAGAAGGTGAAGCCGCTTTGCTGCCAGGACTCCATCTCCTTGCCGTGCTTGTCCCAGAAGTCGGCCGGCAGCTCCCGCACGCCGCGAAACAGCAGGTCGGTGTCCTCCAGCACCTTGTCGCTGAAGTAATCCTCCGCCGCCAGGCTCAGCGCGCGCGCCTTGATGCGCATGTTGATGTCCTTCGACACCAGGATGACCTGGCGCTTGGGCTGCAGCTCCTGCAGGTGCATGACGACGCCGAGGATCTGGTTGTCGGCCTTGCCGCTCGCCAGCGTCGGCGGCAGTTCGGCGCCGATCGCGTTGGTCTGCAGGAACAACCGGCCGGTGGCGTCCTTGGCGCCGGTGACGTCGAGCGGGATGCCGTCCTCGATCGTCTCGGTATTCGTGACCATCTCGTCCAGGTAGCGGCTCGCCTGACGCGCGTTGCGCGCCACTTCCGACATGCCCTTCTTGTGGTTATCCAGCTCCTCGAGGGTGGCCATCGGCAGGTAGATGTCGTGCTCCTCGAAGCGGAACAGACAGGTGGGATCGTGCATCAGCACGTTGGTGTCGAGCACGAAGAGCTTCGTGGTCGCGCGCAGCCGCGTGACCACCGAGGCGGGTTTGCGTTGGGACATCGGATAGGGTCCGGTCGGTTTACTTGAGGGTGCGGACGAAGTCGAGCACGGCTTCGGCGTGGCCGGGGACCTTGACCCCGCGCCATTCCTGGCGCAGCACGCCCTTGGCGTCGATGACAAAGGTGCTGCGCTCGATGCCGCGCACCTGTTTGCCATACATGTTTTTCATCTTGATGACGCCGAACAGCTTGCACGCGGTCTCGTCGGCGTCGGACAGGAGCTCGAACGGAAAGCTCATCTTGCTCTTGAAGCCCTCGTGCGACTTGAGGCTGTCGCGCGATATTCCGTAGATCTCGGTGTTGAGTTTGGCGAATTTCGCGTGCAGGTCGCGAAACTGCTGGCCCTCGGTCGTGCAGCCCGGCGTGTTGTCCTTCGGATAGAAGTAGAGCACCAGGTTCTTGCCGCGATGCTCGGAGAGCTTGAACGTCTTGCCGCCGGTGGCGGGGAGGGAGAAATCCGGGACCGCTTGATTGAGCATGTGGAGGTCGGACGGGAGTGGGGTAAAAGCCGCATTGTTGAGAAAACCGCCGCCGATGGCAACTTCTCAGCCGGCATCGAGCATCGCGCGGGCGGCGCGATCGAGCGTCGCGTCGTCGGCGGAATCGAGCACCACGCGCGTGGCCCGATCGAGCTGGGGATAGTGCTCGCCGGTCGAGCGGCGGTAGGCGGGGTCGTAATGTTCCTCCAGCAGACGCGCGACGAACTCGTCCCACGCGCGCGCTTCCGCCAGCGCTTTCCAGGCGTCGATGACCGCATGACCGTGCAACGCGGCGAGGCAGTCGAGTTTCGCGAACAGCGCGGCACGGTTGGCGAGCAGATGGGTGTACTCGTCCTTGAGCAGCGCGACGCGCACCGTGATCGCCGTTTCCAATGCGACGCAGCGACTCGACCACATCGCCTGGACCAGCGCGTCGGGCAGGTGCAGCCGGCCGATCTTCTTGCTCTCGGCCTCGACGAATACGGGGCGCGAGGCGTCCAGCCGCCGCAGCGCGTCCCAGAGGCGGCTCTCGAACAGCTTCTGCGATGGCTGCGGGGCGTCCGGGAAATCGCCGAGCACGGAGCCGCGGTGCGCCGCGAGCCCTTCCAGGTCGAGGGTCTGCGCGCCCTGGCGCGCAAGCGCCGCCAGCAGCCGCGTCTTGCCGGCGCCGGTGGGACCGCAGAGGACGCGCCATTGGAGGCGTCCCGGCAGCGCCTGCAGATCGGCAATGACGTGGTGGCGATACGCCTTGTAGCCGCCCGCGAGGCGCCCGGCGCGCCAGCCGATCTCGCGCAGGATGTGCGCCATCGCGCCGCTGCGCGTGCCGCCGCGCCAGCAGTAAACCAGCGGCCGCCAGGTGCGCGGCCGGTCCTGCAGGCACGTCTCGATGTGGGCTGCGATGTTGCGGGAGATCAGCGCCGCGCCGACCTTCTTGGCCTCGAATGGCGAGGCCTGCTTGTAGAGCGTGCCGACGCGCGCGCGCTCGGCGTCGCTCAGAACCGGCAGGTTGATGGCGCCCGGAATGTGATCGTCGCGGAACTCCGAGGGCGAGCGGACGTCCACCACCTCGTCAAACTCGTCGAGCTGTGCTAGGGTCTCGGGCTCCTGGAATTCGCGTTTCACGACAATCGCTTGGCGTTTGGCCGGCGGGTTTGGATTCCGCCAATCAGCAATTTTCCCACACCTGGAGCGTGCGCATGAACACGCCATTCGACGCCGGCGCTATCCGGCTGACCCAGTACTCGCACGGCGGCGGCTGCGG
>DATIUV010000276.1:0-16892 GCA_035466595.1 Pelomicrobium sp.
CCGGAGGCCACACCGATGATCAGGGCGCCCATGGGACCGGCCGTGCCGGAGGCGGGTGTGATGGCCACCAGGCCCGCCACCGCGCCGGAGGCGATGCCCAGCACGCTGGGCTTGCCGTGGGCGGCCCACTCCGAGAACATCCAGCCCAGAGCCGCGGCGGCGGTGGCGATCTGAGTGACGGCCATGGCCATGCCGGCGGTGCCGTCGGCGGCCAGCTCGGAGCCTGCGTTGAAGCCGAACCAGCCCACCCACAGCAGGGCGGCGCCGATCAGCGTGAACGTCAGGTTGTGCGGCGGCATCGCCATGGTGCCGTAGCCCTTGCGCTTGCCGAGCACGATGGCCGCCACCAGGCCGGCGATACCGGCGTTGATGTGCACCACGGTGCCGCCCGCGAAGTCGATGGCGCCCATGCCGGCGATCCAGCCGCCGCCCCACACCATGTGGGCCATCGGCGCGTAGCACAGGATCAGCCACAGCGACATGAACCACAGCACCGCCGAGAACTTCATGCGCTCGGCGAAAGCACCGACGATCAGCGCCGGGGTGATGGCGGCGAAGGTCAGCTGGAACACGGCGAACAGGTATTCGGGAATCGTGCCGCTCAGGCTGTCCGGCGTGATGCCCGCGAGGAACATCTTGGAGAACCCGCCGACGAACTTCTGCAGGCCGCCGCCGTCCGTGAACGCCAGGCTGTAGCCGATGACGGCCCACAGGATGGACATCAGCGAGAAGGTGACCAGCACCTGCATCAGCACCGAGAGCACGTTCTTCGAGCGCACCATGCCGCCGTAGAACAGCGCCAGGCCGGGGATGGTCATCAGGATGACCAGCACGGTGGAGGTGAGCATCCAGGCCGTGTCGCCCGAATCCAGCTTGGGCGCTTCCGCGGCCGGCGCCTCGGGCGCGGCGGCCGGCGCTTCCGTGGTGGCCTGCGCCAGGATGATCCGGGCGCCTTCCACTGCGGCCGCCGGCGTGTCCGCCGCGTGGGCGATGCCGCCCAGCAGCGTGGACGCCAGCAGCGCGATCGTTACGTAGAGCTTTTTCATCGTGTGTCCCCCTTAGAGCGCTTCGGCGCCGGTCTCGCCGGTGCGGATGCGGACGACCTGCTCGAGTTCGAACACGAAGACCTTGCCGTCGCCGATCTTGCCGGTGCTGGCGGATTTCTCGATGGCTTCCACCACCTGGTCCAGCATTTCCGACTTGATGGCGATCTCGATCTTCACCTTGGGCAGGAAGTCGACGACATACTCGGCTCCGCGATAGAGCTCCGTATGCCCCTTCTGCCGTCCGAAGCCCTTGACCTCGGTGACCGTGATGCCCTGCACGCCGATGGCGGACAGGGCCTCACGCACCTCGTCAAGCTTGAACGGCTTGATGATGGCGGTGACGAATTTCATGTAGGTTTCCCCAGGAGTTGAAAAGATGCGTGTGAGCGTTCCCGCGTGGGGCCCTTAGAACGTCTTCTTGACGAACACCACGACACGGTCGTCGGCCAGCACGTTGCCGTTGATCGTGTAGGGCGCGTCCTCGGCGTCCGTATCGGTGTAGTACAGGCCGACGTTGACGCCCTTCAGCACCGTGGTCGGGATCGTGTAGTTCACGCCGATCTTCCAGTCGTTGTACGACAGCTCGCCGGCGCCGCCCGGATCGTTCTCGACCTCGAGGATGCCGTAGTGGGCGTCCACGGTGAGGCCGGTGTCGCCGATCGGGTAGGCCACGGAAAAGTCCAGGTACCAGGTGCCGTCGCTGTCCGTGAAGCCGAAGTAGTCGCTGACGGCGTAGGAGTACTTGACCTTGGCCCATTTCCACGACACGCCCGCATAGAGCTCGGTGGTGTCGGCGCTGTTGGTGCCGGGAAGCTTGGTGCCGGGGTAGTAGTAATAGATAATGCCGACGTCGTAGCCGAAGTCCGTGCTGCCGAACATGCCGGTCACGCCGCCGTAGAAGTCCCACTCCATGCTGGACTCGGTGTACAGGCCGGAATCCTCGAGCCAGCTGATGTTGGACGCCCAGGTGCCGAGGTACAGGCTGGCCGGGCCGAAGTTGTAGCCGAAGTCGAAGCCGCCCTGGATCGCCGGCTCCTCTCCCGTCTGGCTGACGCCGCGGAACACGTAGTCGCTGAACAGGCCGACGTTGGCGCTGAACGAGGCGGGGTCTTCCGCGAGGGCAGCAGTGGGCGCAGCGCCGAGGGCGGAGACGACGGCAACAGCTGCAAGGGATTTACGCATTTTCTCGCTTCCTTTCTCTCTAGAGCGGTTAGGACGAAACGGTGCTTCCAAATAAGCACGCCCCCGTTCAGCAGATTCCGTGCCACTGAAAAAATATTTCCATAACAATTACTTACGACCATGAACCGGTTTGGAGACAGAAAGCCCGCACCGTTGCGGTGCGTCGTCTGCGGGCGTCGCACCGTTCGGGTGCGGAATGCCACGCGGCTGTCATCGCGGTGCGGGGTCGGGAGGCAACGCGTTGCGCCGTCACAACAGGTGGGGGATATTTGCGACAGTTTTGGCTATCGACAGGAGGCAGGGGATGGTGAACCGACAGGTGTTCGAAGAATTTTCCGCGCGCGTGAATGAGGTCCTGGCGCAAAGCCCGGCCAAGGACGTCGAGAAGAACATCCGGGCGCTGATGTCGAGCTTCTTCGCCCGCATGGATCTGGTGACGCGCGAGGAATTCGACGTCCAGCAGGCCGTACTCGCACGCACGCGCGAGAAGCTCGCTAAGCTCGAGGTGCGCCTGGCCGAGCTGGAGCAGGGGAACCGGCGCGAGGGCTGACGCTCGGCGCGGGGGAAGCGGCGCGCCGGTCATCCGGCCGCCGCCGTGGCGCGTTGACGGCGGCATGAGCGTCGCCGTCCTCTACAGCCGGGGCCTGGCCGGCACCGAGGCGCCGCTGGTGACGGTGGAGGCGCACCTCGCCAACGGCCTGCCCGGGTTCACCATCGTCGGCCTGCCCGAGGCCGAGGTGAAGGAAGCCAAGGACCGGGTGCGCGCCGCCCTGCAGAACTGCCGCTTCGAGTTTCCCGCCCGGCGCATCACGGTCAACCTCGCGCCGGCGGACCTGCCCAAGGAAAGCGGGCGCTTCGACCTGCCCATCGCGCTGGGCATCCTGGCCGCATCCGGCCAGCTCCCGGCCGGGAAGCTCTCCTTATATGAATGGGCCGGCGACCTGGCGCTGACGGGCGAGCTGCGCCCGGTGCGCGGCGCCCTGGCGATGGTCTACCGCGCGAGCCGCGACGGCCGCGCCTTCGTGCTGCCGGAGGCGAGCGCCGCCGAGGCCGCCCTGGTGGACGGCTGCGAAGTCTTCGGCGCCCGGACGCTGCTCGACGTGTGCGCCTTCGCGCTCGGGCGCGGCGAACTGCCTCGGGCCGTCGCGGCGGAAGCCGCGGCGAATCCTGGCTATCCGGACCTGCGCGACGTCCGCGGGCAGGCGCCCGCCAAGCGCGCGCTGGAAATCGCCGCCGCCGGCGCCCATTCGTTATTGATGCTGGGCCCGCCCGGCACGGGCAAGTCGATGCTGGCGCAGCGGCTGCCCGGCATCCTGCCGCCGATGACCGAGGAGCAGGCGCTGGCGTCCGCGGCAATGCAGTCGCTCGGCAGCCAGGGCTTCGCGCTGTCGTCGTGGCGGCGCCGGCCGTTCCGCGCGCCGCACCACACCGCGTCAGCCGTGGCGCTCGTCGGCGGCGGCAGCAACCCGCGGCCGGGCGAGATCTCGCTCGCGCTGCACGGCGTGCTGTTCCTCGACGAGTTTCCCGAGTTCGACCGCCGGGTGCTCGAGGTGCTGCGCGAGCCGTTGGAGTCGGGGCGGGTGACGGTGTCGCGCGCGGCGCGCCAGGCCGACTTCCCGGCCGAGTTCCAGTTGGTGGCGGCGATGAACCCGTGCCCGTGCGGGTACCTGGGCCATCACAACGGCCGCTGCCGCTGCACGCCGGACCAGGTGGCGCGCTACCGCTCGAAGATCTCGGGGCCGCTGATGGACCGCATCGACATCCAGATCGAGGTGCCGGCGGTGGCCGAGGGCGCGCTGATGGCGCAGGCCGACGGCGAGTCGAGCGAGATGGTGCGCGGGCGCGTCGGGCAGGCTTACGCCCGGCAGCTCGAACGGCAGGGCAAGCCCAACGCGCGGCTGACGGTCAAGGAGATCGACCGTCACTGTGCCACCGACGTCGCCGGCGTGCAGTTGCTCAAGCAGGCGATCGCGCGACTCAACCTGTCGGCGCGCGCGTACCACCGCGTGCTCAAGCTCGCCCGCACCATCGCGGACCTGGCCGGTGCGCCGGACATCGCGGCGGCGCACGTGGCCGAAGCGATTCAGTACCGCCGGCTCGATCGGTCCTGAGGGCCGAATTCTTCGCCGGGCGTGGCTTCGACGGCGCCGCGGCGCTGCAGCCAGAGCATCAGCAGCCAGCAGACCATCGCCCAGGCGGCGCCGACGCTCCATCCGGCGAGAACGTCCGTCGGCCAGTGCACGCCAAGGTAGACGCGGCTCGCGCCGATCAGCAGCGTCAGGAGGACGGCGACCGACAGGATGTAGACCCGCGCGCGCGCCCGCGGCTGGGTCCGCGCCAGCAGGGCGCCGAGCGTGAGGTAGACCACGGCGGCCATCGTGGAGTGGCCGCTGGGAAAGCTGGCGGTATAGACCTCCATGGCGTGCGGCACCAGGTCCGGCCGCGGCCGGTCGAAACCCAGCTTGAGCAGGCTGCTCACGAGCTGCCCGGCGCCGACGCTGAGCACGACGGTGACGGCCATCGCGCGCCGGCCCACCAGAAGCAGGTAGCCGGCGGTCACCAGCAGCGCGAAGGTCAGCACGCCGGTGCTGCCGAGCGCGGTGAAGTCGCGCACCATCTCCTCGAACCAGGCGGGGCCCAGCGGATCCGACGGATCAGCCGCGTCGCGCAGGGCGAGGAGCAGCGCTCGGTCGAACGCATGGGTCTCGCCCTCGAGCACCTCGTCGGTCAGCTCGACGAACGCCCACGCCGCGGCGGCGGCCACCAGCAGCGTCAGCAGCATGCGCCATTCGGTTCGCGAGAAACGGTTCAGCAGGGTCACTGGGCGGATTTCCAGGCTCGGCTCCGGGCGGTGGGGCGGCCGGCGGCTGACGCATCGCGATGGATGCCGGCGAAGGTTGGAGGGAACAGGAGCGCCCGGCGTTCCGGTGCGGGCAAGGCGGCGCCCCGTCGACACGCGGCGCGTCGCCGGCGACGGAACTCGACCCGGTTCAGGATTCGGGGAAGTCGCCGCTTTCTGCGCGGGTTGCGGCGCCGCTCACGCGCGCCGCCCGCGGTTGCCCGGCTCGCGGCTCAGCACTGTTCCCACGGCAGGCCTTCCTTGCGCCAGCCGTTTTTCGTGCTGCGATGGTGCTTGTCGTCGAGCTCGCCCTCGAAGCCGTGGGCGACGTTGTAGACGTTGACGAAGCCGGCCTTGCGCAGCGCCTCGCCGGCTTCCTGCGAGCGGTTGCCGCTGCGGCAAATGAGCACGATCGGCCGGGTGGCGTGGTCGGTGCCCGCCAGGCGTTTCACCTGGCCGACGAAGTGCGGGTTCACCTCCCAGTCCGGGCCGTCGTTCCAGGACACGTGCAGGGCGCCCGCCGGATGACCGACGAACAGGTACTCCATCTCGCTGCGGCAGTCGATGAACAGCGCATCGGGATGGGCCTGCAGGAACTCGAAGGCGGTCTTGGGCGTCAGGTGTTCCATGGTTTTCGCGGAAATTGTCTCATCAAACCAACATTATAGCTCGGTCGGCCCGGCTCCGCGTGGTAAACTGTCGGCCTTTTTCCCGAGCCCTGCCCACCGCCATGAACGCTGCCGACACCCGTGAACTCCTCGCCAGGCTGCTGGCCGAGCGCATCCTGCTGCTCGACGGGGCGATGGGCACGATGATCCAGGGCTACGGCCTCCAGGAAGCCGACTACCGCGGCCAGCGCTTCGCCGACTTCCCGCACGATCTCAAGGGCAACAACGACCTGCTGACGCTCACGCAGCCGCGGATCATCCGCGAGATCCACTGGAAGTACCTGGAGGCGGGCGCCGACATCGTCGAGACCAACACCTTCAACTCGACGCGGGTCTCCATGGCCGACTACCACATGGAAGACTTGGTCTACGAGCTGAACCGCGAGGCAGCCAGGCTCGCGCGCGAGGTGGCGGACGAGTGGAGCGCGAGGACGCCGGAGAGGCCGCGCTTCGCCTGCGGCATCCTCGGGCCGATGAACAAGACCGCGTCGATTTCGCCCGACGTCAACGACCCCGGCTACCGCAATATCACCTTCGACGAGCTGGTGGCGGCCTACGACGAGGCGATCCGCGGCCTGGTCGACGGCGGCGCGCACCTGATCATGGTCGAGACCGTGTTCGACACGCTCAACTGCAAGGCGGCGCTGTTCGCCCTCGACCGCTACTTCGAGGAGACCGGCAACCGCCTGCCGATCATGATCTCGGGCACCATCACCGACCAGAGCGGCCGCACGCTCACCGGCCAGACGCCGGAAGCGTTCTGGAACTCGGTGCGCCACATTCAGCCGCTGTCGATCGGGCTCAACTGCGCGCTCGGCGCCAAGGACCTGCGGCCCCACGTCGAGGAGCTTGCCAACTGCGCCGACGTCTACGTCTCGGCCCATCCCAACGCCGGACTGCCCAACGCCTTCGGCGGCTACGACGAGACGCCCGAGTACATGGCCGGCATCCTGAAGGAATTCGCCCGGGATCGGCTCATCAACATCGTCGGCGGCTGCTGCGGCACCACGCCGGTCCACATCAAGGCGATCCACGACGCCATGCTGGAGTGCGAGCCGCGCCAGGTGCCGGTGATCGAGAAGAAGCTGCGCCTGTCGGGGCTGGAGCCGTGCAACATCGGCGACGACTCGCTGTTCGTCAACATCGGCGAGCGCACCAATGTCACCGGCTCGAAAGCGTTCGCGCGGCTGATCCTGTCCGGGGACTTCGCGCAGGCGCTGTCGGTGGCGCGCCAGCAGGTCGAGAACGGCGCCCAGATCATCGACGTCAACATGGACGAGGGCATGCTCGACTCGCAGGCGGCGATGGTGAAGTTCCTGAACCTGATCGCCGCCGAGCCCGACATTTCGCGCGTGCCGGTGATGATCGACTCCTCCAAGTGGGAGGTGATGGAAGCCGGGCTGAAGTGCGTGCAGGGCAAGTGCGTGGTGAACTCGATCAGCATGAAGGAGGGCGAGGACGAGTTCCGCCACCACGCGCGGCTCGCGCGCCGCTACGGCGCCGCCGTCGTGGTGATGGCGTTCGACGAGAAAGGGCAGGCCGACACGCTGGAGCGCCGGGTCGAGATCTGCAAGCGCTCCTACCACATCCTGGTCGACGAGCTCGGCTTCCCGCCCGAGGACGTGATCTTCGACCCCAACATCTTCGCCATCGCCACCGGCCTGGAAGAGCACAACACCTACGCGATCGACTTCATCGAGGCGACCCGCATCATCCGGCAGACGCTGCCGTACGTGAAGGTGAGCGGGGGGCTATCCAACATCTCGTTCAGCTTCCGCGGCAACGACCCCGTGCGCGAAGCGATCCACACGGCGTTCCTGTACCACGCGATCCAGGCGGGACTGACGATGGCGATCGTCAACGCCGGCCAGATCGGCGTCTACGACGAGATTCCGAAGGATTTGCTGGAGCACGTCGAGGACATCATCTTCAATCGCCGGCCCGACGCCACCGAGCGCATGGTCAGGTTCGCCGAGACGGTCAAGGGCGGCGGCGGCAAGGCCCGGGAACAGGACCTGGCGTGGCGCAACGCCTCCGTGCAGGAGCGCCTGACGCACGCGCTGGTGCAGGGCATCACGGACTTCATCATCGAGGACACCGAAGAAGCGCGCCAGCAGTACGAGCGGCCGATCCAGGTGATCGAGGGCCCGCTGATGGACGGCATGAACGTGGTCGGCGACCTGTTCGGCTCCGGCAAGATGTTCCTGCCGCAGGTGGTGAAGTCGGCGCGCGTGATGAAGCAGGCGGTCGCGCACCTGGTGCCGTTCATCGAGGCCGAGAAGGCCAAGCTCGGCGACGCCAAGCCCAAGGGCAGGATGGTGATCGCCACCGTGAAAGGCGACGTCCACGACATCGGCAAGAACATCGTCGCCGTCGTGCTCCAGTGCAACAACTACGAGGTCACCAACCTCGGCGTCATGGTGCCGGCGCAGAAGATCCTGCAGGTGGCGCGCGAGGAGAACGCCGACATCATCGGGCTCTCGGGCCTGATCACGCCGTCGCTCGAGGAGATGTGCCACGTCGCGCGCGAGATGGAGCGCGAGGGCTTCACGATCCCGCTGCTGATCGGCGGCGCCACCACCTCGCGGGTGCACACGGTGGTGAAGGTGGCGCCCAACTACTCGGGCCCGGTGATCTGGGTGCCGGACGCCTCGCGCGCCGTGGGCGTCATGTCCAACCTGCTCTCCGACGAGATCAAGGACCGTTACCTGGCGGAGGTGAAGGCGGAGTACGACAAGGTGCGCACGCAGCACGCCGGCAAGAAGGGGCAGGGCCCGCGCCACAAGATCGCCGACGCGCGACGCCACGGGCTCAAGACCGACTGGACCGAGTACGTGCCGCCGAAGCCGAAGCACTTCGGCGTCAAGGCGCTGCGCGACTACCCGCTGGCGGAGCTGGTCCCCTTCATCGACTGGACGCCGTTCTTCCAGACCTGGGAGCTGCGCGGCCGCTATCCGGCGATCCTGCAGGACGAGGTGGTGGGCGAGACCGCGCGCCAGCTGTTCGCCGACGCGCAGGCCATGCTGAAGAAGATCGTCGACGAGCAGTGGCTCACCGCGCACGGCGTGTTCGGGCTGTTCCCGGCCAGCGAGGTGAACGGCGACGACATCGAGATCTACGCCGACGAGTCGCGCTCGAAGGTCCTCATGACCTGGCACAACCTGCGCCAGCAGATGGTCAAGCCGGCGGACCGCGCCAACCTGTGCCTGGCCGATTTCGTCGCGCCGAAGGGCTCGGGCGTCGAGGACTACGTCGGCGCGTTCGCCGTGACGGCGGGCATCGGCATCGACGCGCGCGTAAAGGCGTTCGAGGACGCGCACGACGACTACAACGCGATCCTGTTGAAGGCGCTCGCCGACCGCCTGGCCGAGGCGTTCGCGGAGCACCTGCACTGGCGCGTGCGGCGCGAGTTCTGGGGCTATGCGCCGGACGAGGACGCGGACAACGAGCGCCTGGTGAAGGAAGACTATCGCGGCATCCGGCCGGCGCCGGGCTACCCCGCGTGCCCCGACCACACCGAGAAGGGGCCGCTGTTCAGGCTGCTCGACGCGCCGGGCAACGCCGGCATGCAGTTGACCGACGCGTTCGCCATGCTGCCGGCGGCGGCGGTATCGGGCTTCTACTTCTCGCACCCGCAGTCGCAGTACTTCGCCACCGGCCAGGTCGACCGCGACCAGGTCGAGGACTACGCGCGGCGCAAGGGCTGGGACATGGAAGCGGCCGAGCGCTGGCTCGCGCCGGTGCTGGCCTACGACCGCGCGCCGGTGACGGTGGAGTAGTCGCGGCCAGAAGAACCCGTTCAGCGCCTCTGCGGTCAGGGAATGACCCGCGTCGTCCTGTTCAACAAGCCCTACGGCGTGCTGTGCCAGTTCACCGCGCCGGCGGGCAAGCGCGCGCTCAAGGACTTCATCGACCTGCCGGGCGTCTATCCGGCGGGCCGGCTCGATCTCGACAGCGAGGGGCTCGTCGTGCTGACCGACGACGGTCGCCTGCAGCACCGCATCAGCGATCCCCGGCACAAGCTGGCGAAGTCGTATTGGGTGCAGGTGGAGGGCGAGCCGGATTCCGCGGCGCTGGCCCGGCTCGAGCGCGGCGTCGAGCTCGACGGCCGGCGCACGCAGCCGGCGCGGGCGCGGCGCATCGACGAGCCGGCGGGCCTGTGGCCGCGCGACCCCCCGGTGCGCTTCCGGCGCGCGATCCCGACGGCATGGATCGAGCTCGCGCTGACCGAGGGGCGCAACCGGCAGGTGCGGCGCATGACCGCAGCGGTGGGCTTCCCGACCCTGCGGCTGGTTCGCTACGCTCTCGGGTCCTGGAATCTGGAGGGGCTTGCGCCGGGCCAATGGCGCCTGCTGGAAAACGCGGCCGGCGCCCTGCTGTCCAACCCGGGACCCGCGCAATCTCGTCGAAGGGGGATGAAACCATGATCCGCAAGCTGTGCATCCTGGCGGTGCTGCCGCTGGTTCTGGCCGGCTGCACCACCAACCCGGTCACGGGCCGGCAGCAGCTCATGATCGTGTCCGAGCAGCAGGCGATCCAGGCCTCGCTGCAGGCCTATCCGGAAATGCTGGCGCCGGCGGCGAAGAAGGGCGACCTCAACGCCGATCCGGCGATGAAGGCGCGCGTGGAGCGGATCACCGAGCGGCTCGTCGCGCAGGCGATCCGCTACCGCCCGGAGACCGCCAAGTGGAACTGGGAGGTCAACGTCATCAACGATCCCAAGACGGTGAACGCCTGGGCCATGGCCGGCGGCAAGATGGCGATCTACTCCGGGCTCATCAAGCAGCTCAATGCGACCGACGACGAAATCGCGCAGGTGATGGCCCACGAGATCGCCCACGCGCTGTCTGCCCACACCGCGGAGAAAATGTCGGTGGCGATGGCGAGCAACCTTGCCGTCATCGGCGTCGGTATCGCGACCGACAGCAAGGGGCTGGCCATGACCGGCGCGGCGCTGGCCGCCGCCTACGCCGTGCAGATGCCCAACAGCCGGCAGATGGAATCGGAGGCCGATCGCATCGGCATCGAGCTGGCGGCGAAGGCGGGCTATGATCCCCGCGCCGCGGTGACGCTGTGGCAGAAGATGGGCAAGCTGGGGGACAACCGGCCGCCGGAGTTCCTGAGCACGCACCCGTCGCCCGAGAACCGCATCGCGGCGCTGGAAAAGCTGGTGCCGCAGATGATGCCGTACTACCAGCAGGGCGGCACGCGCCCGACGCATCCGGTCAAGTAAGACGCGGAGGCGGCACATGAGCGCGCGCACGCGACTCGACGAATGCGAGGCGTTCGTCACCAAGGACGGCTCCGCCGTGCGCGAACTCATGCATCCCGCCGTTCACGGCAACGCGGCGCAGAGCCTGGCCGAGGCCGTGGTGGCGCCGGGGCAGACGACGCAGCTGCATCGCCATCGGGCGAGCGAGGAGCTCTACCACGTGACCCGCGGCGAGGGCGAAATGCGACTCGGCGACGAGCGCTTCGCGGTGCGCGCCGGCGACACGATCTGCATCCCGCCGGGCACCCCGCATGCGATCCGCAACACGGGCGCGGAGCCGCTCGCCATCCTCTGCTGGTCCTCGCCGCCCTACGCGCACGAAGACACCGAGCTGCTCGGCTAGGTTGCCGTTCAGTGGGCGCCCCGGCGCGGCGGCCGATATAATCCGCGCATCGCGGCGCAGCAGGGCCGCGCACTCTTCCGGTCCCACCACAGAAAGGGGAGCCTCATGAGCATCATCTCGGAATTCAGGGAGTTCGCCGTCAAGGGCAACGCCATCGATCTGGCCGTGGGCGTGGTCATCGGCGGCGCGTTCGGCAAGATCGTTGACTCGATCGTGCGCGACATCATCATGCCGCCCATCGGCCTGCTGCTGGGCCGCGTGGATTTTTCCAACCTGTTCCTGGTGCTCAAGGAAGGCGCGACGCCCGGCCCTTACTTCACGCCCGAGGCGGCGAACAAGGCCGGCGCCGTGACCCTCAACTACGGCGCGTTCGTCAACACGCTGGTCACGTTCCTGATCATCGCCTGGGCCGTCTTCGTCATGGTCAAGATCATCAACCGGCTCAAGCGGGCGGAAGAGGCGGCGCCGGCGCCGGCGGAGCCGCCCGAAGACGTCAAGCTGCTGACCGAGATCCGCGACGTGCTGAAGCAGAAGGCCTGAGCGCAGCGGCGCCTGCGCTGACGCGACCGAAGCCATGTCCGCCTCCGCCGAGATAGTCGTGGTGCGCCACGGAGAGACCACCTGGAACCAGGAGGCTCGCATGCAGGGCCACCTGGACAGCCCGCTCAATGCCGCCGGCATCGAGCAGGCCGAGGCGGTGGCGGTGCGGCTCGCGGCCGAGCGCTTCGCGGCCCTCTACAGCAGCGACCTGGGCCGTGCTTACGAGACGGCGCGGCGCATCGCCGCCCGCACCGGCCATCGCGTCGTCGCGGATCCGCGGCTGCGCGAGCGGCACCTGGGCGTGCTGCAGGGTCTCACGCGCGCCGACGCGCAGCGCGAGCTGCCGGCGGTGTACGAAGGCTACCGCAGCGGCGGCCCCGACTACGTGATCCCCGACGGGGAGAGCGCAGCGCAGACCTCGACGCGGGTGCTGGCGGCGCTGGCCGAGATCGGCGCGCGCCACGCCGGCGAGCGGGCGGTGGTGGTCGCGCACGGCGGCGTGCTGGACGTGCTCTACCGCACGGCGCTGGGCCTCCCGCACGAGGGCCCGCGGATGTTCACAATCCTGAACGCCAGCATCAACGTCTTCCACTGCACGGGCGGCGGCTGGCGGCTCGAGGTCTGGGGCGACGTCGCGCATCTCGGCGAGCGGGCGCTCGACGACGTTTGAAGCGATTTCTGGCAACGGCGTTTTCACCGCGGAGGACGCTGAGGAAGATTTTCTCTTGGCGCCGCGGGGTGATGGGCGTCGTGAATGCGAACAGGGTCGCGTCGCTCCACGCTCGCCGCAAGCGGTGAGCGCAAATCAGGCGGGAGGGACCGGGACGGCGATGCGCATCTGTCACCGCTGATGCTGTTCCGCCGCGTCCTTTGCGTCCTTCGCGGTTAGATAGCTTTTCTCAGGGAGCGATCATGGCCCGACTGCCGCTGGTGAACGAACAGACCCACCCCGACCGCGCCGAGCTGATCGGCCGCATCCGGGCCGAGCGCGGCAAGCTGCTGAACCTCTACGGCACGCTGCTGCACAGCCCGCCGGTCGCGGAGGGCTGGCTCAAGCTGCTGACGGCGGTGCGCCAGCAGGCGAGTCTCGCGGGCGACGTGCGCGAGCTGGCGATCCTGCGCGTGGCGCTGATCAACCACGCCGATTACGAATTCAGGACGCACGTGCCGTTCGCGCTGAAGGAGGGCATCACGCAGGCGCAGATCGACGCGCTCGAAACTTGGGCGCAATGCGGCCTGTTCGATGCGCGCCTCGCCGCCGTGCTGGCGTATGTCGACAGCATGACGCGCGAGATCCACGTGCCGGATGCGGTGTTCGAGCCGCTGCGCGCGCATTTCGGCGCGCAGGAACTGGTGGAGCTGACCGTGACGGTGGCTGCCTACAACATGGTGTCGCGTTTTCTCGAGGCCATGCAGGTGGACCTGGATGCCAAGTGACGCGGGTTCGGAGAGCGCGGGCCGCGAGCGGGCCCGGGAGAGGAGCGGGCTGCCGGAAATCCTTCCGGCAGCCGCTGCAAAGCGGATTACTTCTTCTTGCCGACCGCGTCCTTGAACGCCTGACCGGCGGAGAACGCCGGCACGGTGCGGGCCGGAATCTTGATCGACGCGCCGGTGGCGGGGTTTTTGCCGGTGCGGGCCTTGCGCTTGCGCGACTCGAACGAGCCGAAACCCACCAGCGTCACGCGGTTGCCCTTGGCGACGTTCGACACCACCGCATCCATCGCGGCGTTGATGGCTTCCGCGGCGGCCGTCTTGCTGATGCCCGCAGCCTTGGCGGCGACTTCGACGAGGTCCGCCTTGCTGATTGTTTTGGCCATACTGCTCCTCTCTTTCTGATGTTGGTTGTGACGCGAGAGCCCGCGAACGCGGGCCCCAGGAAAACTCACATCCGGGATGGTGAAGATTCTGTCCGGTGCTCGCCGGGCAATGATAAAGGCTTTGTCCGGCGGCGTGCAATTGCAATGCGCGGCGTGCGGCGCGTTGTCGATGCTGTTGTCAAGCGTTGCGATGTCGATCGTCACCGCATTCCCGCGCCGCGCCGGTAGAATCGGGCGCAGCGCCCTGTCAACTTTCGGGGCAGGGCGCATCCTGCTCGTGACAGGACCGGCGCGCGTCGTGTTTCGATAATGCACATTCACATCCTCGGCATCTGCGGCACCTTCATGGGCGGCGTTGCGGCCATCGCGCGCGCCGCCGGACATCGCGTAACCGGCTGCGACGCCAACGTTTATCCGCCGATGAGCGACCAGCTCGCGGCGCTCGGCATCGAGCTGATCGAGGGCTATGACGCGTCGCAGGTGTCGCTGAATCCCGACACTTTCGTCGTCGGCAACGTCGTCTCGCGCGGCAACCCGCTGATGGAGGCGGTGCTGGCTGCGGGGCTGTCCTATACGTCGGGGCCGCAGTGGCTGGCGGACACGGTGCTCGCCGGCAGGTGGGTGCTCGCCGTGGCGGGCACGCACGGCAAGACCACCACGGCATCGATGCTGGCGTGGATGCTGGAGCACGGCGGCCTGGCGCCCGGCTTCCTGATCGGCGGCGTGCCGCAGAACTTCGGCGTCTCCGCGCGGCTGACCGAATCGCCCTTCTTCGTGATCGAGGCGGACGAGTATGACACCGCGTTCTTCGACAAGCGCTCGAAGTTCGTGCATTACCGGCCGCGCACGGCGCTCCTCAACAACCTGGAATTCGACCACGCCGACATCTTTCCCGACCTCGATGCCATCGAGACGCAGTTCCACCACCTCGTGCGCACCGTGCCCGGCAACGGGCTGCTGGTGTCGAACGCGACGGATGCCGCCCTTGAGCGCGTCCTCGCGAAGGGTGCGTGGACGCCGATCGAGCGCTTCGGCGCGTCGCCGGGCTGGGCGGCGCGCGCCAGCGGCGAGGGCTTCGACGTCCTGCTGGGCGGGATGCCGCAGGCGAGCGTGCGCTGGGACGTGCCGGGCGAGCACAACCGCATGAATGCCGTCGCGGCGATGGCCGCCGCGCGGCACGCGGGCGTGCCGCCGAGCGTGGCGGCCGAGGCCCTGGCGCAGTTCCGCAACACCAAGCGCCGCCTCGAGGTGCGCGGCACCGTCGCCGGGGTCACGGTCTACGACGATTTCGCGCACCACCCGACCGCGATCCGCGCCACGCTCGCCGCGCTGCGCGAGCGCGTTGGTGCGGCGCGCGTTCTCGCCGTGCTGGAGCCGCGCTCCAATACCCTGAAGCTGGGGGTCTGGAAAGACGCGCTGGCACCGAGCCTGGTCGATGCCGACGCGACCTTCTGCTATACCGCAGGCCTCGGCTGGGACGCCGCGACGGCCTTGGCGCCGCTCGGCCCGAAAGCCGTTTGCCGCGAAGACCTGTCGGCGTTGGTAGAGGCCGTGACCGCCGCGGCGCGCGCCGGCGACCACGTGCTGGTCATGAGCAACGGCGGCTTCGGCGGCATTCACGAGAAGCTGCTGGCGCGGCTCGCCGCCGACGGCGCCCGCCTCAGCGCGTAGGTTCGTCGCGCGGCGTGGCCGGCGGCATCTCCCGGCGCGTGCGGTCTTCGAGTTCCTGCCGCTCGCGCCGGCGCTGCGCCTCCGCCGCCGCGCCGCCGGCGCCTTCGTCGGTTCCCGCCTGCTGGCGTTCGGACAGCTCCCGCTGCTGGTGTTGCTCGAGCTGCTGCAGGCGCAGGTCCTGCTGCAGCCGGAGCTGGTCGCGGCTGCGCGCTTCCGGCGTGCCGGCGCCGCGCACGTCGACGCCCTGCTGGATGCGCTGCTGCGTTTGCTGCTGCTGGAGCTCGCGGCGCTGCAGCTCGCGCTGGACCGCGTCGCGCGAGGGATCCTGCGCGGCCGCTGGGCCGCAGGCGAGGGCAATCAGGACGAGGAAGCGAAACGGATGCTGCATGCCCGTTCGAGCCGCACGGGGGCGCTTGGTTCAACGACCGCAGGCGCTCGCGCCCGCGCCGTTCATCGGCGGCCTTTGTGCATTCCGCGGGATAAAGGCCGGCGCCTCTCGGGTCCTTTGATCCCGCGGAATTGATCGCGCGCGGGGCGCGTCGCGATCAATAAGACTTGTAGGGCAGATACTTCCCGCTCATCGTGATCCGGACGCGGTCGCCCTTGGGGTCGGCCAGCCGCTCGAGCTTCATCTCGAAGTCGATCGCGCTCATGATGCCGTCGCCGAACTCTTCGTGAATGAGCTCCTTGAACGTCGTGCCGTAGACGCTGACCAGCTCGTAGAGGCGATAGATGAGCGGGTCGGTGGGAACGGCGGTGGGGAGCGACCCCTTGTACGGCACCACCTGCAGCAGCTTGACGGCTTCCTCGGGCAGATCGAACAGCTTGCCGGCGGCCTCGGCCTGCTCCTTGGTGAGCTGCATCTGGCCCAGCAGCGCGGCGGTGGTCCACTCGGCGCTCTTGCCGATCTTGGCCGCAATCTCCCTCCAGGTCAGGCCCTTCTGGATCTTGGCGGCGACGATCGCCTCGGTCACGTCGACGCGGGTCATGGGCTTGGCGATCACGGTCATTCCTTCACTGCTGGCGTGCTTCATGGGAGTCTCCTTCGGTCAGGTGCGGAGGCCGGCCACGGCCGGCGCGGGTCGCCGCTCGGCAGGCGCCTCGCTGATGCCGGGCATGACGAGCGGGGGGTTCTTCGGATCGTAGGCCTTGCCCGCGATCTCCTGGTCGAAGCTCTTCGAGCGGTCGATCAGGAAATCGAGCAGGTGGTTGCGGATCGGGTAGTAGTGCGGGTGCCGGTGCATGTCGTGGCGGTTGCGGTCGCGCGGCAGCGTGTTCAGCACCACTTCGGCGATGCGCGCGCCGGGGCCGTTGGTCATCAGCACGATCTTGTCGGCGAGCAGGATCGCCTCATCGACGTCGTGCGTGATCATGAACACCGTCTGCCGGGTCTCGGCGCAGATCTTCAGCACCTCCTCCTGCAGCACGCCGCGCGTGAGCGCGTCGAGCGCCGAGAACGGCTCGTCCATCAGCAGCATCTTGGGCTCGATGGCGAGCGCGCGGGCGATGCCGAC
>DATIUV010000277.1:0-5884 GCA_035466595.1 Pelomicrobium sp.
GCCGACGCGGTGCACCCGTGGCTCGCGATTCGCAGCGTCGCCGCGCTGGTCGACGAAGGCCTCGTCGAGTGCCCCGCGGACGAGGCGGTCCGCCGCTACCGCGCCGCCGTCGAGGACGGCATCCTCAAGGTCATGTCCAAGATGGGCATCTCGACGCTGCAGAGCTACCGCGGCGCGCAGGTGTTCGAGGCCGTCGGCCTCGCGCCGGAGCTGGTGGACGAGTACTTCCCCGGCACGACCTGCCACATCCCCGGCGCGACGCTCGCCGACATCGAGCGCGAGGCGCGCGAGCTGCACGCCGCCGCGTTTGCGCCGGACATCGTCGGCAACCTGGCGCTCGACGTCGGCGGCGAGCTGTACTGGCGGCGCGACGGCGAGCTGCACCAGTGGACGCCGCAGACGATCGGCTGGCTGCAGCAGGCCGTGCGCTCGGGCGACGACGCCGCCTACCGCCGCTTTGCCGACTACGTCAACGAGCAGGAGGGCCGGCTGCAGACCCTGCGCGGGCTGCTGGATTTCGACGTCGACCCGGCGCAATCGATCGCGCTCGGCGAGGTGGAGCCGGAGGACGCGATCATGCGGCGGTTCTCGACCGGCTCCATGTCGTTCGGCGCGCTGTCACAGGAAGCCCACGAGGCGCTCGCCGTCGCGATGAACCGCATCGGCGGCAAGTCCGGCACCGGCGAGGGCGGCGAGCAGGTCGAGCGCTTCGGCACGGAGCGCGAGTGCTCGATGAAGCAGGTGGCGAGCGGCCGCTTCGGCGTCACCATCGACTATCTCGCCCACGCGCGCCAGATCGAGATCAAGATGGCGCAGGGCTCCAAGCCCGGCGAGGGCGGCGAGCTGCCGGGCGGCAAGGTGGACGGCGGCATCGCCGCGGTGCGCTTCACGACGCCCGGCGTCGGCCTGATCTCGCCGCCGCCGCACCACGACATCTACTCGATCGAGGATCTCGCGCAGCTCATCTACGACCTCAAGTGCGCGAACCCCGAGGCCGAGATCCACGTCAAGCTGGTGGCCGTGGCCAACGTCGGCACCATCGCCGCCGGGGTGGCCAAGGCCCGCGCCGACGCCGTGCTGATCAGCGGCGACTCCGGCGGCACCGGCGCGTCGCTGAAGACCTCGATCAAGTCGGCGGGCTCGGCGTGGGAGCTGGGCCTGGCCGAAACGCACCAGGTGCTGCTCGCCAACGACCTGCGCTCGCGCATCCGCGTGCGCGCCGACGGCGGCCTCAAGACCGGCCGCGACGCGGCGATCGCCGCGCTGCTGGGCGCGGAGGAATTCGGCTACGGCACCGCACCGCTGGTGGCGCTGGGCTGCATCATGCTGCGCAAGTGCCACTGCAACACCTGCTCGGTGGGCGTGGCGACGCAGGATCCGCACCTGCGCGGCCGGTTCGCCGGCGACCCGGAGCACGTCGTCAACTACCTGCGCTTCATGGCGCGGGAGCTGCGCGAGATCATGGCGGCGCTGGGCTTCCGCACCGTCGACGAGATGGTCGGCCGCGTCGATCGCCTGCGGCAGCGGGCGCTGCGCCATCCGAAGGGAATCCGCCTCGACCTCTCGCGGCTGCTCTACCGGCAGCCGTCCACGGACACGCCGCGCAAGGTGCGGGCGCAGGACCACAAGCTGCAAGAAAGCCTCGACCGGGCGCTGATCCGCGACGCCGCGCCCGCGCTCGAGCACCGCCGGCCGGTGCGCCTGCGCATCGCCGTGCGCAACCGCGATCGCGCCGTCGGCACCATGCTGAGCTGGGCGGCGACGCGCGCCCAGGGCAGCCTCGCGCCGGACACCATCGTCGTCGAGTGCGAGGGCTCCGCCGGCCAGAGCTTCGGCGCCTTTCTTGCCCGCGGCATCACGCTGCAGCTCACGGGCGACGCCAACGACTACATCGGCAAGGGCCTGTCGGGAGGACGGATCACGGTCGCCACGCCGGCGGATGCCGGCTACGAAGCCGCCGGCAACATCGTCGTCGGCAACGTCGCGCTCTACGGCGCCACCGCGGGCGAAGCGTATTTCAATGGCCTCGCGGGGGAGCGCTTCGCCGTGCGCAACTCCGGCGCCATGGCGGTCGTGGAGGGCGTGGGCGACCACGCCTGCGAGTACATGACCGGCGGCGTGGTCGTCGTGCTGGGCGCCAGCGGCAGGAATTTCGGCGCCGGCATGAGCGGCGGCGAGGCATTCGTGCTGGACGACGCCGGCGCGCTGGCGTCGCTGTACAACCCGGCGATGGTCGCTCTGCAGCCGCTCGCCGACGGCCGCGACCGCGACCTTCTGCACCGGCTGCTGGAGAACCACGCCGCCTACACCGGCAGCGCGCGGGCGCGCGAGCTCTTGCAGGCGTGGCCGGCCAGCGCCGCGCACTTCGTCAAGGTCATGCCGAAAGCCTACGCCGAGGTCCTGCGCCGGCAGCTGGCCGAGGGCCGCGACCTGCGCATCGCGCCGCCGCCGCCCGCGTCGCTGGCGGCCTGACACCGGAGAAGCCGATGAGCGAGAACCATCCGGGCGGATTCATCCGCCACCAGCGCGAGCCGATCGGCTACCGCGATCCGCGCGAACGCACCGCGGACTACCGTGAGATCTACGCGCCCGACTGGGACGAGGGCCGGCTGCGCGACCAGGGCGAGCGCTGCATGGACTGCGGCGTGCCGACCTGCATGGCCGGCTGCCCGATCGGCAACATCATTCCCGACTGGAACGACCTCGTGTACCGCGGGCTGTGGCGCGAGGCGCTCGAGCGGCTGCACGCGACGAACAACTTCCCCGAGTTCACGGGCTACACCTGCCCGGCGCCGTGCGAGCCCGCCTGCACGCTCGCCTGCAACGACGACGCCGTCACGATCAAGAGCATCGAGCGCGCCATCGTCGACATGGGCTGGCGCGCGGGCTGGATCCGGCCGCAGCCGCCGGCGCAGCGCAGCGGGAAGAAAGTCGCGGTGGTGGGCAGCGGGCCCGCGGGCCTCGCCTGCGCGCAGCAGTTGAACCGCGTCGGGCACGCGGTCACCGTGTTCGAGCGCGACGACGCGATCGGCGGGCTGATGGTCTACGGCATCCCCGATTTCAAGTTCGCCAAGCGCCAGGTCGCGCGGCGCGTCGAGCAGCTCGCGGCCGAGGGCATCGCGTATCGTGCGAGCTGCGAGGTCGGCGTCGACGTGCCGCTGGCGCGGCTGCGCGAGGACTTCGACGCCGTGTGCCTCGCGCTCGGCGCGCTGGCGCCGCGCGACGTGCCGGTGCCGGGGCGGGAGCTCGCCGGCGTGCACTTCGCGATGGCGTACCTGACGCAGGAGAACCGCCGCCAGGCCGGACGGCCGGTCGACGAGGCGCCGATCCACGCCGCCGGCAAGGACGTGATCGTGCTCGGCGGCGGCGACACCGGCGCCGACTGCGTCGCCACGGCGCACCGCCAGCGCGCGCGCTCGGTGACGCAGGTCAGCATCAGGCCGCGAAGGCCGTTCGCGCGCCCCGCCGGCAATCCGTGGCCATGGCCGCCGAGGACGCACGAGGAAACCTATGCGCTGGCCGAGGGCGGCGAGGACCTCTACAGCCTGGACAGCGCCGAGTTCGTCGATGCCGACGGCGACGGCCGCGTCGACGCGCTCAAGCTGGAGCGCGTCGAGTGGACCTACGACGAGCGCGGACGCCGCGTCGACAAGAAGGTGCTCGATGCCGACGTGCGGCTGCCGGCGCAACTGGTGCTGATCGCCATCGGCTTTGCCGGGCCCGAGCTGGCGCCGTTCGCGGGCGATGGCATCGAGGCGACGGAGCGGGGCACGATCCGCGTCGATGAGCGCATGATGAGCCGCGTCGAAGGCGTTTTCGCCTGCGGGGACGCCAGCCGCGGCCAGTCGCTGGTGGTGTGGGCGATCGGCGAAGGCCGCGACTGCGCGCGCGAGGTCGACGGCTTCCTGATGGGCGATTCCGCGCTGCCGCCGAGCCTGCGCACGGCGCACCGGCCGCTCGGCTTCTGACCAAGTCAGTCGGTCGCGGCGGTTCCGGGCCGCGCCTGGAAATGTTAACGAATGTCACACAACGGCCGCCCTGCTCCGCTGCCGCGAGTCAGGCCCAATACCCTGATATCGTTAAACTTTTAGCCATCCACGCAAAGACCCCGACATTAACAAGCCTTTTCCGCATTGTGAATGTGGATTACCGCCGCGGATCGTACTAGGCTTGGAACCGTTCTGGTCAAAAACACGAACGGCTGGCGCCCACAGCCGCACTTCCAAAATCCCTTGGGGAGCAAAGGAGGATTGCATGGAGGCGCGTTCCGCCGATTACGAAATCGTCCACGTCATCAGCGAGTTTCGCCTGCTGGACGAGGAATCCTACGAACGGGTTTACTGGCGCGACAACGGCAAGTCGCTCGCGCTGGGGTATTACGTCGTGACCTGGACGCCGGGCACGATCCGGCGCAAGTTCGACGAGCGCGCGGAGTTCCGCGGCCCCTATCGGATGGAGGCTGACGCGCGCGCGGCCGCGGCCCGGCTGTTCGGGGCCCCGGGCAAGCACCCGCCCGCCCGCGAGCACGACGTGCCGGCGCTGGTCGATCTGCGCGACGCTCGCGGCACGGCATCCTATCCGCCGGCGCCGCGCCAGATCCTGCCGTAACTGGTGCCGGGTCAGCCGCGCGCCGCTTCCGCGGCGAGCGGCACGCGCACGGTGGCGGCGACGCCGTCGACGTCCTCGCGATTGGTGACCGACGCCGTGCCGCCGTGAAACTCGGCGATCAGCCGCACGATGTACAGACCGAGCCCCAGATGGGGCTCGTTGCTTTCCGAGCCGCCGCGCACCGACACCATCGACTCGAACAGCCGCCCCTCCATTTGCGCCGGCAGGCGCGGGCCTTCGTTGAGCACGCGCAGCAGCGCCGCGTCCGCGTCGCGGTCCAGCCGCACCGTGATCGCCGTGTCCGGCGCCGCGAAATCGACGGCGTTGCCCACCAGCTTGTCCAGCAGCTGCGCCATCAGCTCCGGCGCGCCATGCACCGGCAACGCGCGGCCGTCCGTCTTCAGCGCGAAGGTGCGCTGCGGATAGGCGACACGGTAGCCCTCCACACAGCCTGCCACGACCTCGGCCAGATCGAAGCGCTCGCGCTCGGCACCGGCCAGCGCCTGCTCCAGCCGCGTCGCCTCGCTCATGCGCGTGATGATCGTCGACAAGCGCGCGACGCCGCGGTCGGCGCGCTCGACGTAGACCTGCGCCTCGTCGGCCAGCGGCTGGCCCTTCAGGTTGTCGAGCGACGAGCGCACGACGGCGATCGGCGTGCGCAGCTCGTGCGACAGCCGCCCCGCCATCTGCTCCAGGTAGCCGGTGTACTGGCGCAGGCGGTCGATCAGCGAGGCGAAGCTGCGCCGCAGGTCGCCGATCTCGTCGCCTTCCTCGGAGGCGCGGATGCGAGCGCGCACGCGCCCCTGCGGGTCGATCGCGGCGTCGGCGTCGTCGCGCAGCCGGCGCACGCGGCCGGAGATGCGCCGCGCGAACAGGATCAGCGCCAGCGTGGTGACGACGAACACCGCCGCGGTGATGATGGTCAGGCGCGACAACGCCTGCGTGCGGACGGCGAGGATGCCTTCCGTCGTCTCCTCCACCAGCACCACCCCCATGACGCGATCCTCCTGCCACACCGGCTCCGCCGCCAGCACCACCGCGAGGTCGCTGCCCGGCAGCGGCCGGCGGCCCGACGCGGCGATGCCCGAGTAGGCTGACTCCACCTCGCGTCCGCCCAGGGCGTCGACGTCGCGCGCCGCGACTGGCCCCGCGGGCCGCGGCGCGATCAGCGCCGACAGCGAGCGGGCGAGGCCGCCGGCGATCACCGACCACATGCTGTCGGAAGCCGTGTCCGCCTCCGGCGGCGCCGGCGGCGGCCCCAGGCTGCCGGCCTGGG
>DATIUV010000278.1:0-4139 GCA_035466595.1 Pelomicrobium sp.
CCGGCATCGCCGGCTCCGTGTCCTCGGCGCCGCCCTGCGGCGACGGTTCGTCCGGCGACTCGGCCTGCTCCTGCGTGCCCTGCCCGGCCTGGTCGCCGGTCTCGCCCTCGCCCGCGCGGCCGTCGCCGCCGGCATCGCGCGGATAGACGGCGCGCGCCGCGTTCGGCGAGCGGCCCGGCAGGTAAGCCTCGGCGCGCTGCTCCAGCGTCGCCACCGCCGGCCACGCCTGCGCACGGTAAATCGCGTTGGCGATGCGAAACGCGTCGAGCAGCGTCGCCGCCGGATCGGTGAGCGGCATCAGCTCGTCCCAGCGGATCTCGGCGCGCCGCTCGGCGGGAACGCCTGCCGGATCCACCAGGCAGCGCACGCTGTCGAGCGCGAGCCGATAGTACGTCGCGGCCGGCTCCGCCGTCGGCGCGCGCCGCGCGGCGACGCGCTCCAGGCGGCGCAGGTGGTTCGGCACGTCGGCGGCGATGCGGGCGTCGACCCGCAGGTCCTCGCACAGGTCGAACAGCAGCGAGAACGTCAGCATGTCCTCGCCATAGGTCGCGTATAGCGGCCGCCAGGTGATCGGCTGGTCCGGCGCGAGCGGCGGGTGTTCGGCGCCGGCCTCGCGGAACAGCGCCTCGATCGCGGCACGCTCGAAGGAGCCGAAGGCGATATGCCCGGCGGTGTGTATCACCGCCAGCAAGGCGTCGTCGCGCTCCGGCATCGCCACCGGCAGGTAGAGCTCGCGGCCGTCGGTCTCGACGAAGGCGCGCCCCTTCTCCGGCGACCAGTCGCTCGGGCGCAGGCCCGGCGGCTCGTCGAACCAGATCGCCAGCAGGAAGGTGATGAGCCGCTCGTGGTCGGCGAGCCGGAAGCCCGCCATGTGATCCATGAGGATGTGCAGGCTCTCGTCCGACTCGAGCCGGAAATAGGCCTCGCCGCGCAGGCGGCCGGCCTGCAGGATGTCGGCGCCGCGCTGCGCCCACGGCAGCAGCAGCTGGGCGCCGAACAGGTTGCGCACCTTGATCGCGCCCGGCAGATAGCTCGCCAGCAGCAGCCGCCGTGTCTCGTAGAGCTCCTCCGCCGGCGCGGTCAGATGCTCGATGCCGGTGACACCCTGGCGGGCGGCGAGATCCTCCACCTTCGCGCGGAAGAACGCGGCGCCGCTCTCGAGATGGCGCGCGCACCAGACGAGCCCGATCTGCGCCCAGCGCTCCTCGCCGGCGTGGCCTAGTTCGGCGTAGGCGTCGGGCAGGTTCTGCATGAAGCCCTCGACCGCCTTCCACGAGCCGCGGAAGCGCAGGAACTGCAGCGCCTGGCGCGTCCATGGCGCCACCGCGCCGCACGCGCGCTCGGCCGCGCCGCTGCCGCGGATGAAGGCCTTGCCCGCCTCGCGATCGTGCAGGAAAAGGCGCTGCGCGGCGTCGAGCCACTGCGCCGCCTCGGCCTCGCCGTGACGGCGCAGCGCCGGCAGCACCTCCTTGGCGTCGCGGTGGGCGACGAAGCTCACGTGGGCGAGCTGGTCGAGGCGCCGCTCGACCTCGTCGGGCGCGGCGTGGTGCGGGGACGGCGGCCGGGTCACGATGCGCTCACTCGAGATGGGCGCGCACGATCTCCATCATCGCCTCGGCCAGCTCCGGATCGTCCGTGATGGGGCTCACCATCGCCACCTGGCAGGCCTCCACCGGCGCCAGCCCGGCGGCCATCATGCTGCCCGCGTACACCAGCGCCCGCGTCGAGGTCACCTCCTCGAGGCCGTGGTCCTTCAGCGCGCGCGCGCGCTGGCCGATCGCGACGAGCTTCTCCGCCCGCTCCGCATCCAGCTCCGGCACCTCCGCGCGCAGGATCCTGAGCTCGGTGGCGGCGTCGGGAAAATCGAACTGGATGGCGACGAAGCGCTGCTTGGTCGACGGCTTCAGATCCTTGAGCACCGTCTGGTAGCCGGGGTTGTAGGAGATCACCAGCATGAAGTCCTCGTGCGCCTCGATCTCCTGGCCTTTCTTCTCCAGCGGCAGGCGACGGCGATGATCGGTGAGCGGATGGATCACCACCGTCGTGTCGGTGCGCGCCTCGACGATCTCGTCCAGGTAGCAGATGGCGCCGGCCTTGACCGCGCGCGTGAGCGGGCCGTCCTGCCAGACGGTCTCGTCGCCTTCGAGCAGGAAGCGCCCGACGAGGTCGGCGCTGGTCAGGTCCTCGTGGCACGCCACCGTCACCAGCGGCCGCTTGAGCCGCCACGCCATGTACTCGAGGAAGCGCGTCTTGCCGCAGCCGGTGGGCCCCTTCAGCATCACCGGCAGCCGCTGACGGTAGGCGGCCTCGAAGATCGCCACTTCGTTCTTCTGCGGCTCGTAATACGGCGCCGCCGCCGCGTCGGGCGGCTGGACGATGTCACGTTCGACGCCGCGCAGGCGGTTGATGAGCTGCTTCATGCGAATCCGGGTTGGACGGAGGGCCGTCCCTATGCTGCTATGCGGCCCTCGCGAATGCAACGGGTGCGGATGAACAGGTACACGTGCCGCGCCGTGCGCACGGCCATCTTTTCCGGTACGACCGGCAACGCGTCCGTGCGGTTCAGCTCGATGCAGTTGCGGTAGTACACCAGCTCGCGCAGGTTGTCGCGGATCGTGTTCCAGTACGGCTCGCCTTTCACCAGCACCTTCCAGACGTCGAGGATGTCGGCGTCGGCGGGCGGCGGCGCCTTCTTCCCCTCGTCGGCGAGGTAGGCGACGATCAGCTCGCGCACGAGCGCCGTCGCCCGTTCCACGGTGGCCGCGAGCGGCGGCGGCGGTTCGGCAGCCAGCGCACGCTCGAGATCGGCAAGCTCGGCGTCGACCCGATCGAACGTTGCGGAAAGTTGGTGGCCTTCCATGCCAGGCGATAGAATTAGTCGTTTCTAATGGACGGCATTGTACGCAACCGGGGAGAGGATGAAAAACGCCATGCAGCGCCTGCTGAAGATGCTCAAGATCAACAACCTCCAATACAACGCCAATCGCGATCCGGAGGTCTACCGGCGCGCGGTCAACAAGCCCTTCCGCATCCAGGCCGTTCTTGCCGGCAGCGGCACCGCGCGCTGCCAGCTGGTCGACGCGGCGGGCAAGGTGGTCGCGGACAAGAGCCTGCAGCTGCCGGGGACCTTCACGCACGAGTTGAGCTACGGCGCACCCGGCGTCCACGTGCTTCGCCTCAAGGTCGAGGGCGGCGGCCAGGTCGCCGAGCAGGACCTGCGCCTCGACGTCGTCGAGCACGACTGGATCGGCTGACGCCGGCCCGGCTCGCGCGCCGGTTGCGGTCGCAGGCGCGCTGCGCGAGACTGGCGCTGCCATGCGCTTACGCTATGTCCTGATCGGCGCCGCGGTCGCGGTCGTCGTCATCTTCGTGGCCGGCGCGATCATCATCGCGCGCACCGACCTCGCCCCCTACGTCGCCCGGGTCGAGGCCGCGGTCAAGGACGCCACCGGCCGCGAGCTGAAGATCAAGGGCCCGGTCGGCTTCCGGCTTTCCCTCTTTCCGACGGTTGCCGCCGAGAACGTCAGCTTCCAGAACGCGCGCTGGGGCTCGCGGCCGCTGATGGCGGAAGCCAAGCGCGTCGAGGTTCAGGTCGCGCTCCTGCCGCTGCTGACCGGCGACATCGTCATCCGACGCCTCGAACTGGTGGCGCCCGACGTCCTGCTGGAAGTCAACGCCAAGGGCGAGAAGAACTGGGCGTTCGCGAAGCCCGCGGCGGCGCCGGAAACCAAGGCGCCGCCGGGAGACGGCGCCGCCGTGCAAGTGCGCCAGGTTCGCATCACCAAAGGCGCGCTGACCTACCGGCAGGCGCGGCCGAAGCTCGAGCACCGGGCGCAAATCGATGACCTCCGCATCGATGCGTCGAGCGGCTACGACTCGGTCGAGTTCAATGGGGAAGGCAAGTTGAACGGCGTTGCGGTCGCGTTGAACGGCAGCCTCGACAACCTCGGCCGTGCGGGAGCCGCGGGCGCCGTCGGCGATCTGGAGCTCACCGCCAACGCCGGCGGCAACAAGCTCAAGGCGTCGGGGGCGGTGCCGTTGTCCGGCGCCGGACTCGCCGGCCTCGACGCCAAGGTATCGGCCAGTGTCCCCGACGCGGCGGCACTGCAGGCGCTGCTGCAGCGACCCGTGCCGCGCCT
>DATIUV010000279.1:0-2163 GCA_035466595.1 Pelomicrobium sp.
TTGGTGCTGGAGAACGACAAGAACCAGGCGCGCTACCTAGGCGACCATCGCTACGACGCGCAATGGAACGACGACATTCACCACGCGTTCCACATCCTGTTGACCGGCGAGGAGGACGGCTACTATGCCGATTACGCGGCCCGGCCCGCCTGGTACCTGGGCCGCTGCCTGGCCGAGGGCTTCGCCTACCAGGGCGAGGTTTCCGACTACCGCGACCATCGCCCGCGCGGCGAGCGCAGCGCGCACCTGCCGCCGAGCGCGTTCGTGTCGTTCGTGCAGACGCACGACCAGGTCGGCAACCGCGCCTTCGGCGAGCGCATCTCGACCCTCGCCGAGGAGCACAGGGTGCGCGCGGCCGTCGCCGCCTGGCTGCTGGCGCCGTCGATTCCGCTGCTCTTCATGGGCGAGGAGTTCGCCGCCGCAAGCCCGTTCCTGTTCTTCTGCGACTTCGGCCCCGACCTCGCGCAGGCCGTGACCGAGGGCCGCCGGCGCGAGTTCGCGCGCTTCGAGCGCTTCAGCAACCCGCAGGCGCAGGCGAGGATTCCGGATCCCAACGACCCGGCCACGTTTGCCGCCAGCCGCCTGGACTGGGACAGCGTCACGCGCGCGCCGCACGCGCGCTTCCTCGACTTGTACCGCGAGCTGCTCTCGATCCGTCACGCGGAGATCGTGCCGCGGCTGGCGGGCAGCCGGGCCGGCAGCTTCGAGATGCTCGGCGAGCGCGCGCTGCGCGTCGCCTGGACGCTCGGCGACGGCAGCCGGCTCACGCTGCACGCCAACCTCGGCGACGCCGAGGCCGGTGCCGCGGCGCCGGGCGGCCGCCGCCTGTACGCGCTGCCGCCTGCCGCCGGCGAGCGACTTGAAGGGGGCCGGCTCGCGCCGTGGTCAGCGGTCTGGCACCTGGAGACGGAGGCGCGCCCATGAGCGACGCCGACGCGCTCGATCGCCTCTGCGCCCGACTGGGCATCGCGCTCGAGTACACCGACATCTGGGGCAAGACGCACCAGGCCGGCCGCGCTTCGCGCCGCGCGCTGGTGGCGGCAATGGGCTTCCCCGCCGACGAGGCCGAGGTGCAGCGCACGCTGGACGAGCTCGAGAGCCGGCCGTGGTCCCGCGGCCTCGCCGTCATCCGCGTGTTCCGGCAGAGCGCGCAGCCCTACGCCTTCAGCCTCTACGTCCCATCGACGGCGGCCGGCCAGCTGCACCGCTGGACGCTCGCGCTCGACGGCGGCGAAGCGCGCCGCGGCGAGCTGCGGCCGGCGGAGCTCGCGCGCGGGGGCAGCCGCACCGTGAGCGGCAAGCCGTACCTGGAATTCACCTTCACCTGGAACGATCCGCTGCCGCTCGGCTACCACCGCTTCACGCTGGAGCCGCCGGGGCACGCTGCGGCGGCCGCGATGACGCTGGTGATCGCGCCCGAGCACTGCTACTGGCCGCCGGCGCTCGAGGGCGACGGCCGCGTCTGGGGGCCGGCGCTGCAGCTCTACGCGCTGCGCAGCGGGCGCAACTGGGGCATCGGCGACTACACCGACCTCAAGAACGCCATCGACGCGGCCGCGCGCACCGGCGCCGGCATCGTCGGCCTGAACCCGCTGCACGCGCTGTTTCCCCACAACCCGGAGCACATCAGCCCCTACAGCCCGTCGACGCGCATCTACCTGAACGCGATCTACGTCGACGTCGAGGCGGTGCCCGAGTTCGCGCAATGCGAAGAGGCGCGCGCGGCGGTGGCCGACGACGCGTTCCAGGCGCGCCTGCGCGCGCTGCGCGCCGAGGAACTGGTGGACTACCGCGGCGTCGCCGAGGTCAAGCTGCCGCTGCTGCGGCGGCTGTACGAGCATTTCCGCGCGCATCACCTCGAGCGGCAGACCGAGCGCGGCCGCGCGTTCGCCGCCTGGCGCGAGGCCGAGGGCGAGGCGCTGGAGCGCTTCGCCCTCTTCAACGCGCTGCAGGAGGCGTTCCACGCCGACGATCCCGGCGTCTGGGGCTGGCCGGTGTGGCCGGAGGCGTACCGCCGGCCCGAGGCGCCGGCGGTGCGGGAGTGGCGCGACGCGCACGCAGACCGCGTCGACTTCTACGCCTGGCTGCAGTGGGCCGCCGAGGGTCACATGATTGCCGCCCCCGGTGCCGGTGTGACGCCCGTCGAGCATGAACTTCTCGGTG
>DATIUV010000280.1:0-19413 GCA_035466595.1 Pelomicrobium sp.
GGCGCGCGCGCGAAAGACTGGAGCGTGATCGCGAGCGCGTTCCTCGCGGCGGAATGGGTCACCATCGCGGGCATGGGCTGGTTCATCCGCCAGGTCACCCGCACCAGCGGATTCGACATCGGCTACGGGCACGCCTACCTCCTGGCGGGCATCGCGCCGATCCCGCTGTGGCTCTCCAGCCTCGGGCTGCTCGCGCCGCAGTTCACGTTCAACCTGGCGCTGTCGCTGGTCGCGATGGGCTTGTCCTGCGGGATCATCTACCACGGCATCCAGGCGTTCTGCCGCACCCGCGACGAGATCGCGGTGGCGGGTATCGTCCACACGGTCATCAGCGGCGGATTGGTCGGCTGGGTGTTCCTGCTGGCGATCGTCCTGCTCTGACCGCGCGGTGACCGGGAGTCAGCGCGGCGGGCGCCGGCGCAGCCACGCCAGGATCGGCACGCCGACGAGGAGAACGCCGACGCCGAACAGCGCGCCCCAGCCCGTGTAGGCGAGGCTCGCATACAGCATGTAGCCGCAGGCGGCGCAGAACGCGAGCGGCGTGAGCGGATACAGCGGCACCCGGTAGGGCAGAGCGCGGCTCGGCTCGCGCACCCGCAGCACCATCACCGCCGCGCCGCAGAGCAGGAAGAACAGCCAGAACACGGGCGCCGTGAATTCCACCATCGCGGTGAAGCCGCCGCGCGTTGCGGCGCCCACGCCCACCAGCGCCAGCGCGATGGCGCCCTGTACCCACAGCGCGTTGGCCGGCGCCATCGCGGCGGCATCCCAGCGGCCGAGGAATCCGAAGCCGGCATAGTCGCGCCCGAGCGCGTAGGCCGCGCGGGCGCCGGTCAGAACGGATGCGTTGAGCGTGCTGATGGCAGCGACCACCACGACGGCGCTGAGCAGCAGCGCGCTGCCCTCGCCGAAGGTATGCCGCATCAGTTCGGCGCCGGGCACCGCGGCTGCGCGCAGCGCCGGCAGACCCAACACGACGGCGTAGGCGGCGTTCACGGCCACGTAGACCAGGGTGATGAGGCCGATGCCGATGAGCAGCGCGCGGCCCATGTTGCGCTGGACGTCGCGCACCTCGCCCGACAGGTATGCCGCCTCGTGCCAGCCGCCGTAGGTGAGCAGCACGAAGATCATCGCGAAGCCGATCGCGCTGCCGGCGCCGGAAGGCGGCGGCGGCTCCGGGGAGGGCCCGTGCGTTAGCGCGGCCACGACGATCGCGGCCAGGGCCAGGACCGTCGCCGCGGTGAACACGTGCTGCAGCCGGGTGGCTCCGCGCAGCCCGCGCACGTTGAGCGCGGTGACGCCTGCAACCGCGGCGGCGGCGTACACGGCGGGACCCTGGGGGCCGAGCGGAAGGATCTGCGCCGCGTAGTCGCCGAGCACGAACGCGACCGCGGCGATGGCGCCGGTCTGGATCACGGTGATGCGGGCCCAGGCGAACAGGAAGCCCACCCGCCCGCCATACGCGCGCCGCAGAAAGTGGTACTCGCCGCCGGCGTCGGGATGCGCGGCGGAGAGCTCCGCGTAGCACAGCGCGCCCAGCAGCGAGATGCCGCCACCGGCCAGCCACAGCAGCAGGAAGCCGGGCACGCTGTCGGCGGCGCCGGCCACCAGCGCCGGCGTCTTGAAGATGCCGATACCGACGACGATGCCGACCGTGACCGCCACGACATCGGCGACCGACAGGCTGGGCTGGGGGCGGGTGGCCGCCGGTGCGGGGGAGGTCATCGCCGCTGCCGCGCGACGGCGGGCCGGGTCAATCGGCGGTTGCCGCGCGCTGCACGCGCTTTGCCCGCCACGGAAACTCCAGCTCCGGCAGCGGCAGCTGCAGCGCGTTGAACCCCGTGATCCGCACGGTGCCCTCGATGGTGTCGCCGACGACGCGGCCGCGGGCATGCCAGGTGACGCGGCCGTGGTCGAGCTCGTCGGTGACCTTCAGCTCGATGCGCTCGCCCGTCAAACGCGGCTCGTTCAGGATGAGCTTGAGCTCGTCCGAGCGCGCGTAGCCGGAGATCTCCTGGAAGCTCTGCGCGATGTTCAGGCGATAGGCGCGGTCGCGGTTGCGGTCGAGCGGCACCACCGTTTCCCATACGCCCGCGACGTCGGCGGGGACGATCCAGAGGAAAACGGGGTAGAGCTGCGGCGATTCGCGCTTCTCCGCGTCCGGCTTCCACGCGCCCATCGAGTAGTGGTGCGAGACCACCCGGGCGCCGGGCTTCAACTGCGCGAGGAGCCTCGGCCGCAGCTTGAGGTTCACGCTCTCCAGCAGGTACATGGTGACCACGGTGGCCCGCGAGAGATCGGTCTCGAACAGGTCCTGGTCGCGGAACTCCACCAATCCGTCGACGCCCGCCGCCTGCGCGCGCGCCCGGCTTTCCTTGAGCAGGATGCCGTCGATTTCCACGCCGAGCGCGCGGGTGCCGTAGCGCTGGGCAGCCGTGATGACGAAGCGGCCGTCGCCGGAGCCGAGGTCGATCAGGTAGTCGCCCGGGCCCGGCTTCGCCATCTCGAGCATGCGCTCGACGTTCTGCTGCGGCGTGGCAACGTACGGTACCTCCTCGTCCGGCTGCAATGCGAGCGCCGGCGATCCGGCCAGGGCGCACGCCAGGAACAGCACCCGCCCGAACCGGGTGAATGCCGCGGGGTGATTCATCGATTTCCTCCGTCGGTGAGCACGCGGCCGCGGCCGCGCGGAAAAAACTGCGCCAAGCGTAGCTCGCGTCGAGGGAAAACAGAATGATCCAGGTCAAGCGCGAGCCGGCAGTTGCGCCGGGGGTCGGCTTGCGGGAGCCGCCATCCGGAAGGGAGAGCCCTAACGCCCCGAGCGGGGATCGCGGGAGCCGGGGCCCTGGAGTTCGCCGCGAGCGTCGTCGTCCTCGTCGACAGGACGGGCGCTGCCCTCGAACGTGCGGCCATCGCCCCCATCAGGCGGGCGGCTGCGGCCGCCGACGTGGAAGGTCGCGTGCACCCGCGCGGGCGGGCGGCCGCCGTACGGGCCGAGCAGCGAGTTGAGGAAGAAGCTGAACAGCGAGACGAACAGCGCGACCAGCACGCCGTACCAGAACCCTTCGATGTGGAAGCCGGGCACCAGCCACGCCACCAGCAGCAGGAGCAGGCCGTTCAGTATCGGCAGCATCAGCCCCAGCGTGAGGATGGTGGCGGGCAGCGTCAGGATCAGCAGGATCGGCTTCAGAAACGTGTTGATCACGCCCAGCAGCAGGCCGGAGACGAGCAGGGTGCCGGTGTCGTCGAAGCGCACGCGCTCGAAGATCTGGTCGGCGACCCACAGCGACAGCGTGTTCACGCCCCAGAACGCCAGGAAGCGCAGCAGCGGGTTCACGGAATGCATGCGGCGATGGTAGCACGCGGGACGGTCGTCGCTCCCCGCCCGCGGCCGTACGGCGATTTCGGGAAGGAAACAGCCCGTCCTGCGACGGGCTGCATCCCGGGCGCCGTGCCCGCGGCCGGTTACTCCGTCCGGGCGCTGCGATCAGGCCCGGCAAAATGTTTGCTCGCGGCCAGTTCCCCGATGCGCCGGCCCATGTCGGCGCCGACCTCGGTCGAGCCGCGGTAGTGGATGCCCTCGTACACGCGCGCATCGCCGACCTCGCGCACGAAATCGTCCAGGCTCGACCAGCTTCGCGCTGCGCCGCCGGCGGTGGGGCTGGTCGTCCTGAGGATCGGAACCGCGCCGCCGACCTCCGCTTTCAGGACCGCGGCGACGGCGCCGGCGAGAATCGCGTGCGCGCTCGGGTACTCCGGGTGCGGCGGCTCGGCGCTCAAGGGTGCCCAAGTCGCGTCGCGCTCGGTTGCGTCGTTGCCGTCGATGTCCCCGTTGCGGATCGCGGTGACCGGCCGCCAGAAGTTGTAGTGATACTTGGCGTCGAAGACGCTGATCATCGCGTCGTCCATGGCCTGGGCAGCCGCGGCGAACAGCCGCGCGTTGCGCGCCGGCGTGCGGCCGGGCTGATCCGCCACGGAGCGCACGACCCCGTCGTAGATCGGCGGCAGCGAGTACTCCCAGAAGCGCGCGATCTCGGTCTGCTCCGGGCGGCGGCGGGCGCTGTTGCGAGCCCCAATCTGCTTCACCTCGTTGAAATCGCGCGCCCACGCCTCGCTGTCCAGGCCGGGCGGCGGGGCGGGCCGGAACTGGTCGGCTCGCTCCAGCAGCCAGGGCTTGCGCTGCGGCCATTGCGGAACGGCCACTGCGGCTGTCGGCACGTAGACGCCCGCCGTCGTCAGCGGCCGACGCGCTTCCGGCGCAACCGAGCCGTCCTCCGCGCGCATCGCCAGCGCGGCCTCGGCGGCGCGCTCGCCGACCGCGACGCCGGCAGCCTTGGCGGGGCCGTCGGCGATCCGCCCGATGGCCGCCTGGTATGCAGCGTCGATCCGGGCCCGCTCGGCGGGTATCAGCTTCGACAGTGTCGCGCGGTTGGCTGCCGCCACGGCGGCGTCGACCGACGCGCCTCGCGCGGCTTCGCCGCCGAGACCGGGCAGCGATGGGCGCTGCTCGATCGCGCTCACCGCGCCGTCCACGGCCGTCTGCACGATGGCCATCGCGCGAATCGCCGGCGGCGTGCCGAGCTTGGCCGCGACGATCAGTTCGCCGGCCTTGGCGTTCCAGTCGGTCACGACGTCGGCCGCCGCGTGCCGGGGAAGGAGCCCCGGCATCGTTAACGCCGCGCCGAGCAGCGCGACGGAGATGCGTGTTGCTTTATCCATGATCTTTCCTCGTTTGGACAGGTGTTGGGCCGAAGGCGCCGAAGCGCCCCGCGGGCGTCAATGCTTGGTGATGACGACCTCCAGGTACTCGCTGGGCACCACCAGCGACCCGGTTCCGGCGACGTTCAGCTCCTCGAGCAGCGCGGTGATGTCGCCGGCAAGGCGCTGCTGGTTGGGCGCGTCCAGCGCGGCGAAGGCGCGGTGAGTGGGGCCATAGTAGTCGCGGAACACCTGCAGCCAGTGCTCGGCCGAGCGGTAGCGGAAGTTGAACGTTTTCCGCTCGCAGCGGATGCGCTCGGCGTAGGCGCCGAACAGCTCGACGATGTGCGGCTCCGTGCCCCAGAGCACCGGGCTGCGGAGTTCCGCCGGCGGCGGCACGTAGGCGCCGACGATCCTGAACAGGCGGCCGATGAAGCCTTCCGGCGTCCAGTTGGACAGCGCGATGCGCCCGCCCGCGCGCACCACGCGGATGAGCTCGTGCGCCGTGCGCGCGTGATCCGGCGTGAACATCACGCCGAAAGTCGACAGCGCGACGTCGAAGCTGCCGGCGGCGAAGGGCAGATCCTCGGCGTCGGCGTAACGGAACGACACCGGCAGGCCCTCGGCGTCGGCGCGGAGGCGCGCCTTGTCGAGCAAGCCGGTGACGTAGTCGGTGGACGTGACGTGGGCGTGGCGCCGCGCGGCGGCGAGGGTGGCGTTGCCGTTGCCGGCGGCGACGTCGAGCACCTGCTCGCCGGCGCAGACGTTCGCGGCTTCCGCCAGCGACTCGCCGACGATCTGCAGCGTGGTGCCGATGACGGCGTAATCGCCGCTGTCCCAGGTGGCCTGCTGGCGCTGCTTCACGGCGGCGAGATCGATGGCCGGGGGTGTCGCTGAAACTTGGGGCTTGCGTTGCTGAACGATGCTCATGGTTTCCTCCGATGGGTTGGCCGCGCAGCGCGCGATTGCGATGCGACGGAAGCGGATTCTTCGCCCTCGCGCGGCTTGACGCTTCGCCCGCCATCGTTCAGATTTGATCGCCCATCCGCGATTGCGCGAGTCGGGCGGACCGGTTTGACCGGGACTCCGCCGCGCTTGATCGCAACGCCACGAGGAGGGCGTTCGATGAGCCGAGACGTCCTGTCCGACCTGCTGCGCGCCGTGCGCCTCCGAGGCGCCGTGTTCTACTACGTGAGCTGTCGCGGCGAGTGGGCAGCAACCTCTCCGGGCGGCCCCGAGGTCGCCGACGCCGTCATGCCGGGCGCCGAGCACGTCATGGCTTTCCACATGCTGGCGAAGGGCGACGGCTGGGGCGCCATATCCGGCGAATCGCCCGTGCGCCTCGCCGCCGGCGACCTGCTGATGCTGCCGCGCGGCGACGAGCACATCCTGTCGAAGGCGCCCAGCCTGGAGCCGGTGCCGTTCGACCCCGAGTGGGTGTTCGAGAACCGACACCAGCCGAAGCCGATGCCGATCGCGTTGCACCGCGGCGTCGTCGAGCCGGGCGCGATCACGCCGGTCGAGGACGCGGAGACCGTGCTGGTGTGCGGCTTTCTCGGCTGCGACCTGCGGCCGTTCAACCCGCTGATTGCCGCGCTGCCGCGCCTGCTGCATCTGTCGGCGCCGCGCATCGGCGCGTGGGTGAGTTGCGTGATGGAGCAGGCGGTGGCCGAGACGCGCGAGCGCCGGCCGGGCGGCGACGCCGTGCTGGAGCGGTTGTCCGAGATGATGTTCGTCGACGGCGTGCGGCGTTACCTGGAGACGCTGCCGGAGGAGGCGACCGGCTGGCTCGCGGGCCTGCGCGACCGCTACGTCGGCCGTGCGCTCACGCTGCTGCACGAGGACCCGGCGCGCGGCTGGACGGTGGACGAACTGTGCAATGCGGTGGGCCTGTCGCGCTCGGCCCTGCACGAGCGCTTCGTCGCGCTGGTCGGGCAGCCGCCGATGCAGTACCTCGCCAGCTGGCGCATGCAGGTTGCCGCGGGCCTGCTGCGATCCACGCAGTCCAACGTCATGGACGTCGCGCTGCAGGTGGGCTACGACTCGGAGGCCGCGTTCACCCGCGCGTTCAAGCGGCTGATGGGCGAGCCGCCGGCAGCGTGGCGGCGCAAGCAGCGCGGCCAGCTTCCCGCGGCCGTGACAAACGTCGACGCCGCCTGATCGTCAGCGTCGGCCCGTAGGTCAGCCGGGCCCGTCGTCCCAGGGCACAGGCGTCGCGCCGATGGATTCGAGCGCCGCGCGGATCGCCGCCTCGAGATTGCCCGGAACCTCGACTTCCTTGTTCCGCTTGATGAAGCCCAGCGTCTTGACCTGCTCGTAGGCGCGGATCCAAAGGCCCCACTGGTTCACGCCGGGCCGGCCGCCCTCACCGTGCTCGGCCAGGTTGTAGATGGCGACCTCGAAGTTGTGCTCCGAGCCGCGCGCGCTGAACACCAGCCAGCCCCAGTCCTCGTCGAGATAGTCGGCCGGGAAGCCGCGCGCGATGAGCTCCTTCGCCAGGAACTCCGCGACGTCCTTGCCGTAGAAGCGGTTGTCGGCGTTGTAGTCCTCCGGCAGCTCGGACGTGAAGTCGAAGCGGTCGGATTGGAAGCGGAGGGAAAGAGAGAGGGCCATGAAACTAAGCGAAGCTGGAATCTCCTGTCATCCGAAAGGGCAATCTTTTCCGACGAATCTTACGCATTACCCCACGGACCCGAAACCCGTCGCGACCTCGTAATGTCGTGTCCGGTGGACGCTGACGAGATAGCCCGTGGAGTGTCGGGCCGGTTTACAGTCTGCGGTCCCGTGTCCTGGGATCTTGCAGCTATCAAACTAATAATCAGTGAGAAAGCGCGGCTGGTGCGAATCGTGCACCTTCCATGCCATGGGAGAACGCCCCCGAAAATACTTCCTTCGTCTTGCGTTCGGCCGAGCGCGCGTGCTGGTGCTCGGCGCTTGCCTGCTCGCGTCCGGCGCAGGAGCGGCGGCGCCTCAGGGCATGCCGGCCGAACTCACCGAGCGCGCGCTGCGCTACCTGCATGGCGAAGGTGTCGAGCGGAATATCAACCTGGCCGTGACCTACCTGTGCAACGCTGCCCGCGACGGCTACGGCAGCGCCGCCTACGAGCTGGCTTGGCTGTACTACCAGGGGCGTGGCGTGCCGCGCGACGACGCCCTGGCGGCAGCCTGGCTGGCCGAGGCGCAGCGGCTGGGCGAGGCGCTGCCGCAACGGCTGGTGGAAAGCCTGGCCCACGTGCGCAAGGGAGGGTTGGACTGCATCGCGGGCAACGGCCTCGACGTGCAGATGGGCAAAGGGCAGCACGCCGCCCGGGCGGCCGCGATCAGCGACGATCCGCGGCGTGCCGCTCTAGTCGCCCTCATCAACGAACTGGCCCCGCAGTACGACCTCGATCCGGCTCTTGTCCTCGAGGTAGTGCGAGCCGAGTCGAATTTCGACCCGCGAGCCCGCTCGAACAAGGGCGCCCTTGGCCTGATGCAGCTCATCCCCGCCACTGCCCGGCGCTTCGGAGTGCGTGACCCGATCGACCCAATGCAGAATTTACACGGCGGTATGGCCTACCTGCGCTGGCTGTTCGACCGCTTCGACGGTGACCTCAAGCTGATCCTCGCCGGTTACAATGCAGGGGAAGGGGCCGTCGAGCGGCATGGCGGCGTGCCCCCCTACACCGAGACCCGTGAGTACGTCCGACGCATCCTGCGGCGTTACCAGGGGAAGTCGGGAATCTGAACAGCATTTCCCCTCAGGGGCACTCCAGCTAGCCCTTTCTCCGCGCCGCGAACGCCTTCGCCCCTTCCTCGATTCGGCCGGACGCCATCAGCAGCGCGTTGAGGTTCCGCGCCTGGTTGAGCGCCTGGTCGAGCGGCATCGTGGCGAGCGCGTAATGGGTTTCCTTGGTCAGGCGCACGGCCATCGGGTCGAGCGCGGCGAGTGCCGCAGTGAACTCTCCGGTGACGCGGCACAGGTCTTCGGCGTCGGCCGCCAGGCGGGTGATGAGGCCCATGCGGTTGAGCGTCTCGGCCGGGACTGGCTCGCCGAAGAGGAGCAGTTCCAGCGCGTGGCGGCGGCCGACGAGATGCGAGAGCAGCGCGGTGTTCACGGCCGCCGGGAAGCCGTTCTTCATTTCCATCGCGCCGAACCTGGCGCCCGCGTCGGCGATCACGAAGTCGCAGCCCATGGCCAGCGTGAAGCCGCCCGCCACGGCGTAGCCCTGCACGACGGCGACGGACGGCTTCGGCAGTTCCCCCAGCGCGTGGAAGATGCCGATGTAGGCGTCGTCGTAGGCGAGCACCGGCTCGAGGCTGCGGTCCATGCCGGGCGCGAGCTCGCGCCCGGCGCAGAAGTTGCCGCCGGCGCCGGTCAGCACCAGGCAGCGGCAGGCGGGGTCGGCGGCGGCTTCGTCGATGGCGACCGAAAGCGCCTCGATCATCTCCGCCGAGAGCGCGTTGCGCCGCTCGGGCCGATCGAGCGTGAGGGTGGTGACGCCGTCGCGGGTCTCGCGGCGGACCGTGCCTGCGCTCACATTTCCTCCCAGTACTCGGACGGATCCACCAGCGCGTCGATCACGGTCATGCGGCGGCTCGCCACCGCTTCGCGCAGCGCGCGGTCGAAATCGGCGATCGTCTCCACCCGCACGCCGCGCGCGCCGAAGCCCTCGGCGATCTTGTCGAAGCGCGGCGAGCGGAAGTCCACCGCGCGGCGCGACATCTTCATCTTGTCCTGCTTGAGCTTGATCAGCGCCAGCGCCGCGTCGTTGAGCACGACGACGACGATGGGCAGGTCGCGCTCGGCGGCCACGGCCAGCTCGCCCTGGGTCATGAGCATGCAGCCGTCGCCCAGCATTGCCACCACCGGGCGGTCGGGGTGCACGAGCTGCGCGCCGATGGCCGCGGGCACGGCGTAGCCCATGCAGCCCAGCCCGTTCGACTGCAGCAGCTGGCCGGGCGTGCGGCACTTGATGACGTGGTTGGCGAGAATGCGGTGCGCGCCGACGTCCACCGTCATGATCCAGTCGTCGGTGGCCTGGTCGCTGATGGTCTGGAACAGCGCGGCGGGCGAGATGCCTTTGGCGGGCATGCGTGGGCGCACCAGGTGGGCGACGCCGGCGTTGAATTCTTTGAGGCGCTCGGCAGGCCAGCGCGCCGCGGCGGCCGTGTCGGCCGTGAGCTGGCGAAGCAGCGTCGGCACGTCGCCCACCGCCTGCTCGCCGACGGGATAGATGCGGTGCGTCTGCGCGGCCCAGTCGATGGTGACGACGGGCAGCGATTCAGCCCAGGCGTCGAGCCAGGCATCGCGCAGCTCGATGGGGTCGAAGCCGATCAGCAGGAGCAGGTCGGCCTCGCGCAGCAGCTTGAGGTTTTCGCCGTCGATAACCGGTGACAACCCCACCGCGCCGACGCACAGCGGGTGGTGGTCGGACACCACGCCCTTGGCCTTGTAGCTGGCGAAGAACGGCTCGTGCCAGCTCTCAAGGAACGCCTTCAGCGCGGCGGGCACGCCCTCGTGCAGCACGCCGCGGCCGAGCAGCGCGAGCGGGCGGCGCGCGGCGGCGAGGCGCTTCTGCAGCTGCGCAACGCCGTCGGCGGTGAGCGCCGCCGGCAGCTGCCGCGGCGGCTGGCGCGTCTCGGTCTCGGTGGAATCGCTGCGGATGAAGTCGGCCGGCCCGTTCAGCATCACCGGCCCGGCGGGATAGGCGAGCGCGATGTCGAGCGCCTTCGCCACCTGCTGCGCGGCGCGGTGCGGGTTCAACTGGTCGGCGTACTTGGTGACCGGCTTCGCCAGGTCGACATGGTCGAACACCTGGTGGTTGTAGACGCCGGCCTGCCGCGTCGCCATCTCGCCGCAGAGGATCATCATCGCCGTGCGCTCCATCAGCGCGCCGGCGATGCCCGACATCGCGTTGGAGATGCCGGGACCGAGGGCGGGGATCAGCACGGCGGGCTTGCCGGTCAGCTGGTAAACGGCATCGGCCATGAAGCAGGCGGACGGCTCTGCCTTCGCCAGCACGAACTCGATGCACTGCTCCTCGCAGGCGCGGATCGTTTCCAGCACGTCGTTGCCGGGAATGCCGAAGGCGAAGCGCGCGCCGTACGCTTTCAGCGTGCGGGCGACGGCGTCGGCGACTTTCGGCGCGGAGGGTTGCGGGGCGGGGGTGGCGGACATATCGGGTTCCTGCGATGCGGAGTGAGGGCTTGAGCGTTGAACTTTACCGCAGAGGCGCCGAGGCGCGGAGAAGACCCAATGATCGCAAACATCGTTCTCTGCGTCTCAGCGTCTCGGCGGTGAACAGGCAGCAAGAATTCACGGACGGCCTATCCGGTGATCGGCGAATGCCGCCGCACCAGCGCGGCGATCGAGCGCACGATCGGGACCGCCAGCAGCAGGGTTGCAATGCCCACCAGCGTCGCCGAGATCGGCCGCTCGACGAAGATCGCCAGGCTGCCGTGCGAGAGCAGCAGCGACTGGCGCACGGCATTCTCGAACAGGTCGCCGAGCACGAAGGCGAGCAGCAGCGGCGCCGGATCGAGCCCGACGCGCCGGAGCAGGAACGCCGCCAGCCCCAGCGCCACCATGATGCCGACGTCGAAGCTGTTGATGTTGATGCTGTAGGCGCCGATCACGCAGAACAGGATGATGAGCGGCGCCAGGATCGCGTAGGGGATCTTCAGCAGCCGCACGAACACGCCGACCAGCGGCACGTTGAGGAACACCAAGATGACATTGCCGATCAGCATGCTGGTGATGACGCCCCAGAACAGGTCGGCATTGTCGCGCAGCAGCAGCGGGCCCGGCGCGAGGCCGTGCACCATCAGCGCGCCCATCAGCACGCCCATGACCACGTTGGCGGGGATGCCCAGCGTCAGCAGCGGTACGAACGCGCCCTGCGCGGCCGAGTTGTTGGCGGCCTCCGGGCCGGCAACGCCCTCGATCACGCCGGTGCCGAACTTCTCCGGATGGCGCGACAGCCGCCGCTCCACGACATAGGCGGCGAACGAAGCGAGGATCGCGCCGCCGCCCGGCAGCAGGCCCAGCAGAAAGCCCAGCACCGAGCCGCGGCCGATGGCCGGGCCCGCCGCCTTCCAGTCTCGGCGGTTCGGCAGCATCTCCTTCAGCTTCGCGGGCTGCGGGATGAAGGCGGACTGCGGGTCCTTGCGCGAGGCGAGGTAGAGCAGCTCGGAGATGCCGAACAGACCCATCGCCATGATGGCGATGTTGAGGCCGTCGAACAGCTCCGTGCGGCCGAAGGTGAAGCGCTGCGCGCCGGCGATGGGGTCGAGGCCGATGGTGGAAAGGAGCAGCCCCACCATTACCATCATCAGCGACTTGACCATCGAGGTGGACGAGATCAGCGTGACCAGCAGCAGGCCGAGCGCCACCAGCGCGGCGTATTCGGGCGGGCCGAAGTCGAGCGCGAACCGTGCGACCCACGGGCCGACCAGCGACAGCGCGATCACCGCGAACACGCCGGCGATCAGCGAGCCGAACGCGGCGATGCCGAGCGCGGCGCCGGCGCGGCCCTTGCGCGCCATCTCGTAGCCGTCGAGGCAGGTGACGACCGAGGCGGCCTCGCCCGGCACCTTGACCAGGATCGAGGTGATGGCGCCGCCGTACATGGCGCCGTAATAAATGCCGGCCAGCATGATGATGGCCGAGGTGGGGTCCATCTTGAACGTGACCGGCAGGAGCAGCGCGATGGTCGCCGCGGGCCCGAGGCCGGGCAGCACGCCGATCGCGGTGCCGATGACGACGCCGATGAAGCAGAACGCCAGGTTCTGCAGCGAGAGCGAAACTTCGAAGCCGAGCGCGAGGTTGGCGAAGAGATCCATCGCGCGGCCGCTAGAAAAGCGCCTCCAGCACGCCCTTGGGCAGCTCGACGCCGAGCGCGCGCACGAACAGCGCCTCGCACACCGCCAGGGTGGCCAGCGTGACGACGACCGTCTTGACCCAGGACAACCGCTCGGCGAACCTGAGGATGAAGACGAACACGGCGCTGACCGTGAGGACGTAGCCGAGCTTCTCGAGCGCGAGCGCGGCGAACGCCAGCGCGCCGACGTAGCAGAAGAACTTGCCCCAGGTGGCTTCGCCTTCCTCTTCGGCTTCGTCGGGCCGTCCGCGCTGGGCGAGGTCGGCGAGGGTAGCGAGGAGCGTGAGGCCGATGAGCGCGACGCTCACCACGAACGGCAGCAGGCCGGGGCCCGGGATGTTGCCGCGCCAGAGACCGAAGCGCCAGCCGCTCACCGCGCCGAAGATGCCGAGCGCGACGAGGATGGCGTTGGCCAGGAGCTTGCCGGCCTTGGGGTTCATCGGCGAAAAAAGCGGCCGGCGCGCGTCGCGCCGGCCGTGGAGGACGCTACTCTTTGCGCAGGCCCAGTTCGCGGCCCAGCTTGTCGTAGGTTTCGAACTGGCGCTTGGCGAACGCTTCGGTTTCGGCCGGCGTCTTGATCTGCGGCACGGAGCCGAGCTGCGAGGTGAGCTTGACCCAGGACTTGTCCTTGGCCAGCAACGCCAGCGCTTCGGACCACTTGGCGACGAGCGCCTTGTCCATGCCCGGCGGGCCGTACAGCGCGCTCCAGCCCGTGATCACTTCCATGTCGGGATAGCCCAGCTCGCGCGCGGTCGGCACGTCCTTCAGCTCCGGGAAACGCTCGGGCGTCGTGACCATCAGCGGGCGCAGCTGCCCGGCGCGGATGTAGTTGATCATGGTGCCGATGTTGGCGCAGCCGAAATCGACGTGGCCGCCGAGCAACGCCGTGGATGCCTCGCCGCCGCCCTTGAACGGCACCTGTGTCGCCGCGTCCTTGGGCAGGTTGAGGATGCTGAACAGCATCTGCGGACCCATCTGGTGGATGGTGCCGACGCCGGCGGTGGAGTAGGAAAGCTTGCCGGGGTTCTTCTTGATGGCCTCGATCAGCTCCTGCATGGTCTTGTACGGCGAGTCGGGCTTCACCGCGCAGCCGTACGGGTTCAGCTCCAGCAACCCGAGGAACGTGAAGTCGTTCCACTTGTACGGGATGTTCGGCTGCAGCGCGGGGGTGACCGCCTGCGAGCCGACGCGGGCAAGCAGCAGCGTGTAGCCGTCGGGCTTGGCGTTCTTGACGAACGCCGAGCCGGTCACGCCGCTGGCGCCGGTGCGGTTCACGACGACGAGCGGCTGGCCAATGTACTGCGCCACGGTCGAGGCGAGGTTGCGCGCCGCGAGATCGGAGTCGCCGCCGGCGCTGTAGGGCGCGACGATCGTGATGGGCTTGCTGGGGTACTCCTCAGCGGCGGCCTGCGTGCCGGCGAGCAGCGAGGCGGCGGCGGCAAGACCTGCCGCGGTGCCGACGATGCGCTTCCAAGTCGTCTTCATGTCATCCTCCAATGGACAGGGGCGGGACTTCCGGCCACCCTCGGCCGCTGCGCGAGGCGCGCTGGCGTCTTGTTGTGGGCGCTTTCGGCGGGGCGGGCGCAAGCCCTTCCGACCTTCTGCTTTTTTCGTTTCAATTCAGAATGCTGCAGCGCAAACGAGGGGCTTGCTGCGGCTGCCTCGTGAAAGCTAGCAGCGACCCCTCCATAAGTCCAATGGATATGCATGATAGTCGTTATTTGGTTCGGCAATGACGATCGCGAGCCCGCCGGTGCCCTTGCGCGGCCGCGAAACGATGGAGTACCGTCCGCCGCCTGAGAGTGGAAAATGCGGGGAGGGGAACATGGCGGTAGTGCTGCTGGAACGACCGGCCGACGGCATCGCGCTGGTGCGGCTCAACCGGCCGGAGGCGCGCAACGCGCTGAACGGGGAGCTGCGCGCGGCGCTGGCGCAGACGTTTCGCGATCTGACCGACGACGACGGCGTGCGCTGCGTGGTCGTCACCGGCAACGACAAGGCGTTCGCCGCCGGTGCGGACCTGAAGGAAATACAGAACGACGGCCCGGTGGAAATCCTGCAGCGCCAGGTGCTGCGCCTCTGGCAGGCGATCGCGCAGTGCCCGAAGCCGATCATCGCTGCGGTGAACGGCTTCGCGCTGGGCGGCGGCTGCGAGCTGGCGCTGCACGCGGACATCATTGTCGCCGGCGAGAACGCCACGTTCGGTCAGCCGGAGGTGAAAGTCGGCATCATGGCGGGCGGCGGCGCCACGCAACGGCTGGTGCGCGCGATCGGCAAGTACCGCGCAATGAAGCTGCTGCTCACCGGCGAGCCGGTTTCCGGGCGCGAGGCGGCGGCGATGGGGCTTGCGAGCGAAGCGGTTCCGGACGACCAGGTCCTTGCGCGGTCGCTGGAGCTGGCGAACGCAATCGCGGCGCTGCCACCGCTCGCCGTCATGCAGACGAAGGAAGTGCTGCTCGCCGGTGCCGATGCGTCGCTCTACACGGGCCTGCTGCTGGAGCGCAAATCGTTCGAGCTGCTGTTCGGCTCGCGCGACCAGAAGGAAGGCATGGCCGCGTTCATCGAGAAGCGCAAGCCGAGGTTCGAGGGGAAGTAGGGTTGCCAGCCGACGCCCGTTTCGTATCGCGGGGAAACCCTGGATTCCGGCCTCCGCCGGAATGACGAACCATTATTCAGCCTGCGCCGGAATGACGACCATTCTTCGGCCTGGGCCGGAACGGCGAACTATCCGTCACCCCGGCGGACGCCGGGGTCCAGGGAGCGACGTTGTGTGAGAGAAAACCCTGGATTCCGGCCTCCGCCGGAATGACGACCATTCTTCGGCATGCGCGGGAATGACGACCACCCTCCGGGCCTGCGCCGGAATGACGACTCTTCTTCGGCCAGCGCCGGAATGACGACCCCCTCGGGCCAGCGCCGGAATGACGTCGCTAAACCCGCCGACTCAGGTCGGCAAGGGATTCGCGCAGCCAGGCATGCCCCGGGTCGCCCTCCAGCGCCTGGTGCCACACCAGAAAGATCGGAATCGCCGGGCACTCCACCGGCGTCTTCAGGATCTTGAGGCGAAAATTCTCCGCGTACACGGCGGCCATCCGCCGCGGCAGCGTGCAGACGAAATCCGTGCCCTTGACTATCAGCGGCATCGACAAAAAGTGCGGCACCTGCAGCGCGACGCGGCGCGTGAGGCGCATCCTCTTCAGCACGCGGTCGATGACCGGGCCCTCGGCGGTGCGCGGCGCCAGGATCACGTGCGGCAGTTCGAGGTACTGCTCCAGCGTCAGCACGTCGCCGACCGTCGGGTGGTCCTGGCGCACCATCGACACCAGCGCCTCTTCCAGCAGCAGCTGGTTCTCGAACTCCGGGCCCTTGACGCGGAAGTAGGTGATGGCGAGATCGACCTCGCCCTGCTTGAGCGCCTCCTGCAGCGCCGCGCCCACCAGCGGGCGAATATCGAGGCGCAGGTGCGGCGCCGCCTGGGCGAGCCAGTCCATGAAGCGCGGCATGATCACGGCCTCGCCGTAGTCCTCGACGGCGACGGTGAACTTGCGCTCGGACAGGCGGTAGTCGAACTCGGTGTCGCCGCGCAGGGCGTTCTGGATCAGGTCGAGCGCCTGCCGCACGGGCGCCGCCATCATGCGCGCCTTCGCGGTGGGGGTCATGCCCTGCGCGGTGCGGGTGAAAAGGGGATCGTCCATCGCGACGCGCAGCCGCGACAGGGCGTTCGACACGGCCGGCTGGCTCATGGCGAGGCGCCGTGACGCGCGCGTCAGGTTGCCCTCGGCGAAGATCGCGTCGAACACCGCCAGCAGGTTGAGATCCAGGTGCCGCAGATTCACGAAGCCAATAAGCCCCATCACGCTTATCCATTGGACTTATAGTTTTCGCGCTGCTAAGTTGTCAAGCGCCGCCGTCGAAGCGGCGTTGAATTCGAACAAGATTTCTGCCGCGGCGAGGACCGCGGCGGCAGCCCAGGAGGAGTTCCATGCCGATGGATCCCCGCGCGGACGGAGCCGTGGTCGGCGTCATCGGCGCCGGCGCGATGGGCCGCGGCATCGCCCAGGTGGCAGCGACCGGCGGCTACCGGGTCCTGCTCACCGACAGCCGCCCCGGCGCGGCCGCCGAAGCGCGCGATTTCATCGCCGGCATGGTGAAACGCGCCGCCGAGAAGGGGACGCTGAACGCGGCGGACGCCGATGCCGCCATCCAGCGCCTCGCGCTCGTGGACGGTGTCGCCGATCTCAAGCCCTGCGGCCTCGTCATCGAGGCGGTGGTGGAAGACCCCGCGGTGAAGCAGGCCCTGTTTGCCGATCTGGAAGGCGTCGTCGCCGCCGACTGCATCATCGCCTCCAACACGTCGTCGCTTTCGGTCACGACGCTCGCCTCGAAGCTCGAGCAGCCCGGCCGCTTCGCCGGCTTCCATTTCTTCAACCCAGTGCCGCTGATGAAGCTGGTGGAGGTCATCGACGGCGTGCGCACCGAGCCGTGGGTGGTGGATGCGCTGACGGCGGTGGGCAAGCGCATGGGCCGGGAGCCGGTGCGCGTGAAGGATGCGCCGGGCTTCCTGGTGAACCAGGTCGGGCGCGGCTACACCATCGAGGCGGCACACCTGGTGGGCGAGGGCATCGCCACCTTTGTCGAGGTGGACCGCATCATGCGCGACCTGGCCGGCTTCCGCATGGGCCCGTTCGAGCTGATGGAGCTTACTGGCTTGGACGTCACGCACCCGGCCACCGAATTGATCTATGAGCAGTTCTATCACGAGCCGCGCTACCGGCCGTCGACGCTGATGAAGAGCCGCCTCGCGGCCGGCATCCTGGGCCGCAAGACCCAGCATGGTTTCTACGGCTATGCCGACGGCAAGCCGGTGATTGCGCCGGAGCCCGCGGCGCCCGCAGCGCGGCCGAAGACGGTCTGGCTAAGCGCGGCCGAGCCGGACGGCCACGCCGCGCTGCGGCCGCTGCTCGAAAAGCTTGGCGCGCAAGTGGAAAGCGGCAGCACGCCGTCGCCGGAGGCGCTGTGCCTGGTGACGCCGCTGGGCGAGGACGCCACCAGCGCGGCGCTCGCGCAGGGGCTCGACCCGCGCCGCACGGCGGCGGTCGACACGCTGTTCCCGCTGGAGAAGCGGCGCGTGATCATGGGCACGCCGGTGACCGAGCCGGCCGTGCGCGAAGCGGCCCACGGCCTGCTCGCCGGCGACGGCGTGCCGGTGACGGTGATCCGCGACAGCCCGGGCTTCGTCGCCCAGCGCATCGTGGCGATGATCGCCAACATCGGCGCCAGCATCGCGCAGAGCCGTACCGCCGCGCCGGCCGACGTCGACAAGGCGACAAAGCTGGGACTCAACTACCCGCACGGGCCGCTTGGGTTCGGCGACGCGCTCGGTCCGCGGCGCGTTCTCAGGGTGCTGGAGAACATGCACCGGATCTACGGCGACCCGCGGTATCGTCCCAACGTCTGGCTCGCGCGCCGCGCGCGGCTGGGCGTGTCGCTGCTGACGCCGGAGGATTGAGCGAAGTAAGGATGCTGTTGAACCGCCAAGGCCGCAAAGGGCGCGAAGTGAAAAGGAATGGGCGCGTGGGCTCAGATCTCCCCGGCGCGATGCGCGGTCGCAATCAACAGAAGCAAACATTGAATAGCTGCGAGTTGCGGCTCGCTCCAGATCCCGCAGGAAAGGCGGAGCACGAGAATTGAATTGGGACGAACTCGTAGCGCGCGATGGGTAAGCCGATGTAGTTGCTAGGGGCGAGTTCCTTGGCGTCCTTCGCGTCCTTCGCGGTTCAAAATTGAGGGTGATTCAATGCTAAACGCTTACTTGTACGACGGCCTGCGCACGCCGTTCGGCCGCCACGCCGGCGCGCTGGCGAAGGTGCGCCCCGATGACCTGCTGGCGGGCGTGATCCGCGACGTCATGGCGCGCAGCGCGTTCAAGCCGGAGCAGGTGGAGGACGTGGTGGTGGGCTGCGCGAACCAGGCCGGCGAGGACAGCCGTTGCGTCGCGCGCCACGCCGGCCTGCTCGCGGGGCTGCCGGTCGAGGCCGCCGGCGCCGTCCTGCAGAGAAACTGCGGCAGCGGGCTGCAGGCGATCATCTCGGCAAGCCACGCGCTGACCTGCGGCGAGGGCGAGGTGGTGGTGGCCGGCGGCGTCGAGAGCATGAGCCGCTCGGTGTTCGTCATGAGCAAGGCGGAAACGCCGTTCGCGCGCGAGGTCAAGATCTTCGATTCCGCGCTCGGCGCGCGCTTCCCCAACCCCAGGATCGAGGCCGACTTCGGCGCCGACACCATGCCGGAAACCGCGGACAACCTGGCGCGCGAGTTCGACATCTCCCGCGACGCCTGCGACCGCTTCGCCGAGGCCTCCCAGCGCAAGTACGCCATCGCGCGTGGCGAAGGTTTCTTCGCGGGCGAGATCGCGCCGGTGTCGGTGCCCGCAAAACGGGGCGAGACGGTCATGGTGACCGAAGACGAGCATCCGCGCCCCGAGACCCGCGCCGACTCGCTGGCGAAGCTCAAGCCGCTCAACCGCGACGGCGTCACCACCGCTGGCAACGCGTCCGGCATCAACGACGGCGCGGTGGCCGTGGTGCTGGCAACGCGCAAGGCGGGCGACGCGGCCGGCGCGAAGCCGATGGCGCGCATCGTCGCCTCGGCGGTGGCGGGCGTCCCGCCGCGAATCATGGGCTATGGGCCGGTGCCGGCCGCCTACAAGGCCCTCGAGCGGGCCGGCCTCGCGCTCAACGAGATGGACGTGATCGAGATCAACGAGGCGTTCGCCGCCCAGGTGCTGGCGTGCCTGCGGGGCCTCTCCCTCAAGTTCGATGACCCGCGCGTGAACCCCAATGGCGGCGCCATCGCG
>DATIUV010000281.1:0-19112 GCA_035466595.1 Pelomicrobium sp.
ACCTGCGACGGCGGCGCCTTGTACACCACCGACAGGATCATCGCGTTGATCGCCACCGACTTGCCCGAGCCCGTGGTACCGGCCACCAGCAGATGCGGCATCTTGCCGAGGTCGACGGTCACCGGGTTGCCGGCAATGTCCTTGCCCAGCGCCAGCGCCAGCGGCGAGGCGGCGTCCGCGTAGGTCTTCGACGACAGGATCTCCGAGAGCTTCACCACCTGCCGGTGCGGGTTCGGAATCTCCAGACCCATGGTGGTCTTGCCGGGTATCACCTCGACCACGCGGATGCTCACCACCGACAGCGCGCGCGCCAGGTCGCGGACGAGGCCGACGATCTGGCTGCCTTTAACGCCCATCGCGGGCTCGATCTCGTAGCGCGTGATGACCGGACCCGGGTAGGCCGCCACCACCTTCACCTCGACGCCGAACTCGGCAAGGCGCCGCTCGATCAGGCGCGAGGTGTACTCCAGCGTTTCCGCCGCCACGGTCTCGCGTTCTTCCGGCGCCGGGTCCAGCAGGTGCAGCGGCGGCACCAGCGAGTCCGGCAGGCTCTCGAACAGCGGGACCTGCTTTTCCTTCTCGACGCGCACGGACTTCGGGATCTCCACCACCGGCGGCTCGATGCGCAGCGGCTCGAAGTCCTCGCGCCGGCGGCGCTCCACTTCCAGCACCTCCTCGCGCTTGGCCGTGGCCTCGCGTCCCTCGCGGCGATCGCGCCAGGCGGCGAAGGTTTCCGTCGTCCAGCGATAGCCCGTTTCGACGGCGGCGCCCAGTCCCTCGACGACGCGGATCCACGACAACCCGGTGAACAGGCTCAGGCCGGCGGCGATCAGGATCAGCAGCACCATGGTTGCGCCCGTGAAGCCGAGCGCGGTCGCGACGCCGTGGCCCACGGCCTGGCCCACCACGCCGCCGGGACCGGCCGGCAGCGCGGCCTTGAGGGTGTAGAGCCGCAGCGCCTCCAGGCTGCTGCTGGAGAGCAGCAGCACGACGAAGCCCGTGCCGCCGACCAGGAACGAGCGCCGGTCGAGAAACGAGACCGTCTCGATGCGCTTGTAGCCCCACCACACCGCCAGCAGGAAGAACACCACCCACCAGTAGGCGGAGAGGCCGAACAGGTAGAGCAGGATGTCGGAGACCCAGGCGCCGACGTGTCCGCCGGCATTGCGCACGACCTCGCCGGTGCCGCTGCGCGACCAGGCCGGATCGGCGGGCTCGTAGGTCACCAGGACCAGTGCCACGAATACGGCCAGCGCCACCATCGCCAGCCACCAGGACTCGCGGATCAGGGCCGCGACCCGGGGCGGCAGCGGGCTCGGAGCCACCTTCTGCGCCATTGCTTTGCGAAGCGCCATGCTGCAGAACTCGGCCTCAACCGATGAAAAATAACGTCGTATTCTACTTGTACTCGCGTCGCCGCGCTGCCACCAATCGGCTTGATGCTGCATCGTATGGCGCTGATTTATTCTAAGTTCCGTCTGCGCGAATGCACGCGCAAGCACCGAGAAAGTTGCTGGCTTCGGCAGCCCACGCGGGAGCAACCGTCGCCTGTGAGGCAGGACGCAGATGAGGGGCCGTGGGTTAAGCCGCCTTTACCAACGCCTTCCGTGCCCGCAACGTGGGCCAGGCGATGCGTTCCCTTTTGCATCAATGAAGTCGGTGAGACAGCATCCCATTGCTCGACACATCCACCCAGCCGCGTCCGGCAACGATAGTCGGGCGGCTTGAATTTGAGCGCTAACCATCGATAATCGCGTCTTCCCTTTGTCCGGATCCCCCGACCAGTTTTGAACAGAGAAACTAATGAAAACAAAGCATTGTAGGCTACTCATCCTGGGCTCCGGCCCGGCCGGCTACAGCGCCGCCGTCTACGCGGCCCGCGCCAACCTGAATCCGGTGTTGATCACGGGGCTCGCCCAGGGCGGCCAGCTGATGACCACCACCGACGTCGACAACTGGCCCGCCGACGCCGACGGCGTGCAGGGCCCGGAGCTGATGACGCGGTTCCAGAAGCACGCCGAGCGCTTCGGCACCGAGATCGTCTTCGATCACATCCACACCGCCAAGCTGAACGAGAAGCCCATCACCCTGGTGGGCGACCAGGGCACATACACCTGCGATGCGCTCATCATCGCCACCGGCGCGTCGGCCAAATATCTGGGCCTGCCCTCCGAGCAGGCATTTGCCGGAAAGGGCGTCTCGGCCTGCGCGACCTGCGACGGGTTCTTCTACAAAGGACAGGACGTCGCCGTGGTGGGCGGCGGCAACACGGCGGTGGAGGAGGCGCTGTACCTCACCAACATCGCCAGGACCGTCACGGTCGTGCACCGGCGCGACAAATTCCGCGCCGAGCCGATCATGGTGGACAAGCTCAAGGAAAAGGCCGAGGCCGGCAAGGTCAGGCTGGAGCTGCACCAGGTGCTGGACGAGGTGCTGGGCGACAAGTCCGGCGTCACCGGCATCCGCATCCGCAGCACGCAGGATCAGGGTACGAAGGAGCTGCCGCTGCAGGGCGTGTTCATCGCCATCGGCCACCAGCCCAACACGCAGATTTTCGAAGGGCAGCTGGAGATGAAGAACGGCTACATCATCACCAGGAGCGGTCTCGAGGGCAACGCCACGGCCACCAGCGTGCCGGGCGTGTTCGCCGCCGGCGACGTCCAGGATCACGTCTATCGGCAGGCGGTCACCAGCGCCGGCACCGGCTGCATGGCGGCGCTGGACGCCCAGCGCTACCTGGAATCGCTCGAGTAGGGCCCGGCGGAGCAGGCCGTGCGGCGCCGCGTCCCGGGGGCGAAGACGCGTCCCGCCATCCCGGAGTCCGACCTCGAGGCGTTCCGCGACGCGATGCGCGACGTCGCCCGCATCGCGCCGCCGGATCGCGTCGAGCACGCGCCGGAGCGGCCCGCGCCCGTTCCGCAGCAAACGCTCAACGATGAGCGCGAGGTGCTGGTTGAGTCGCTCTCGGGCGATGCATGGGAGGCCACGATCGAGGCCGACGGCGAGATGTCGTTCGTGCGCCCCGGCTTGTCACGCCAGCTGCTGCGCCAACTGCGGCGCGGCCGCTGGGTGATCCAGGACGAAGTCGACCTTCACGGCATGACGCGCGAGACGGCCCGACAGATGACGGCCGAGTTCCTGCGTAACGCGAAGGGTCGCGGGTACCGCTGCGTGCGCATCGTCCACGGCAAGGGCCTCGGCTCGCCCAACAAGGAGCCGGTGCTCAAGGTGAAGGTGCGCCACTGGCTCATGCAGCGCGACGAGGTGCTGGCCTTCACCCCGGCACGTCCCGTTGACGGCGGCACGGGCGCGGTCGTGGTCCTGCTGAAAGGATGATGGGCGATGGGTGATGGGTGATGGGTGAACGGCAGTTGGCTGGTTTCCGCCCTTGCCCATAGCTCATCACCCATCACCCATCACCCATTACCGGTCAGATCGCCTGCTCGTCGCGCTCGCCGGTGCGGATGCGCACCACCTGCTCCACCGGCGTGACGAAGATCTTGCCGTCGCCGATCTTGCCGGTGCGCGCCGCGGTCTGGATCGCCTCGATCGCCTGGTCCACCAGGTCGTCCGCCAGCACGACTTCCAGCTTCACCTTCGGCAGGAAATCGACGATGTATTCCGCGCCGCGGTAGAGCTCGGTGTGCCCCTTCTGCCGGCCGAAGCCCTTCACCTCGGTCACCGTCAGGCCGGCGATGCCGATGGCGGACAGCGCCTCGCGCACCTCGTCGAGCTTGAACGGCTTGATCACCGCTTCGATCTTCTTCATCAGTCACCTCCCGTTTAGCGTTTTGCGCGGGCTCCAGCGAAACCCGATTTCATGTTCACCGCAGAGGCGCAGAGGACGCTGAGAATAACGCCATCGCTCCACGGTGCCGCCTGCGCTCGGCCTGCGTTGCTCTCTCCGCGCCTCCGCGTCTCTGCGGTGAAGGGACTGCGATCCCGTCACCCGTCAGAAGTCGTCCTGGTACCGGCTGGTGATCGGATAGCGCCAGTCCTTGCCGAAGCCGCGCTGGGTGATGCGGATGCCCACCGGCGCCTGGCGCCGCTTGTACTCGTTGCGCTGGATCAGGCCCACCACCCTGCGCACGGTGCCGGCGTCGAACCCGGCGGCGACGATCTCCGGCACCGAGCGGTCCTGCTCCATGTAGGCCACGACGATGGCATCCAGCGTGTCGTACGGCGGCAGGGAGTCCTCGTCGCGCTGGTCGGGCCGCAATTCCGCCGACGGCGCCCGCGTCAGGATCCGCTCCGGGATCACCGGCGCGATCACGTTGCGATGCCGCGCCAGCCGGTACACCAGCGTCTTGCTGATGTCCTTGAGCACCGCGAAGCCGCCGGCCATGTCGCCGTAAAGCGTGGCGTAGCCCACTGCCATCTCCGATTTGTTGCCGGTGGTGAGGACGATGGATCCGTACTTGTTGGAGAGCGCCATCAGCAGCATGCCGCGGATGCGCGACTGCAGGTTCTCCTCGGTGGTGTCGAACGGCAGGTCGTCGAATTCGCGCGCCAGCAGGCGCAGGTAGGCGTCGTAGACGCTCTTGATGTTGAACTCGTCGTAGCGCACGCCGAGGTTGCGCGACAGCGCCTCGGCGTCGGTCACGCTCATATCGGCGGTGTACTGCGACGGCATCATGATGGCGCGTACCCGCTCGGGGCCGAGGGCGTCGGCGGCGATGCACAACGTGAGGGCCGAATCGATGCCGCCCGAGACGCCCAGCAGTGCCTGCGGAAAGCGGTTATGGAGCACGTAGTCGCGCACGCCGAGGCACAGCGCCCGGTAAACGCTCGCCTCCAGCGGCTGCGGCGGGGCAATCTCGGCCGGGACCGGCACCGGGCCGTCAAACGGGACCAGCGCGAGCCGCTCCTCGAACTCGGGCAGCTGCGCCATCAGTTCGCCGGTGCCGTCGAGCACGAACGAGGCGCCGTCGAACACCAGCTCGTCCTGGCCGCCCACCCGGTTCACGTACACGACCGGAATGCCGGTGGCGGCGATGCGGCTCCGCACCACCTCGTAGCGCGTCGCCTGCTTGCGCAGGTGGTAGGGCGAGGCGTTGAGCGTGAGCAGCACCTGGGCGCCGGCGGCGCGGGCGCGGTCGGGGGCGCCCTCCTCCCAGACGTCGGCGCAGATGTTGAGCCCGAAGCGCACGCCCTCGATCTCGACCACGCACGGCTCGTCGCCGGCGTCGAAATAGCGCTCCTCGTCGAACACCTCGTAGTTGGGCAGCTTGCGCTTGTGATAGGTGGCGACGATCTCGCCGTCGCGGATCACGGAAGCGGCGTTGAAGCGGCGGCCGTCCACCTGCCGCGGATGGCCGACGACCACGGCGATGCCGCGCACCCGCTCTTTCAGCCGCAGCAGCGCGTCGTCACAGGCCCGGTAGAATCCGTCGCGCAGCAGCAGGTCCTCGGGCGGGTAGCCGGCGAGACTCATCTCCGGCGTCACCATCAGCGCCGCGCCGGCGTCGCGCGCCCGGCTGGCCTGCTCGACGATCGCGGCGGCGTTGCCGGCCAGATCGCCGACCACGCCGTTCATCTGCGCGATGGCAATTTTCATCGGGCGTGACGAGTTCTATTTTTGCGGGAGGCTTGCGATCATAGCACTGCCCCTCGGCGGCCGGAACGTCCGCCCGGGCAACCGGCCTGCGATTTCGCGGTCGAACCGCCGCCCCGTGCCATGATCGACGTCACCGAGCACCCCGAGCAGCTCCCGGCCGCGCAATGGAATGCGCTGGCGGGCGGCAATCCGTTCCTGCGCCACGAGTTCCTCGCCGCGCTGCACGAGACCGGCTGCGCGTCGGCGCGCACCGGCTGGCGGCCGCTGTATCTGACGCTGCGCGAGCGCGGGCGCCTCGCCGGCGCGCTGCCGCTCTATCTCAAGTCCCACTCCTTCGGCGAGTACGTGTTCGACTGGGCCTGGGCGGACGCCTATCAGCGCCACGGCCTGGCCTACTATCCCAAGCTGCTCTGCGCCGTGCCGTTCACGCCGGCCAGCGGCCCGCGCGTGCTGGCAGCCGACCCGGATCACCGACGCTCGCTCGCGAACGCCGCGCTGGCGCTGGCGCGGGAATCCAAGGTCTCGTCGCTGCACGTGCTGTTTCCGCCCGACGGCGAGGCACGCGAACTGGAGGCCGCTGGGCTCATGCTCCGCCATGGCGTGCAGTTTCACTGGGACAACGCCGGCTACGAGGACTTCGAGCACTACCTGGCGTCGATGAGCAGCGCCAAGCGCAAGAAGATCCGCCAGGAGCGCCGGCGCGTCGCCGAGGCCGGCGTGCGCTTCGAGTGCCGCACCGGCCGCGACGCTGCGCCCGAGGACTGGGATTTCTTTTTCCGCTGCTATACCCGCACCTACCGCCAGCACCATTCCACGCCGTACCTCACGCTGGAGTTTTTCCGGCGGCTGGGCGCGACGATGCCGGACAACGTCCTGCTGGTGCTGGGGTTTCGCGGGACCGAGCGCATCGCGGCGGCCCTGGACATGCTGGGCGGCGGCATCCTCTACGGCCGCTACTGGGGCGCGCTGGACTACGTTCCGGGCCTGCACTTCGAGGCCTGCTACTACCAGGGCATCGACTACTGCATCCGGCAGCAGCTCGAGCGGTTCGAGGGCGGCGCCCAGGGCGAGCACAAGGTGGCGCGCGGCCTGCTGCCCACGCGCACCTGGTCGGCCCACTGGCTCTTCCATCCCGAGTTCGCCGACGCCGTCGGCGACTACCTCCGCCGCGAAGCGGCCGCCGTCGATCGCTACATCGACGAGTTGAGCGACAGCGCGCCGTTCAAGGAGCCGACGTGATATTCGACTCACTGCTCGCGCAGGGCGGCCTGCTGCGCGAGATCGTCGTCGAACGCGCGGTGGTGGTGACGTGCCCCCCGGTCCGCGGCGAAAATCGCTGAAAACCCACGTAAAGGAACGAACGCATGAGCTATTCGCCACCTGATACCGACGTCGTGATCGCCGGCGCCGGCATCTCGGGCCTTGCCTGCGCGTTGTGGCTGCAGGGCCGCGGCGTGCGCGTGACGGTGCTCGAGCGGAACGATGCTCCCGGCGGGGCCATGACCAGCGCGCGCGAGGACGGCTACCTCGTGGAGCGGGGCCCGAACAGCGCGCTGGAGACCACGCCGCTCTTCGCCGAGCTGTTCGCGGCGGCGGGCGTTGAGCCCGAAAAGGTGACCGCCAATGCGGCGGCGTCGAAGCGCTACATCCTGCGCGGCGGGAAGCTGATCCCCCTGCCGATGTCGCCGCCGGCGTTCCTGGCCACGCCGCTCTTCTCCCTCGGCGCCAAGCTGCGCCTGTTCCGCGAGCCCTTCATCGCCCGCGGCGAGGGCGAGGAAACGGTGGCCCAATTCGTGCGCCGGCGCCTCGGACCCGAGTTTCTCGACTACGCCATCAATCCGTTCGTTTCCGGGGTGTACGCCGGCGACCCCGAGCGGCTCTCGGTGCCGGCGGCGTTCCCGCGGCTCGCCGAGCTGGAGCAGAAATACGGCAGCCTGATCCGCGGCCAGATCCAGGGCGCGCGCGAGCGCAAGCGGCGCGCGGAGAAGTCGAAGCAGTCGGCGCCGATGTTCTCCTTCCGCGACGGGATGGGCTCGCTGCCCAGGGCGATCGCGGCGAAGCTCGACGGCGTGCAGCTCGGCACGACGGTTGAAGCGGTCGAGCGCGCCGAAGGCGGCTATCGCGTGCGCACGCGCGACGCGTCCGGCCAACTCTCGGAGGCCGCGGCGCGCGCCGTCGTGCTGGCGATGCCGGCCCACGTCACGGCGCCGCTCGTGCAGCCGCTCGCGCCCGACGCCGCCGACGCCCTGGCGGGCATCGAGTACCCGCCGGTGGCGGTGGTGGCCACCGCGTACCGCCCCCAGCCCGGCATGCATCCGCTGGACGGCTTCGGCTTCCTGATCCCGGCGAAGGAGAACCGCCGCATTCTCGGCACGCTGTTCTCCAGCACGCTGTTCCCCGGCCGCGCGCCCGAGGGCCGCGTGCTGCTGACTTCGTTCGTCGGCGGCATGCGCCAGCCCGAGCTCGCGCGCCAGAGCGAGTCCGACCTGGTGGCGATGGTGGCCGCCGAGCAGCGCCAGCTGCTGGGCTGCCCGCCGGCGCCGGAGTTCTCGCGCGTGACGTTCTGGCCGCAGGCGATTCCGCAGTACGCGCCCGGCCACCTGCAACGCATGGCGCGGCTGAATGCGGCGGAACAGCAGCTGCCGGGACTTTTCTTCTGCGCCAACTACCGCGGCGGCATCAGCGTCGGCGACTGCGTGAAGTCGGCCCACGCGATGGCGGAGCGGGTGGCCGGCTTCCTCGGCAGCGCCCGGTAGCTGGCGACACCCCCCGGCCCGTCTGCCCATCACCCATCACCCATCACCCATTCCCCATCCCCGTCAATTGAGCTGGATGCGCTCGCCCCACGGCACCGGCTCGCGGCCCTTCACCAGCCACAGCACCGGATAAGGCGGCGGCTGCGCCGGGAACTCGCCCTGCGCATCGGTGAAGTAGATCAGCAGATCCGGCGCCGCCCCTTCCCGCTCGATCCAGTCGAACACGGGCGTGAAGCGCGTGCCGCCGCCGCCCGCGAGCTCGTCCGGCACCCGCATCGCCTGCCACGGCTCGAAGACCCACGGTCCTTCCGGCGCCAGTGCGGCGTCGCACGCGTGCAGCGTGACGCGCGCCTGCACCTGGCCTTTGAGCGCGTCGAGCTCGCCGACGAATTCCGCCAGCTCGCGCTCGCCGACCGACCCGGAGACGTCGAGCACCGCCACCACCTCCAGCGCGCCGGTTTCCAGGCGCGGCAGGATCGCGTCACCCTGGCGCCGCGACGGCCGGCGGAAGCTGTAGTCGTCCCGCGCTGCGCGCATCAGGTAGCGCGCCAGCAGGGCGCGCCATGGCAGGCTCGGCTCGATCAGGTGGTCAATGGCGCACTGCCAGTCGGCGGAAAGGCGCCCCGCGCGCATCGCCTGCTGCGCGGCCGCGGCGATGCGCATGCGCCACGCCTCGGCGAGGTCGAGGTCGCCTGGAAGCAGGCCCTCGCCGGCACCGCTCGCGCCCCGGCCGTCCGCCGCCGCCGTCCCGGCCATGCGGCTCATGACGGCTGCTTCCTCGGCCAGCTCGCCCGGCGGCGCGGCCGCCGCGAGATCCTTGCCCGCGACCTTGCCGCCGTCGGCGACGAGGCCGCCGGTGTCGGGGGCGGCGAGCACGGCCAGCGCGGATTCGTCGACGTCGAAGGCGTGCAGATCGAGCGGCGTCTCCGCGGTGTCCTCCGGAACGAGCGGATAGATTTCCTCGGCGCAGAGGCCGCGGAAACCCGGATCCAGCAGCGCGCCCGGCGGCGGCGTCAGTCCCTCCTCGCGCAGAAGCCAGTTCACCGCGTGGTCGCAGGCCACGTCCCAGCGCCGCCGCACGCGGTGAGCGCGGCGGGCGAAGTGCCCCAGCGCGCAGTGCAGCGCCTCGTGGGCCAGAACGAACTGCGTTTCGCCGAACGTGAGACCGGCGACGTAGCCGGCGTTGTAGAAAAGCGAGCGCGCGTCGGTCGCCACCGTGGGCACGCGGGCGGGGTCCGCCGGCACGAGCCTCAAGTGCATGACCAGCGCGCCGATGAACGGCGTGTCGAGGATCAGCCGCGTGCGCGCCGCCTGCAGCTTGGTCTCGACGTTCGCAGTCACGGTGCCTCCGTGCGCGATGCGGCCGGCGCGCCCGTCAGCTCGCGGAAGCGCTCGCGCGCCGCGTCCACCTGCCCCTGCAGCGCCTGAAAGCGCTCGAACTGGCGCGGATCGTTGCGCTCGAGCCCGTCCACCAGCGCGGCGGCCGCGTCGCGGCGCAGGTGCACGTAGTCCACCAGCACGCGGAACGCGGGCGCCGACGGGGCCTCGTCGTCCACCGGCACGGCATCGAGCCGGTTAGCGGCCTGCCCCCACGGCTCGAGCCCGCGCTCTCGCATCTCGCGCGCCATGCCTTCGCGATCCAGCTCGCCCGCGCGGCGCCGCTCAGCGATCTCACGGAACGCGTCCAGGATGCGGGGCTCCTCCCGGATCAGCCAGTTGATCTCCTCGCGCAAACGCGCCTCGTTGCGAGCGTCGTACGGAGGCGGCGGCGCCAGGGCGATCCCGGCCGTCACCAGCGCCGCGCCGACGAGCGCCAGCGCCGCCGTGCGGGCCGAGCCGACGCGGGCATCCGGCCCGAGACGCCGGCCCGCCCACCAGCCGCCGGCGACCCCCGCCACCAGCCCCCCGATATGGGCGCCGTTGTCGATGCCCGGCTGCATCACGCCGAAGGCCAGCGACGCGACGACGAACACGATCGCCGGCACCGCGACGTGCCACAATGCGCGCGGGTCGATGGCGCGCCGGTGCGTGGCGAGAAACGCCAGCAACGCGCCGAAGACGCCGAACACGGCACCCGACGAGCCGACGCTGATGACCCCCTGCGGATGCCAGAGCACGCTGGCGAGGCTGCCCGTGAAGCCGGAGAGCAGGTAGAGCACGAGCAGGCCGAACGAGCCGAATACCTGCTCGGTCAGGCGGCCGCCGACCCACAGCGCCCACAGGTTCACCGCCAGGTGGACGATTCCGCCGTGCAGGAACACCGAGCTGCCGAGCCGCCACCATTCGCCGCCCAGCGTCAGCGGGCCGAAGTTGGCGCCCCAGTCGAGCAGCACGCCGGTCGGCAGCGACACGACGGCGCCGGCGCTCGCCGCCATCGCCACGAAGACGAACGTGTTCACCGCCGCCAGCAGCACCGTGACCGGCGCGGCGGAGCCGGGCTGCCGCGCGCTTGCCGCTCTCACGGAAAACCGCCGGCCCCGGCGGCCGTCACGCGACGTCCGACCGCGCGTGCTCGTAGAGCATCAGGTCGCTGATCGTGCTGGCCCACTCGGCGAAGCCGGGCACGCCGATCAGCGGCCGCCCGACCGAGCGGTGCATGTCCGTCACCAGCATCACGCCGAGCTCGCGCTGGGGCATGGTGCCGGCGTAGCGCAGGATGTTGGCGAGGACGCGCTCGCACTCCGGCGCCTTCGCGCTTTGCACCGCACGCCGCACCAGCGCCGCGGCGACGCCGTACTGCAGGTCGACCCCGGCGGGCACCGGCGCGGCGCGTCCCTCGACGATGGCGTCGATGTCGGGCAGGCGGTCCATGCTGTCGATGAACGCCTTCAGCTCGACGCCGGCCGCGCCGCCCACCGCCGCCTGCAGTGCATCGAGCACCAGCGCCGGGGCATCGGCGAACTTGGCCAGCGCCCGGTGCGCATACTCCCACGAGCGTGGGCTCGGAAACGCGACCGGGTTGCGCGCGGGGTCGAAGTCGAACAGCAGGTCGGGACGGAAGCGCAGGAAGCCGATGATGCGCGGGTCGATGGCGTGGCGGTGCGCCCACGTCACCCAGTCGTCCAGGTGCGGCTCCACCTCGTAGTGCGTGAAGCGGTTCGCGAGCGGCGCCGGCATAACGTAGGTGACGCCGCGGTCGCCTTGGCGGTTGCCGGCGGCGAAAATCGCCCAGCCCTCGGGCACGCGGTAGTCGCCCAGGCGCCGGTCCAGGATCAGCTGGTAGGCGGCTGCCGTCACCGTCGGCGGCGCCGAGGTGATCTCGTCGAGGAACAGGATCCCGCGCGCGCCGTGACGTCCGCCGTCGGGCAGCATCGACGGCACCGACCACTCGACGCGCTCCCCGGTGCGAAACGGAATGCCGCGCAGGTCGGTGGGCTCCATCTGCGACAGCCGCAGATCGATGAGCGCGACGCCGTGCCGGCGGGCGATGTCGGCGATGATCTGGGACTTGCCGACGCCCGGAGGGCCCCACAGCATCACCGGCGTGTGGCTGCCTTCGGCCGCGGCGACGAATTCGCGGTCCAGAATGGTCTCGATGTGGGACGGGCGCATGAGCGTAAGCGGCTGTTTCGACGATTCTACCGCCGTGTCGCGGTGGGGGCGAACCGGCCTCGGGATGCAGCCTTTCGCGGCTCGGGGAATTTTGCTAACGTCGCCGCTTTCCATGCCTCACCCCGCCATGAAGTTCTGCAGCGCCTGCGGCTCCGCCGTCGAGGTTCGCGTCCCTGCCGGAGATACCCTGCCGCGGCACGTGTGCCCCGCGTGCGGCGCCATCCATTACCAGAACCCGAAGATCGTCGTCGGCACACTGCCGGAATGGGAAGACAAGGTGCTGCTGTGCCGGCGCGCCATCGAGCCGCGCCTGGGCTACTGGACGCTGCCGGCAGGTTTCATGGAGCTGAACGAGACGACTTTCGAGGGCGCGTTGCGGGAGACGCTGGAGGAGGCCGGCGCCCGCGTCGAGCTCGGATCACTTTATTCAGTTTACAACCTCCCCCACGTGAACCAGGTTTACATGATGTTCCGCGCGCGGCTGCTGGACCTCGAGTTCGCGCCGGGCGAGGAGAGTCTGGAGGTGCAGCTGTTCCGCGAGAGCGAGATTCCCTGGCAGGAGTTGGCGTTTCGCACCATCCACGCGACGCTGACGGCGTTCTTCGCCGACCGCAGCCGCGGCGCGTTCGGCCTGCACGTGGGCACCATCGAGCCGCCGAAGAAGGCCTGAGCGGAGCGGGAATCCAGCCCGTCGTTGCCTTCGTCGTTCGTCATTCCGGCGAAAACCGGAATCCAGGATCTAACCGTGCGCAAATTCCTGGACCCCGGCCCCCGTATCGCGGTACGGGGCAGGCTGCGCCGGGGTGACGAACCTCCCGTCGTTCCGGCGAAGCTTGCCCCGTAATCCGACAGGGGCCGGAACCCAAAGCGGCACCCCCTTCCTATTTCGTCATTCCGGCGGAGGCCGGAATCCAGGATCTGACCGCGCGCGAATTCCTAAACCCCGGCCCTGCCACCCCGCCTCACCGCTTGCGCCGCATCTCCTCGGCGACGGCCGCCGAGTCCGCATCGCCACGTTCAACGAGGCCGATCTCGACGCCTGCGCGGTCCTTCTCCGGCCGGTTCTGCGACAGCTTGCGCTTGCCCTCAAGCCGCGCGATCGACACTTCGATGCCGACGATCGCCGTGAGCTGCCGCTCGACGAAGTCGTCGGGGGCGTCGGTCACGTGCCACGGCTGCGCGAAGCCCTGCTCCTGCCCTTCCGTCAGCGCGGAAACCAGCGCGTGCAGCCGTTGCGGATCATCGAACGTCTTCAGCACGCCGTAGGCATGCACCGCGACAAAATTCCAGGTCGGCACCACCTTGCCGTGCTCGCGCTTCGATTCGTACCACGACGGCGTCACGTAGGCCTGTGGCCCGTGGAAGATAACCAGCGCGTCGCTGCCGGCCGTCGCGAGCTGCGGATTCGCCCGCGCCAGGTGCCCCCGCAGCGTGCCGAGCGGCGCCGGCTCAGGGTCCAGCAGCATCGGCACGTGGTTTGCCGTCAAACCGTCAGCGCCCGCGGTCACCAGCGTCGCCAGCGGATGGGCGCGGATGATCCCCTGGAGAGTTGCGAGATCATCTTCGCGGAAGGCTGCAGGAAGGTACATCGGGCGACGCCGTGGCGATAACCGGGGAGTCCATTGTGCCCAAATGCCGATCGCCGTGCTCGGCCTCGTGTCGCGCCGGTCCGCCCGTATCAAGGTCTCCGGGAACGACTGGCCGCGCAGCGAGGAATCCGCCAGGGCGGTCAGTGCCGGCTCGACTTGCGGACGTGCGGATTGAGCTTTTCGATATCGGACTGGACCAGCTCGCGGCTGCGCTCGTAGACGAGCTCGCGCCCCATCACGCTGCCGACATAGGCGGCGCCCGTCCGCGTCGGCGTGAGCGCGCAGCGGACGCTGTGCACGCCCTCGCCCAGCACCACTTCGATGCGCTCGGGCCGCTTGCTGAGTACCACGACTTCGAGCGTCTGGCCGGTTTCGGTGACGCGCACCTTGAGCTTTTCCTGGGTCATGGGTCAGGCCACGAGAGGGTAAGGCAAGCCGGGCGATTATATCGCCCGCAGCGCATCGACGATATTGAGCCGCGCGGCGCGCACCGCCGGCAACACGCCGCCCACCACGCCCATGACGACGGCAAACGCCAGGGACTGCAGGATGATGGCCGGCGTCAGCGCGAAGCTGAACGCGAGCTCGGAGAACGACTGCCAGTTGGTCGTGGAAATGGTGAAGAACTGCATGAGCGAGGCGAGCCCGAGGCCGGCAGCCCAGCCCACCAGCGCCAGCGCAACGGATTCCGCCAGGAATGCGGTCATGATGCTGCCGCGCTGGAAGCCCAGCGCCCGCAGCGTGCCGATTTCGCGCGTGCGGTTGGCCACAGCGGAATACATGGTGATCATCGCGCCGATCACCGCGCCGATGGAGAAGATGACCGACAGCGTCACACCGAGGATGCGGATGAAATTCGCCAGCGCTTCCGACTGGTCGGCGAAGAACTGGGTTTCCCGCTTGGCTTCCACCGTCAGGCGCTGGTCGTCGTCGACGGCGTCGCGAAAGCTATCGAACGCCTTCGGATCCGACAGCTTGGCCAGCACGGCCGAATAGCTGTTGCGCCGGAACGCCTGCATCAGCTGGTCGGCGTCGCCCCATACCTCGGAATCGAAGCCCGTGCCGCCGGCGTCGAACACGCCGACGACCGTCCAGTCGCGCAGCCCGAAGCGAAGCTTCTCGCCGACGCCGGCGCCCTCGAAGCGCTCGGCGATCGAGCTGCCGGCGATGATCTCCGACGAGCCGCGCCGGAACATGCGGCCCTCCTCGAGCTTGACCGCCGGCCGCAGCTCCATCCCGTGCTGCCCGATGCCGCGGATGACGACGTTGGAACGGTTGCCGCCGTCGCGCTTGGGCAGCGTGATGAGGACAACCACCTCCTTGGAGACGAACGGCGTGCCGTCGGCCGCGTTGGCGACTTCGGGCCGCGTTTCCAGAACCATCGCCTGCTCGCGATCGACGGCGCTCTGCACCTCGCTGTTGGCCGAGCGCCGCGTGACGAGCACGTTGTCGTAGGAGCCGGTCTCCACCAGCGTCGCGCGCAAGCCGGCCTCCAGCATCAGCACGGTGGCGAACACGTAGACCACCAGCGCCATGCCGCCGGCGGTGAGCGCCGTCGTCAGCCGCCGCGTCCAGAGGTTGCGGATCGAGTACGAAATCGGAACGGCCATGTCACCCGTCAACTAACCGCAGAGGCGCCGAGGCGCAGAAAAATCCGTTCGAACCGCAAAGGACGCCAAGGTCGCGAAGGAACGCATTTCTTTTGAGCGCTGGCCGGCGTCTCCGGCCCCGCCCCTCCTGAGCATCCTCGCTCCAACGTTCATGCAAATCGCCAAAGCCTTTCCTTGCGCCCTCCGCGGTTCGGGCATCTTCATTGTTTTTCTCAGCGCCTCCGCGTCTCTGCGGTAAGCCCGACTCCGTACCGTCCCCTCGCCCTCCGCACCATCGACCTTCCTTCGCGTCCTTGGCGTCCTTGGCGTCCTTCGCGGTTTGATGTTGTTCCTTGCCGTTCTCCACGCCTCGGCGTCTCTGCGGTGAAAGCACCCTCACCCGATCGCCCGCAGCCCTTCCGCGATCGACACCCGCGCCGCACGCCAGGCCGGGATCGCCGCCGCCAGCAGCCCGACGCCGACGACGCACGCCGCCTGCATCGCCAGCGTGAGCGGCGAGACGTCCATGGTCGGGAACAGCGTGCCGACCGCGACGGTGAACTGGCGCACGACCGGCTGCGTCAGCAGGATGCCGATCAGGCCGCCGATGCCCGCGATCGCCAGCGACTCGCCGACGATGAGCGCGGCAAGGAACGGCGTCCGGAACCCGAGCGCCTTCAGCGTTGCGTACTCCGGAATCCGCTCGCGCGCGGTCATCGCCATGGTGTTCGCCATCACCGCCAGGATGATGGCGATGACGACGAACGACACCACCCGGATCAGCACGACGATGGCCTCGGTCATGGCGACGAAGCCCAGCGCGAAGGCCTGCTCGGTCTCCGTGCGGGTCTCCGCCAGCGAGTTGGCGAACATGGCGTCGATCGCCTCGGCGACCCGGGCCACCTGGTCCGGCGCCGCCACGCGCACCACGTAGACGCCCACCGTGTCGCCGCGCCGCGCGAGCTTCTGCTTGGCGTACTCGTTCAGGTACCGCCAGTGGAAGAAGAACTGCCGCTCGTCGGTGCGTTCCTCCGCGCCCTCGAAGATGCCGCGCACCACGAACTGCCAGTCGCCGGGGTAGATGGTGCCCTTCAGGGGCACCACGTCGCCGACCTTGAAGCCGAACGCCTCGGCCGTCTTGCGACCGACGATGGCGCCGCGGCGGTCGCGCAGGAACTCGCGCATCTGCTCCGGCGGCACGACGAATTCGGGATAGATCTGGAAGTAGGTGTCCGCATCGACGGCGAACTGGGGGAAGAAGCTGCGGCCGTCCTTGTAGATGCCGCCGAACCAGTTGGAGTGGGTGATGCCGGTCACGCCCTCGACGCCGCGGATCTTCTGCTCGTAACTGATCGGCAGCGGGAACACGAGCGAAATGGCGTTGCGCGTCACCAGCCGCGTCTCGGACGCGCCGCGGGCGCCGGTGTACCACGCGTCCACCACCGTCTGCAGCAGCCCGAACGCCAACACCGCCACCACGAGGCCCAGCACCGTGAGCGTGGTGCGCAGCCGGTGGCGCAAGGCGTTCTTGAAGATGAGCCGGAGCAGGAACATGGGTGGGCGAGTCCGTCATCCAGGCGAAGCCTGCCCCGTACCGCGATACGGGGGCCGGAATCCAGGAGTTTGAAGCCTGGACCCCGGCATCCGCCGGGGTGACGCCGTCTTAATGGGTGAAGGCCGATGGGGCATGGGTGGTGGGTGATGGGTGACAGGCGAGTCCGTCATTGCGGCGAAGCCGTAACGCGATACAGGGGCCGGAACCCAGGGTCTCAGGCCTGGACCCCGGCATCCGCCGGGGTGACGCCGTCATAATGCCCATTGCCCATTCCCGTTTCCTCCTCACTGCAGCTCCCCCTTGTCGAGGTGCCGCACCAGGTGCGCCCGCTCGGCGGCGCGCTGGTCGTGCGTCACCATGACGATGGTCTTGCCGAGTTCGCGGTTGAGCCGCTCCATCAGGTCCAGGATCTCGGCGGCGGAGACCTTGTCGAGGTCGCCGGTCGGCTCGTCCGCCACCAGCAGGGTGGGGTCGGTGACGATGGCGCGGGCGATGGCGACGCGCTGCTGCTGCCCGCCCGACAGCTCGGCCGGGCGGTGCTCCATGCGGTCGGCCAGCCCGACCATGGTGAGCGCCATTTCGGCCCGCTCGCGCCGCTCGCCGGCCGACAGCGCCGTGAGCAGCAGCGGCAGCTCGACGTTCTCGCGCGCGGTCAGCACCGGCATCAGATTGTAGAACTGGAAGATGAAGCCGATATGGGCGGCGCGCCACTCGGCCAGCTCGCTTTGCGACAGCCTGCCGATGTCGGTGCCGTCGACACGCAGCTCGCCGCTGTCGGCGCGGTCGATGCCGGCGATGAGGTTCAGCAGCGTGCTCTTGCCGGAGCCTGACGGTCCCATGAGGGCGAGAAATTCGCCTTGCGGGATGTCGAAGTCGATGTCCGTCAGCACCGGCAGCACCTGGCCGCCGCGGCGGTAGGCCTTGGAAAGCCGCCGGATCTCGACGGCGTTGCGGCGGGCTTCGGGCGCGGCTTCCGCCATGGGTTACTTGGCCGCGACCTTGACGCGGTCGCCGTCGTTGAGCTCCGGCGGCGGGGCCTTGACGACAGTTTCGCCCGGCTCGAGCCCGTCCTCGACGACGACGACGTCGCCGATCCGCTCGCCGGTGGTCACCGGCGCGGCGACCGCGCGCCCGTCCGCGACCCGGAAGACAACGCGGCGTCCGCTCCGCTCCACCACCGCGCCCGCGGCCACCGCCGTGCGCGGCGAGCGCTCGGCGGCAGGTACCGGCTGCGACAGGAACGCCACCCGCGCGCTCATGTCCGGCAGCACGCGGTCGTCACGGTCGAGAAAGCCGACCTTCACCAGCACCGTGGCCTTCGAGCGGTCGACGGTCGGAACGATCCGCCGCACGATGCCGGCGAAGCGCGTGTCCGGGCGCGCGTCCAGCGCGATCTCGCAAGGCTGTTCCACCTTCACCTTGGACAGGTTCGACTCGGACACGTCCGCCTCCACCTCGAGCGTGTCCATGTCGGCCATCGACACCACCGCGCCCTTCGACTCGGGCGACGGGTTGAACGGCGAGACGATGTCGCCGATGTTGGCGAATTTCTGCAGCACGACGCCGTCGAACGGCGCCCGGATCAGCGTGTACTCGACGGCGATCTCGGCCGCCCGCAGGTTGGCCTCTGCCGCGCCGATGGCGGCGCGCGCGCCGACGACGGCCGCCTTCGCCTTGTCGTGGCGCGCCTGCGCCTGGTCCACGGTCGCCTGGGAAATGAACCGCTGCGCCGCCAGCTCGCGGGCGCGCGCGAGCTCGCGCTCGGCATCGGCCAGCTCGGCTTCCGCCTGGGCGAGGCTGGAGCGGGCAACCCGCACGTTGGCTGCCGCCTGGTCGCGCGTCGCCACCACGTCGTTGTTCTCCAGCCGGGCGATCAACTGCCCGGCCTGCACGCGGCTGCCTTCGGCGACCCCCAGCCACTCGAGCCGGCCGGTCGCCTTCGAGGCGACGGAAGCCTTGCGCTGCGGCACCACGTAGCCGGTGGCATTCAGCAGCGTGTACTTGTGCGACGGGTAGACCTGCACCACGGTTGCCGTCTGCACCTCGGTGGCCGAGCGGCTGAGGGCCAGGAGGACGGCGCCGCCGGCCACCACGGCGGCAACGATCAGCCACGGTAGAATGCGTCGGCGCCGCCGCGGCGCGGCGCGGTCGATGCGGAGCTTGTCGAGTTCTTCGCTGGACACGGGAAATCCGGAAGCGCGCCGCCAACCGGCGGACGCAGGGAGAAAATGGCCGAAATTATGGACCGAAACCCGCCCGGCGACACCAGTTCAGTCGCGGTGCCCGGCGGCAAGGTGCGCGCCTGCCTGCTTCAACCGACCACGGCGGCCGACGGTGGTTCTCCGGCGCTGGCGTTCCTGCACGAGGCGCTGGGCAGCATCGCGCAGTGGCGGGACTTTCCGCGCCTGCTGGCGGAGGCGACCGGACGGCCGGCGCTGGTCTACGAGCGGCTCGGCCACGGCGGCGCCGACCCCCTGCCCGCGCCGCGCGATCCGCGCTACCTGCTCGTCGAGG
>DATIUV010000282.1:0-3407 GCA_035466595.1 Pelomicrobium sp.
AGAGCATGGACAGGAGCGCGCGGGACCGTGACCGCCTGACCGACGACCTGCAGAAGGCCGAGGTCGCCATTGCCGAGAAACGGCTGCGCCTAAAGGACATCGAGCGCGAGCGGGCTTACAGCGCGAAGCGCCTGCAGGAACTCGATGCCGCCATCGCGGAGCGGCAAGCCGAACTCGCGCTCGAATCCGACCACCTGGCGGCCCAGGTCCGCGCCGCCTACATGAGCGGCAACCAGGAAAAGATGAAGCTGCTCCTCAACCAGCGCGACCCCGCCATGCTCGGCCGCATGATGGCCTATTACCGGTATTTCAACGACTACCGGGCGGACAATATCGGCGCGGTCACCGCGAGGATCCGCGAACTGGCCGGGATGCAGAGCGAGGTCGCCGCGGAAGAAGCCCGGCTCGCGGACCTCGCCAGGACGCGCAACGCGGAACTCGAGAAACTGGCGGCGGCGCAACAGGAACGGCAGACGCTGCTGGTCTCGCTCAAGGACAGGATGGCCGCCGAGGGGCGCGAAATCGAGCGCCTCGCCGCCCAGGAAAGGGACCTGGCGCGCCTGATTGCGGAGCTGACCAGCATCCTGTCCGACTACCCGATCACCTCCGAGGACCCGTTCAGCGAGCATCGCGGCCGCCTGACCTGGCCGGTTGCGGGCACCCTGCTGCGCGACTTCGGCCAGCCGCGCGTTGGCGGCGAGCTGAAATGGAACGGCGTCGTGCTGGCCGCCCCGCGCGGCCGCGAGGTGCGCTCGGTGTACCACGGCCGGGTCGCGTTTGCGGACTGGCTGGCGGGCATGGGGCTGCTCGTCATCGTGGACCACGGCGAGGGCTACATGACGCTGTACGGCTACAACGAGACCATACTCAAGAACGCCGGGGACTGGGTCGCCCCGGGCGACGTGCTCGCAACGGTCGGCGACAGTGGCGGCCAGGCGGAACCCGGCCTGTATTTCGAGATCCGGCGCGGCACCGAACCCCTCAATCCGAGGCGCTGGGTGACGCGCAGACCGGGCGACTAGCGCGCCGCGGAACTTGTCGGCGCTCACAGTACGGCGCCCGCGGACTGTGGTATCGTCATTTCGACCAGCCGGGCAAGACACCGGCGGCGGAGCAGCGTATGTCGTTGAAAGTCAGGGCCATACTGGTCGTCGTGATCGGAACCGTGATGGGGCTCAGCCTGTCCATCGGCGGTGGCCTGCTTGCGAACGCGCCGGCGCCCGCCGCGGAGGCACTCGCCTGGGAGAACGCACGGCAGTTCGCCGAAGTCATGGAGCGGGTCAAGCGGGATTATGTCGAGCCGCTCGACGACAGCCGCCTGCTCGAAAGCGCCATTCGCGGCATGGTGAGCGACCTCGACGCGCACTCGCAGTATCTCGACGCCGACGAGTACCGCGACATCCGCATCAGCACGACCGGCAGCTACACCGGCGTGGGTATCGAAGTCGCGGACCTGGACGGCGTCATCACGGTCGTTACGCCGATCACCGGCTCGCCCGCGGCACGCTCCGGGATCCGGAGCGGCGACCAGATCGTCGCGGTCGACGGCGTCGCGGTCGAGTCGGATCACCTGCAGGACACGATCGGCCGCATGCGCGGTCGCCCCGGCTCGCGCATCAGCGTCACGGTGCTCCGCGAAGGCGAGGCCATCGAGCACGACATGCGCCGCGAGATCATTCGCGTCGCCAGCGTGCACCACGAATTGCTGGGGCCGTCTTACGGCTACGTGCGCGTGAGCCAGTTCAGCGAGACGACCGCGCGCGAACTGAGCCGCGCCATCGACGCCATGCAGGAAGCCAGCGGCGGCCTGCTCGCCGGCCTGGTGCTCGACCTGCGCAACAACCCGGGCGGTGTGCTCGACTCCGCCGTCGACGTTTCCGACCTGTTTCTCGACGCCGGCGTGATCGTTACGGCGGACGGCCGCACCAGCGAAGCGCGCTTCACGCGCTCGGCGCATCGCGGTGACGTGCTCGACGGCGCCGAAATCGTGGTGCTGGTGAACGAGGGTTCCGCGTCGGCCTCCGAGATCGTGGCCGGTGCATTGCAGGACCACAGCCGCGCGATGGTGGTGGGGACCGGCACGTTCGGCAAGGGCCTCGTGCAAACGGTGATGCCGCTGTCGCAGGGCCGGGCGCTCAAGCTCACGACGTCGCGCTATTACACGCCGTCCGGCGACTCGATCCACGAGTCCGGCATCACGCCGGACGTCTTCGTCGAGGGCACGCCGGGCCACCCGGACATGAACCTAAGTGCCTACGTCGATCGCGAGCAGGATGCGCAGCTGCTCGAAGCGCTGCATCGGCTGCAGCGCGGCGACGTGATGCACAGCAAGGCTAAATGACGTTCGGACGGGTCCGCGCAGCCGCGATCCTGTTGTTGCTCGCGTCGCAGAGCTTCGCGCAGTCGGCGCCGCGCATCGCCATCATCATCGACGACCTCGGTTACCAGCTCGCGGCGGGGCATCGCGCCGTGGCGCTCCCGGGCCCGGTGGCGTGCGCGATCCTGCCCGGCACGCCGGGGTCCGTTAAGCTCGCGCAGGCCGCGTGGCAAAGCGGCAAGGAGGTCTTGCTGCACCTGCCGCTGCAGTCCATGCACCGCCACGGCGCCGAGGAACCGGGCTCGATCACCCTCGACACGACGCGCCAGGGCCTCGCGGACACCTTTGCAAGCGCCCTCGCAACCGTCCCCTTCGCGGTGGGTGTCAACGGCCACCGCGGCAGCCTGCTGACGCGCCACCCGGGGCACATGAGCTGGCTCATGGAGGAGATCCTGATGGCCGGCGGGCTGTATTTCGTCGACAGCTACACGACCCACCACAGCGTCGCGCTGCAGATGGCCGCGGAGCAGGGCGTGCCGGCCATCAAGCGGGACGTGTTCCTGGATCCGGACCGGGCGCCCGAAACCGTGGCGAGGGAATTCGAACGGCTGAAAGCCCTGGCGCGCGAGCGCGGCCTCGCGGTGGCCATCGGCCACCCGTACCCGGCAACGCTGGCTTTCCTGGAACGCGCCATCCCGGGCCTGGTCGAAGAAGGCATCGAACTGGTGCCACTCCGCGAACTGCTACACTTGCCCCGATGATGAACCGAGTACTTGCCTGTGTTGCCGCGTGCTGCTTGGCGGCTGCCGCCGCCGCCGAGGCGCCCCTGCGGCTGGCGCAGAACGTCGACGTGGCCTGCACCATGGACTACACGCCGGTCTGCGGAGCCGACGGCAAAACTTACAGCAACGCGTGTTTCGCGAACGTCGCGGGCGTCGAGATCGTGGCCGGGGGCGAGTGCCCCGCGGCCAGCAACGGTGAAAACACCGAAGCGGCCGGCGACGCGGAGGAAGCGGAGGGCTCGCTCGGGGCGCCACGCGATTGCGGCGACGTCTACGACCCGGTGTGCGGCGTCGACGGCAACACCTAC
>DATIUV010000283.1:0-5017 GCA_035466595.1 Pelomicrobium sp.
ATGATCGGCCTGGTTGTAGGTAGTCGCGTTCAAGCGGCTCGCGAGGCTCGCCAGCGACAGCAGCGTCTCGGCGTTGGCCTCGCTCATGCGGTTGCCGCTCGCCCGCAGGGTGGCGCCGTAGAGCAGCACGTTGGAAAACAACCCCTGCGCCTGCACGTTGCGCGACTGGTTGTGGCCGTAGTCGAGGTCGTCGGCCACCGCGAGCAGATGCGAGCTCAGGCTGCGCACCGCGGCGCCGGTGCGCGACTGGTTGTTGCAGAACGTCGTCGAGCCCAGCGGCAGGACGCTGCGCGCCGCGGCGGTGCGGTCGAAAGCGCTGAGATTCGTGTTGATGCGCAGTCCGGAGGACAACGCCGGCTGCGCGTTGGTGTTGATCGTCATGCCGGCGCTCGCGGCCCCCGTGTTCGTGTTGATGCCGCCGGTCGCCGCGTTGTCTGTGGGGGCGTCGCCGAGCAGGCTCAGCACCGACGAGGAACCGCCCGTGTTTGCGCTGGCGACCGCGCCGACGTTGGACGAGAGGTTGCCGGCGGGCCGGAAGCTGCTCGGCGGCGGGCTCGTCTGCACGCCGCCGGCGTTGACGATCACCACGGTGCCGGCCAGGCGCTCGAAGTTGCTCACGCCGGACACTTCGCTGGAGAACGCGTTGTCGGTGATCTGCAGGGGTCCCAGCGCGCCGATCCAGAGCGCGACGCCGGCGGGCTGCTCGACGAGGTTTTCGTGCACGCGCGCAGCCGGCGACGGCGTGACGCGCGCCTGTCCGGTGCCGGTGACGAGGTCGAGCAGCGTCGCCGCCGCCGTGAGGTTCAGCACGATGCCCCCGCGGCGCCCCGGCAGCAGGTCGTCGTTCGCGGCGACGAGCGGCCCGTTATTGCGAATCGTGTTTCCCGTGATCTCGACCGTCTCGCCGTAGCTCACGTAAACGCCGCACGCGGGGTCGATGTGGCGGGTGCCGCAGTCCTCGATCGCGTTCTCGCGGATCGTGAGATCCTGGCAGAAGCCGAGGCTGACGCCGCCGAGCCCGCGCCGCCGCGCCTCGTCCTGCAGCGCGGCGGTGAACGGGTTGCGCAGGCAGCGGGTGATGCGGTTGCCTTCGATCGCGAGCCCGATCACCGGCGTGCCGAGCAGCCGCAGATAGCGCTGCACGGCGCTGCTCGCCAGCGCGTTGGTCGCGGCGGCACTGCCGATTGCGGCCGCGCGGGCCGACGGGATGCCGATGCCGCACAGGCCCATCGCCTCGATGCGGTTCTTCTCGATGGCGATGTCGTAGAGAAAGCCGAACGGCTCGGGCTCCGGCTGCACGTCGACGGCCACCAGCGTCAGGATGTGCAGGCGGTTCGCGGCCAGGTTGATGACTTCGATGCCGTCGATCGCGAGACCGGGCGTGGCGACCGTGACGCGGTAGGTGCCGTCGGGCGCCTGGACGCTGAACCCGCCGTCGTCGCCGGTCACCGTGCTCAGGGTCTGGTTCGTATCCACGTGGGCGAACGAGAGCTGAATGCCCGACGGGCTCGTCCCCGCGGGCGGCACGACGGTGCCGAGGATCATGCCGTTGAGGCTGCGCACGCGGTGATCCGGCTGGGCGGCTCCGCCGCCGGGGGGCTGCGCTGACGCGGCGCCGCTGCCCAGCGTGATGCCGTCGCCGGCGCCGCCGCGGATCAGGTTCTCGAGGATGCGCACGCGCTCACAGCCGTTGGCGAGCTGGATGCCGCCCTTGGCGAGGTAGGGCGCCGGCGGCAGGAACGTGAAGCTGCCGACCCAGAGCAGGTTCACGTAGTTGAGAAACAGCACGCGGTGGGTGTAGACCAGCTCGAAGCGCGCGCATGGATCGGTGGGGTCGGTCGGGCGGCCGCCGCCGCCGGGATCGTCCACCGGCGGCGTCTGCGGCGCCGGCACGACGTCGATCTCGTTGCGCTCCACCAGGGCATCGTCGGCTGCGAGATAGATCGCCACGTCGCCCGTTTCCCGGTCCAGCATGCGGATGCGGTTGTGATGGACGTAAACGCCCAGGCCGTTGACGACGCGGATCGCGTGGGTGCAGGCGAGGATGCGGTTATGGCCGACGTTGAGGCCGCGCACGAGCCCGGGCCGCGAGCCCTCCGCCCGGATCGCGGTGCCGCCCATGGTGGTGAGGTCCATGTGCTCGAGCGTGACGTTGATCGAGTCGACGACGCGGAAGATCGGGTCGTTGAGGGTGGCCGCGCGCGGCACCACCTTGGTCTTGGTGTCGCAGCCCTTGATCTTGACGTTGGCGCGGTTCGCGATCACGGCGTTGGCGTGGTGCAGCCCCGGCAGCAGGCAGATCTCGCCGCCGCTCGCGGGCAGGTGCGTGAGCGCCTCCTCGATCGAGTCGAAGTCGCCGTGGCTCGACTCGCCGTCGCCGACGGTGAACGTGCAGCAGACCTTCTGGTTGGTGAGCGGCCGGAACACGCGCCGGCAGTCGTCGATCTCGGCATCGGCGTACGCCGCGGTGCGGTCGGCCTGCCAGTGGACGATGGCGAGCGGCGCGCGGTGCACGCGCACGCCCTGCGGCGGCGCGTTGGCGGGCCACAACGACGGGTCCATCGGCGTGCCGGAAGCGCGCACCGGAAAGGTCCAGTAGTCGCCGGGCCGGTAGTTCGAAAGATTCGCGGCGGGCGTTTGGAACTGCAGCTGGATGCCGTCGCCGAGCTCGGCCGGGGTGGCGCTGACCGGAAAGTCGGCGACGCGGGCGATGCCGTTCCAGAGCCGGAAGAAAGCGGTGGCCGGGGCGGCCGCGGGCCAGCTGCCCTGGACGCCGGTGAGCCCGAGGCGTCCCGGCTGCGTGAGCGTCGCGTTGGCGGTCAGCGTCACGCGGTAGTGGCCCAGCGCCGCGTCGTAGGCGAGCGCTTCGAGGTAGAAGTCGGAGACGCCGCAGTGGTTGATCGCCGGGGCGTTGTCGCGCAGGTCGACGGTGCCGGTGGTCGCGCCGGTGGAAGCGAACACGCCGCGGCCGACGAGCCCGCCGTTGAACTGCGACCACTTGAAGCGCGCCTGTCCGCCCGCGGGCTCGGCGATCTCGATGCGATAGAGGTGATGCTCGAGCCCGGTGTAGCCGCCGCCCGCCTCCAGCGGGCACTCGCCGGGCAGGAAGATCGACGGCGCCGGCGTCACGGTGAGCCGGCCGCGGCCGGCGAGGTCGTCGGCGAGCCGCGCGGCGACCGACGCGCAGTCGTCGTTGGGCCCGACGCGCAGCAGCTTGAGCGCGAAATACACGCGGCTGCGCTCGCTGGTGTCGGGCCCGCCCAGCGCCGGCTCGAGCAGGTGCACGGGCTCCTGGAACGCGGAGAGTGCCTCCTCCCACGCTTCCAGCACCACCGCGTCGTGCACGTTGGCGCCGATCGTGGCCGGTGAGGCCGGCGGCGACTGGAATGGCGGACCGAGATAGGTGGCGCTGCGCTGGAACGGCGCGGCGCCCGGCGAGTGCATCAGGATGCCGTCGACCCACGCGCGACCGGGCTCCAGCGTCAGGGTGACGCTCGCGCCGTCGGACTGCGCCGCAGTGACGCGGAAGCTGGCGGGCGCGGCCGCCGGCGCGGCGACGACGTTGGGGCCGATGGCGTCGCGCGCCATCGTCTCGCGCCAGTGGCCGGCGATCTGCGTGACGGCGGTGACGTCGGTGTCGGACAACACCCGCCCCTGCTGCATCAGCACCCCGGTGTAGTTGTCGGCGGGGTTGAACGCCCATCGGGAGAAGTCGCCTTTCATGGTCCTGTCCTCTTGTGCAGCCCGTCAGCCGCGTCAGGTGATCGGGATCAGCAGGGCGCGCACGCCCACCGGCACGAACTCGCGCAGCCGGATGCTCACGTTCTTCCAGCGGTGCGTGTTGAGCAGGTAGCCGAACGCGCCCATCTCGTCGTTGCCGGGGCCCTGCTCGAGCAGCCGCCGGTCGGCGTCCTGCGCAAGCTGCGCGTAGCCCGGCCGGCCCCAGATGTCAGAGGTGAACGCGAGCCGCGCGTCGGCGCCGAACACGCAGCCATGATGCTGCGGCAGGCGGTCGCCGTTCCCGGAGAAGTAGCTGTAGCGGATGCAGCCCGCCAGCGTATCGTGGACCTCGAGCCGGTGCGCGAAGATGCCGCCGCTGCCGGTCGCGCGCTCCACGCGCATGCGGCCGAAGCAGGTGAGGCCGGAAAGCGCCTTCGGCTTGCGCTCCGCGACGTAGTCCGCGGGCAGCTCCAGCGTGAGCTCCGCGCCCCAGCCGGTCTCGGGGTCGCCCGTCGCAGCGTGCAGCGCCAGCGCGGGGGCGGTGGCGCCGACGCCCGCGCTGGCGTCGATGATCGTGCCGGCGACGAAGACGCGATAGCCGTCGTCGATGGCGAGCGGTCCGGAGATGCTCTGCTGCAGCACGATCTCCGGCACCTGGTCGAAAGCGTCGCGCTCCGGACCCGGCGGAAAGCCGTAGGTGTTGTCGCAGGCCATCGCGCGCCGGATCGGCTGGCGGACATTCTCGAGATCGACCCAGCCGCCGGGGTCGAGCGTGCACTGCTCGATCTCGAGGCGATGCACGGCCGCGCGCGCGACGAGCGGCGTCGCTGGGTCGTAGTCGGCGCTCAAGTAGAGGCCCTCGAGCCTAACGGTAAGTGAAGCCATCAGCGCGTCGGCGCCGGGACCGGTGACGGCGCTCGGCCGGAACGCGAGCGGGCGCGCGAGCCGGATCACCGGCCGCTCGCCGCTGGCGGCGCGGATCCACACCGACTGGCTCGGCCGCAGCGTGCGCACGCCGGCTTCGGTGGCGGTGCCGGCGACCGAGGCGAGGTCGAGGTCGTGCGTCATGCTGTCGCGGATCTCGACGATGAGCGGGGCGGCGAGCTGGTGCAGGTCGGCGAGCGCGTTGGTGAGGCCATTGGGGTCGGTGTGGAAATCCACGACGCGCACGATCGGCGCCGCGTCCTGCCAGAGCGTCGCAGTCGGCGCGCGCGGTACCGGCTGCGCGCCGGTGGGACCGGAGAAGCCGTGCGTGGCGGAGTCCCGCAACGCGTCTTCGAGCGCGGCGGCGCGCGCG
>DATIUV010000284.1:0-10765 GCA_035466595.1 Pelomicrobium sp.
AGACCCGCGAGGGGCTGAAGAACCTGGAGTCGATCGCCGACACCGAGGGCGTCGACGGCGTCTTCATCGGCCCGGCCGACCTCTCCGCCGACTTCGGCAGGATCGGCACCACCAGCACGCCGGAGATGGTGAAGGAGATCGAGGGCGCGGTGAAACGCATCCGCGACCGCGGCAAGGCCGCCGGCATCCTGTGGGGCGACGTCGACGGCTGCAAGCGCTGGATCGAGCTGGGCGTGAACTTCATCGCCGTCGGCTCCGATCTCAATCTGCTGGCCCGCGGCGCCGACGCGCTGGCGGCGAAGTTCAAGGGCTGAGGGCCGGCCGTGGCCGACAAGCCCGAGGTGCTCATGGTGGCCCCGATGTTTCCGGCTGCCATGGAGGCGGTCGAGCGCGACTTCACGGCGCACAAGCTGTGGCTGGCGCCGGACCGCGACGCGCTGGTGCGTGAGGTCGCCCCGCGCGTGAGGGGAATGACCACCACCGGCATGGTGGGGGCGAAAGCCGCGCTGATCGAGGCGCTGCCGAAGCTGGAGATCATCGCCTGCTTCGGCGTCGGGTACGACGCGATCGACGTGGCCGCCGCGCGACGCATGGGCGTCGTCGTGACCAATACACCCGAGGTGCTCACCGACTGCGTCGCCGACCTCGCCATGGCGCTGCTGCTGGCAAGCGCGCGGCGCATCTGCGAGGCCGAGCGCTACGTGCGCGCGGGCAAGTGGCTGCAGGGCCACTTCCCGCTCTCGACCAAGGTCGGCGGCAAGGTGTGCGGCATCGTCGGCATGGGGCGCATCGGCCAGGCGGTGGCGAAGCGCGCCGAGGCGTTCGGCATGAAGATCGCTTATTACGGCCCGCGAAAGAAGGGCGTTCCGTGGCCGTACCACGCCGACCTCGTCGACCTCGCCAAGGCCGCCGACTTTCTGGTGGTGACGGCCCCCGGCGGCGACGACACGCTTCACCTCGTCGACGACACGGTGCTGAGCGCGCTCGGCCCGACCGGGACGCTGGTCAACGTCGCGCGCGGCTCGGTCGTGGACGAGCCGGCGCTGATCCGCGCGCTGCAGGACCAGCGCCTCGGCGCGGCCGCACTCGACGTCTTCGAGCACGAGCCGCGCATCCCCGACGCGCTGCTGGCGATGGAGAACGTCGTGCTGCTGCCGCACCTCGGCAGCGCGACGCGCGAAACCCGTGGCGCGATGGGGCAGCTGGTGGTGGACAACCTGCGCGCGCACTTCGCCGGCAAGCCGGTGCCGACGCCGGTGCCGGAATGTGTTTAGCGTTTTCGCCACCGCAGAGGCGTGGAGAAATCGAATCCCTGCGAACCGCCAAGGACGCAAAGGACGCGAAGGAAATCCATGGGCGCCGATGTGATGCATGCAGCGTTTCCTCAACCGCAGAGACGCGGAGGCGCGGAGAAATCAAGTTCCTGGGAACCGCGAAGGACGTTAAGGACTGGAAGGATGCATGCATGAAAACCCGCGTGATTCCGTGGCGTCCTTCGCGTCCTCGGCGGTTCAAGGATCCTCGTTCTTCTCTGCGCCTCCGCACCTCTGCGTTGAACGCGCCCTTATCCGTGGCAGCCGACGTCCGTGATTCCCGCTGACATGTCACCCGCCGCCAGCCCCCGCGTCTCCGCCGAGCGCCTCGGCGCGCAGGTGGCGGCGATCTTCGAGTGCTGGGGCATGCCGCGCGAGCAGATCGACGTCACGGTGAAGATGATGCTGGAATCCGACCTGCGCGGCATCGACTCCCACGGCGTCTACATGCTTCCGCTCTCCGACGAGTTCCGCCGCGCGGGCAGGCTCACGCTGGCGCCCGAGGTCCGCGTCGTGCGCGAGTCGCCGGTCACGGCGCTCGTCGACGGCGGCGGCGGGCTCGGTCATTACCCGAGCTGGCGGGCGATGCGGCTCGCCATCGACAAGTGCGCGCAGACCGGCGTGGGCGTTGTCACCGTGCGCAACTCCAATCACTACGGCGCCGCCGGCGTCTATGCGCTGATGGCGGCCGAGCGCGGCTTCCTCGGCATCTCCACCACCTCGGTCTTCCGTCCGGGCGTGGTGCCGACTTTCGGCGCGCGGCCGATGCTGGGCACCAACCCGATCGCGCTGGCCGCGCCGGCCAAACGCAACCTGCCGTTCTGCCTCGACATGGCGACCAGCACGGTCGCGGTTGGCAAGCTCAAGCTGGCGCTGCTGCACGGGACCACGATTCCCGAAGGCTGGGCCACCGACGACCGCGGCCAGCCGGTCACCGACCCGCAGACCGGCCTCAAGCATCGTTACCTGACGCCGCTCGGCGGCACGCCGGTGATGAGCAGCCACAAGGGCTACGGCCTCGGTGCGATGGTGGAGGTGCTCTCCACCATGCTGCCCGGAGCTTTCTACGCGCCGACGCGGGCGAAGCGCCACCCGGACGCCGAGCGCTACAACGTCGGCCATTTCTTCATGGCGCTCGACCCGAAGGCTTTTCGCGACGAGGGCGAGTTCGAGGACGACCTCGACGACATGATCGACGCGCTGCACGCGCTCGAGCGCGTCGATCCGGCGCAGCCGGTGCGGGTCGCGGGCGACCCCGAGACCGAAGCCTACGCCGAGCGCACCGCCAACGGCATTCCGCTGCCCCCGGGGCTCGCGAAGATCCTGCGCGACCTCGCGGAGGGCTGCGGCGCGGCCTATCTGCTGGAGGCGGCCGCGTGACCCGCACGGCACTGGTCACCGGCGGCGGCGGACGCGGCATCGGCCGCGCCATCGCGCGCCGGCTGCTGGCAGACGGCTGGTCGCTGGTGACCTTCGACCGGGTGCGTCCGGACGACCTCCACGCGCGCGAGCGCTTCATCGAGGTGGATCTCGCCGACGCCGGCGCGACCGCGGAGGCTCTCGCCCGGGCCACCGACGGCGCCGAGATCACGGGGCTCGTGAACAACGTCGGCATCGTCGAGCCGGCGTCGCTGGAGCAGACCACCTTCGAGAGCCTCGCAGCCGTGGTCAACATCAACCTGCGCTGCACCATCCAGTGCGCGCAGGCGCTGCTGCCGGCGATGGAGCGCGCCCGGCACGGCCGCATCGTCAACATCTCGAGCCGGGCGGCGCTGGGCAAGGAGTTGCGCACCGCGTACGCCGCGACCAAGGCCGGGCTGCACGGCGTGACCCGCACCTGGGCGCTGGAGCTCGCGCCGCGCGGCATCACCGTGAACGCGGTCGCGCCGGGGCCGATCGACACCGAGCTCTTCCGCCAGGTGAACCCGCCCGACGATCCGCGCACGGCCCGCATCGTTGCGGGGATCCCGGTGCAGCGCATGGGCACCCCGGACGACATCGCCCATGCGGTGGCGTTCTTCATGGACGAGCGCAGCTCGTTCATCACCGGCCAGGTGATGTACGTCTGCGGCGGCATCACGGTCGGGCTTTACGGCACCGGCTAGGTTTCGTGGCGCGGTGCGGCTTGACCGCTTCGGGAGCGATGCCCACAATCGGCGGGCCACACCAAAACTAGATGGCTCAACAACGAGAGGAGGCAACAATGCAGGCGAAATTCAAGCGATCCCTGATCGGTGCCGCAGTCGCGGCCAGCATGGCAGTGGCCGGCGGCGCCAGCGCCGAGCAGCTGAAGATGATGACCGGCCCGCAGGGCGGCTCCTGGTACCCGCTGGGCGGCGCGATCCAGAACATCGTCGAGAAAAACGTGTCGGGCGTCAGCATGCAGGTGCTGCCCGGCGCCGGCATCTCCAACGTGAAGGGCGTGCAGGCCGGCAAGGCCGACCTCGGCTTCGGCAACGCGGTCTCGACGGTGGACGGCGTCAACGGCAACGCGCCGTTCGATTCGAAGACCGCCAACGTCTGCCACGTCGGCACGCTGTATTTCCAGTACTTCCACATGGTGGCGCTGGCCGACTCCGGCATCAAGACGCCGGCCGACGCCAAGGGCAAGTCTCTCACCACCCAGCAGAAGGGCAACACCGGCGAGCAGATGACGCGCTCCGTGCTGCAGGTCTACGGGCAGAGCTACGACACCGTGAGCAAGGTGAGCCACGGCTCCTACAACGACTCGGTGGCGCAGATGAAGGACGGCCAGGCGCAGCTGTTCACGCTGATCACGACCGTGCCGGCCTCCTCGGTCATGGACCTCGCCAGCGCCCGCGACATCAAGGTGCTGGAGGTGCCCGACGCCAAGCTCAAGGAGCTGCAGAAGATCAACGGCGGCTACGACAAGCGGATCATCAAGGCGGGCAGCTATCCGAAGCAGGACCAGGACGTGCAGACGATCGGCACCTGGACCCACCTGATCGCGCGCTGCGACCTGCCAGAGGAAACCGTCTACAAGATCACCAAGGCGCTGGCCGAGAATACGGAGAACCTCGGCGCCGTGGTCAAGGCGGTCAAGGGCCTGACCCCGAAAGACATGGCGACCGACGTCGGCGTGCCCTATCACAAGGGCGCGCTCAAGTACTACAAGGAAGCCAAGGTCCTGTAAATCGCGGCATCACCGCGGCGGCGGCGCGTGCCTCCGCCGCGGCACGGCGCGGACCCCGTGATGGCTGACCAGGCCAAAGCCCCGATGTACGACCGCCTGCTCTACCAGCTGGTGCGGCTGCTGGCGGTCGGCATGTCGGTCTACCACCTCGTCGTCGCCTTCATCGGCGCGCCGGAGGCGTTCTTCTTCCGCGGCACCCACCTGCTCCTCGCGCTGGTGCTGACCTTCCTGCTGTTCCCCGGTTTCGGGCAGAAGCGCTCGCCGAACGCGCGGCCGGGGCCGATCGACTGGCTGCTGGTCGCGGCCTCGCTCGTCACCATCGGCTACCTGTGGGCGAACCACGACTACCTCTACAACCGCTTCGTCTTCGTCGACGATCTGAAGACGGCGGACCTCATTCTCGGCACGATCTTCATCGTCATCGTACTCGAGGCGACCCGCCGCGTGATCGGCCTTGCGCTGCCGATCACCGCGCTCGCCTTCGTCGCCTACGCGCTGCTGTTCGCCGACGTGCGCCCGGAGTCGGTGATCGAGATCAACTACCTCACCACCGAGGGCATTTTCGGCATCCCGCTCAGCGTCTCGGCCACCTACGTGATCCTGTTCATCCTGTTCGGCGCCTTCGTCGAGAGGAGCGGCACCGGCAAGCTGTTCATGGACTTCGCCCTCAGCCTGACCGGCCACAGCACGGGCGGGCCGGCCAAGGTGGCGGTCATCACCAGCGGGATGTTCGGCACTATCTCGGGCAGCGCGGTGGCCAACGTCATGACGACCGGCACCTTCACGATCCCGATGATGAGCCGGCTCGGCTACCGGCCGGCGTTCGCCGGCGCCGTCGAGGCCGTGTCCTCGACCGGCGGCCAGATCATGCCGCCGATCATGGGCGCGGCGGCGTTCGTGATGGCGGAGTTCCTTGGCGTCAGCTACCTGACGGTGGCCGGCTACGCGCTCATCCCCGCCCTGCTCTATTACCTCGCCGTGTTCGTCGCCGTGCACTTCGAGGCGAAGCGCATCGGCCTGGAGGGCATCCCGCGCCACGAGCTGCCGAAGCTCGGCACCGTGCTCAAGGAACGCGGCCACCTGTTCATTCCGCTGCTCATCATCGTCGGCGTGCTGATCGCCGGCTACAGCGCGCCGCTGGCAGCGCTCTCCGGGATCATGTCGGTGGTTCCGGTCGCGATGCTGCGCAAGACGACCCGGCCGGAGATCACCTTCCGGATGGTCGTCGAGGCGCTCGAGTCCGGCGCCCGCGGGACGCTGGCCATCGCCACCGCCTGCGCGTGCGCCGGCATCGTCATCGGCGCCATCGCCCAGACCGGACTGGGCCTGACCTTCACCAGCTTCGTGCTGAGCGTCGCCCAGCAGAATCTGATTCCGGCGCTGGTCCTGACCATGATCGCCGGCATCATCCTCGGCATGGGCCTGCCGACGACGCCCGCCTACATCATCCAGGTCGCGCTGCTGGTGCCGGCCCTGGTGAAGCTCGGCATCCTGCAGGAGGCGGCGCACCTTTTCGTGTTCTATTTCGCGATCCTCTCGGCGATCACGCCGCCCGTGGCGATGGCGGTCTACGCGGCCACCGGGCTGTCGCGCTCCAGCCTGTGGGACACGGGCTGGGCGGCGGTCAAACTCGGCGCCACCGGCTACATCGTGCCGTTCATGTTCGCGTTCTCACCGGCGCTGCTGATGATCGGGCCGTGGTTCAACATCGGGCTGGCGACCGTCACCGCGCTGGTGGGCGTGACGTGCCTGGCCGGCTCGCTGCATTCCTACTATCTCGGCCGCGCGGTGATGTGGGAGCGCGTGCTGCTGTTCATCGCGGCGATCGGGCTCATCAAGCCCGGCGGCGTCACCGACACGATGGGTGCGGTCATTCTCGCGGTCGTTCTTTTCAGCCAGTGGCGGCGGCGCAGCGAAACCACCGGCCGCGTGCGCGCGGCGATGAACGAGGAGTCGTGAAAGGGTCGCCAGCTTGCAGGGCGCCCGTCGAAACGCGGAGACGCAGAGAAGACCGACTCGTGCTTTCCCCCGCGACTCTGCGCCTCCGCGGTTAGGCACGAATCGCCGAAGCACGAAGCAGACTCACAGCGGAGAACACTGAGCATGGCCGACATCCTCGTCATCGGCTCCGGCGTAATGGGCCGCGGCATCGCCGCGTCGTTCGCGCGCGGCGGCGCGCAAACCCGCATCCTGTCGCGCGACCCGTCGCGGCTCGCCGACCTGCCGGCCGGCGTCACCGCCATTGCCAGGCTGCCCGAAGCACCGCCCGACCTGATCGTGGAGTCGATCCCCGAGCAGCGCGAGCTCAAGATCGCCGCGTACCGCGACGTCGAGGCCGCCTACCCCGCCGGCGTGCCGCTCGCCAGCAACACCTCGGCCCTCGACCTGGAGGACCTCGCCTCCGCCCTCGAGCGGCCGCAGTGCTTTCTCGCCATCCACTATTTCATGCCCGCTGACGTCACGCCGCTGGTGGAGGTCGCCCCGGTCGCGGCCACCGATCCGGCCATCGTGCCGCAGGCCGTCAAGCTGCTCGAGCAGGCGGGCAAGCGCTGCATCGTGCTCAAGCGCGCCGTGCCGGGGCTGCTGATCAACCGGCTCCAGCACGCGATCCTGCACGAGGCGTATCAGCTCATCGACCAGGGCGTCACGAGCGCCGCCGACGTCGACCTGGTGGCGCGGGAGCTGCTCGGCCCGCGCATGAGCCTCACCGGCCTGATCGAGCAGAAGGACCTGAGCGGGCTGGACACTCACGCCTGGGCGCAGCGTGCGCTCGTTCCGGAGCTGGGTTTGTCGCGGGAGCCCGCACGCTGCCTGCAGGAGCTGTTCGAGCATGGGCACCTGGGCATCAAGTCCGGCCGCGGCTTCTACGACTGGAGCCGGCGTGACGGCCAGGCTTACAAGGCCGCGTCCGCGCGCAAGCTCGCGCAGCTCCTCGCCTACCTCGACGAGCTGCGGGCGCAGTGAGCCGCACGGCACAGGGGGGCCGCGCCTGCGATCCGCCGGTCTGCGCGCCTCCCGACCGCCGAACTCGGCCGCCGGCCGTGCGGCTGCCGCCCGGCAGCGTCGACTGCCACGCCCATGTCTTCGAGCACCTCGAGCGTTACCCGCTCGCCCGCCCGCGCAGCTTCACGCCGTGCCCGTGTCCGCTCGATGAATACCTGGCGCTGCTGGCGTCGATAGGCGCGACGCGTTGCGTGCTGGTGACGGCGAGCTGCCATGGCTTCGACAACCGGCCCGCGGCCGATGCGATGGCGCGACTTGGCGAGCGCGCCCTGGGCGTGGCGGTGGTGCCGCCCGACGTCGGCGCTGACGAGCTCGCGCTGCTCGACGCCGCCGGGTTCCGCGCCGCGCGCCTGACCAGCCAGCGCGTCGGCGGCGCCGGCACCGACGCGTTCGAAGCCGTCGCCGCGCGCGTCGCGCCTCTCGGCTGGCACGTCGAGATCAACGTCGCGCGCTCAGACGAGTGGATCGAGCTCGCGCCGCGGCTGGCGGAAAGCCCCGTGCCGGTGGTGCTGGAGCATCTCGCGCGCGTGCGCGGCGATGAAGGTCCCGACAGCCGCGGGCTGGGCGCGGCGCTCGCCCTGTGCCGCGGCCGCCGCGATTTCTTCGTCAAGCTTGCCAGCTGGTACCGGCTCAGCGCCGCAGGACCACCTGAATATGCCGACATGGCGCCGGTGCTCGACGCCTGGCTGGACGCGCTGCCCGACCGGGTAGTGTGGGGCTCTAATTGGCCCCACCCCGGTTGGGACGGAGCGATGCCGCACGACGCCGACCTGCTGGAATGGGCGCAAGCGCGCGTGCCGAGCGCTTTGCAGGCCGCCGTGTTTCGCGACAACGCGTTGCGGTTGTACGGTTTTCCCGCCGAAAGCGGATCGAAGGCCCACCCTGTTCGATTCAATCCACCAGGAACGTCACCTTGAGGTCGGCGCGGTAGCCCTGGATCTTGCCGTCGTTGACGACGACCTTCTGCTCCTTGACCCACGCGCCGTTGATGTTGCGCACGGTCTTGGCAGCGTTCTCGATCCCGCTGCGGATGGCGTCCTCGAAGCTCTTGGGGGATTCCGAGGTGATTTCGATAACTTTCGCGATTCCCATCTTTTCCTCCTGGTTGCGGCCGCAGACAAGCCGGCGCGCGGCGGCGACCATTTTCACCGCGCGCCCAGTGGCGTCATAAATGGGACTGGCGCGGCCGGGCCGCGTTCCCGGGCCGCCCGTCTCCCCGCTCCAGCCGGTAGAATTGGGCCGTCAACGCCCGCACCCCCGAGGAGAAACTCCATGTACAAGAAGATATTCGTCCCGATCGACGGCAGCCGCGCGTCGCAGAACGCCCTCGGCGAGGCGCTCGCCTTCGCCAAGTCGCAAAAGGCGGCGGTTTGCCTGTTCCACGCGTATGAAGGCTTCAAGCACACCGGTCCGGACGGCAAGGTGGATCTGACCAAGGCGCTGAAGGACGAAGGCCAGTTGCTCCTCGACGAGGCCGCCGCGCGGGCCAAGGGCGCCGGCGTGAAGACCGAGGCCCGGCTGGTCGATGTGAAGGGCCACCGCACGTCGCGGGTGCTGACCAAGGAGGCCGAGCGCTGGGGCGCCGATCTGATCGTGATGGGCACCCACGGCCGCCACGGTTTCGAGCGGCTGATGCTGGGCAGCGTCGCGGAGGGCGTGGTGCGCCGCTCGCGCCTGCCCGTGATGCTGCTCCCAGCCGGCGACGAGTCCGACTAGCCGTTTCCGGAGGGACGCGCGAACCGCGCCGGGTCGAGCGCGGCGACCACTTCGCGCTCTAGAGGCAGCGGATCGCCGCAGGCCAGGCTCGCCGCCAGCTCGGCAGCCAGGCCCGACCAGGTCAGCCCGCGCGCGCCGAGCGCAAGACAGGCGTAGAGCGGCGGCTCGCCGTCCGGGCGGGGCAGCCGCCCGATCAGCGGAAAGCGGTCGGCGCTGACCGCGCGAAAACCGACCCAAGCCCTTAGTCCGTCCGGCGCCAGCCCGTCGCCATAGCCCGGCAGCATGCGCTCCAGCCGGCCCAGGTTCTCGACGTTGTCCGCCGCACGCGGCGCCCGCTCGGGATCGCCCTCGCCGAACGTGGCGCCAAGCGCGTGCACGCCGTCGACCGCGGGCGTGATGCAGCCCTCGCGGCAGACCGGCACGCGTGGCGACGGATGGCGCGCCGGGATCAGGGTGGTCTGGCCGCGCACCGGGCGCACGGGCAGTTCGGCGAGCCCGGGAAAATCCACCACCTGCGACGCGTTGGCGCAGACGACGGCGTCGGCTTCGCTCAGCAGCGCGCCCGCCGCGTCGACGACGCGCCAGCCGGGCTCCCCGATCCGCAGCGCGACCGCCTCGCGCGAAAAGATCCGCCGCACCGCCTGGCCGGCGTGCAGGAGCCGCACGTGGCAAACCGAAGGCGCCACGGCCCATGCGCCGCCGCCGAACCAGACCCCCGGCCCGGACACCGGCACGCCCGCGATCGCGGCCGCTTCGCGCGCATCGACCCAGCGCACGAAATCCGCCGGTGCCGCCATGCGCGCGGTGTCGCCGGCGATCTTGTCCGCATGGCGCTCCCCGCGAGCGAGCTGCAGCACCCCGCTCGCCCCCCAGCTGGGCAATGAATCGTACTGGCGCAGTTCGCGCACGCCGTAGCCGCTCGCGGCAGCGGTGAACCGGCTCTGCGGCGTCCACGCCGCCGACACCATCGCGCGCAGCACGCCGGCCGGGTTGCCGGAGGCCTCACGCGCCGGCCCCGGATGACGCTCGATCAGGTCCACGCCAACGCCGCGAGCCGCGAGCCGCTCGGCGCACGCCGTGCCCGCCAGGCCGGCGCCGATGACCGCGACCCGGCGCGGCACCGAGTTGTCCGGGCTGGCACGGCCCTCGAACACGCCGGTCAGCATCTCGCGCTTGTGACCGAAGCCGGCGCGCTTCTCGAGGCGGAAGCCGGCGGCCGCCGCGCGCTCCCGCACCTCGCGCGCCACCGAGTACGTCGCCAGCGTTGCGCCGGGCGCGGCAAGGCGGCCGACCTCGTCGAACACCTTGCGGCTCCACATCGCCGGGTTGCGCGCCGGCGCGAAGCCATCGAGGTAGAACGCATCGGCGCGGGCTTCCAGCGCCGCCAGCATCGCCGGGGCGTCGCCGAGGGCAAGGGTCAGCGTCACCCGGCCGCCGTCGAAGTGGAGCCGGTGAAAACCGGGTACCAGCGCCGGATAGGCGTTCGCGAGTAGCGGCGCAAGCGCATCAAGTTCTTCCCACGGCGCCAGCGCGGCGGTGAGGTCGCGCCGCTGCAGCGGGGCGCCCTCGACCGAGACGA
>DATIUV010000285.1:0-4984 GCA_035466595.1 Pelomicrobium sp.
CCACCGCGTGGCCCACCACGCGCAGCCGCTCGACCACCTCGCGCGCCGACGCGGTGTTGATGAAGCCGCGCTCGGTGGCCTCCAGCCCGATCTGCGCCGGGTCGATGCCGGTGCCGGCGACGCTGCGGGCGATCACCGGGATGATGCGGTCGGTGAGGAGATCGCAGGGGGCGAGATTGACGGCGACGTGCAGGTCCTTGCGCGCGGCGAGCAGCGCGCCCAGCTCCGCCACGACGCGCTCGATCACCTGGTCGGTGATCGGCCGGATCAGCTCGGTCTGCTCGGCCGCCGGGATGAACTGGTCGGGCGGGACCATCTCGCCGTCCCACCGCCGCCAGCGCACCAGCGCCTCGGCGCCGACGCAGCGCCCGCTCGTGAGCTCGACGAGCGGCTGGTAGTGGACCTCGAATTCGCGATTCGCGACCGCGGCGCGCAGCTCCCCGGCGAGCGAGAGTCGCCGGCGCGCCAGCATGTGCACGCCGAGCGCAAGCGCCGCCCCGGCGGCGAGCCCCAGCGGCAGAACCACCTCGGCCTGCCGCCGCCACGCGGCCACCAGGCGCGCGCGCGACTCGGAGGCGATTGCGACGATCGGCAGCTCGGCCGAGGTGGCCTCGCCGACCAGCAGTCCCGCGGCGGCATCGTCATCGCCGCGGTAGGCGGCGCGCATCGCGTCGAGGGGGGGATCGTTGAGCAGCGCGAGGGACCGCAGGCCGTCGGCAGCGAACACCGCCAGTCGCTTCTCGGGATCGCCGATCAGCACGTCCACCAGGTGCGCCGGCGCGATCAGCAGGCTGTGGTCGCCCAGCTCGGCCGCGAGAAAGCGCTTGCCGCCGGCGTTGACGTTGAACCAGATCCGATAGCCGCGCGCCGAGATGAAGTCGGGCGGCCCTTCCGGCACGGGCAGCTCCAGGGCGCCGCCCGCGGTGCAACGCACCTGTCCCTCGGCGACGTGCCGCACCTCCTGGATGTAGCGGGTCTCGAACGCGGCCGCGCGCATCAGGCGGATATGCTCCTCCGAGCAGCGCGGCACCTCTGCCGCCGCCAGCCGGCTCAGCACGCGGCGGGCCTCGACCACTACGCGGTCGGTGCGGTGGATGGCCTCGTCGGCGAAACGCTCGAGGGTCGCGCGCTCCGTCTGAATCGCCCCTGTCCATGATAGGTAGAGGCTCGCCGCGACCGGCACCAAGGCGGCGGCGAGGCCGGCGGCGGTGTAGAGCGCTACCAGGACGCGGCGTGGCATGGCGGTGCGTGACGGATGCGGAAGTCCGGTCGGGGAAGGGCGCCGAGCGCGCCACGACCATTATGGAGCGAATTCCGGCTCCGCGCTCAGCGGCTCACCTGGTTGCGGCCGCGGTTCTTGGCGCGGTAGAGCGCGCGGTCGGCGGCGCGGATCACGTCGGGGGCGGCCGGGTACTTTTCGCTGCGCTCGGCCACGCCGATGCTGACCGTCACGGAAACGGCGCGCGACTTGGGGCTGGCGCCGCGGCGGCTGCGGCCGTCTTTGGACGACGTCGGCCGGTCCTTGCCGCGGATCGCCAGCGTGTAGGCCTCGATGCTCTCGCGCAGATCTTCGAGCCACGGCAGCGCGTCGCGCACGCTGCGGCCCGGGAACAGCACCGTGAACTCCTCGCCGCCGTAGCGGAACGCGCGGCCGCCGCCGCCGACCTCGGCCATGCGCGCGGCCACCATCTTCAAAACCTGGTCGCCGACGTCGTGGCCGTAGGTGTCGTTGAATTTCTTGAAGTGGTCGACGTCCACCATCGCGATTGCATACTGGTTGCCCAGGCTCATCAGCCGCTCGTTGAGCGCGCGGCGGTTGGGCAGAGCCGTGAGCTCGTCGCGAAACGCCATGCGATACGAATCGTGCAGCACGCCGATCACCAGCACCGCGGCCGCGGCGACGGTCCACACCGCCAGAGCGTGGGGCTTGCCGAGGTTCCAGGCGCCGATGGCGAACGCGGCGATGGCGCCGGCCAGGGCAGCGTGCATCGGCGCGCGCGAGCGCAGCGCCAGCACCAGCGTCGTGACGAACGCGAGCGCCATCACGAGCAGCGCCGGCTGCGGCACCGCGCCGCGGGCGGGCAGGGGATGGTCGAAGAGCGGATGCGTCAGCCAGCCGGCGATGCGGGGGCTGCCGTCGTGGGCAAGCCAAACGACCAGCGCCGCCTGCAGGCCGAGGGCCAGCAGCCGGCGCAGTCCGTAGTTGCTGAACAGTCCGCGCTCGGCCAGCAGTCCCAGCGCGGCGAGATTCAACGGCACCAGGAAGGAGATCGCCGCCCAGGCGGCGATCGCGCCGGCGGCCGCCGGATCCGGCGCCACCATCAGGCGATGGCCGACGTAGCCGAGCGCGAGCACCGCTGCGGCCAGCGTCGCGCGGCCGCGGTTGAAGGCGGCGCCGGCGACGGCCGCCGATGCCAGCGCGCCGTAGACCGCATAGGGCAGCAGCGGGTGGACGCTGGCCGGCAGCACGGGCCAGCGCAGCCTCGCCGCGTACACGGCCGCCAGAACCAGACAGGGAAGGGCGAACGTGAGAAGCGCCCGGAGGGCAGCAGTCAAGGGGCGATCTCTTCCGGAACCGTCGCCGCGAGCCCGCGGCGATGACAGCGCTCGATTATAGCCCACGCGCCGGCGGCGGCCGGCCCGAGGCTTTGCGCGGCGAGGTTATTTACCCGCCTGGTCGCCCCACAGCTCGCGCAGGCGCGCGTCGCGGCCGCAGCCGCTGCGGTACAGGCTGTAGCGGATCGGATTCTTCTTGTAGTAGTTCTGGTGATAGTCCTCGGCCGGGTAGAACGCCTGCGCCGGCACGATTTCGGTGACGATCGGCGCCTTGAACGGCTTGGTCTTCGCGAGCTCGCGCTTCGACTGCTCCGCCAGGCGGCGCTGCTCCTCGTCGTGGTAGAAGATCGCGCTGCGGTACTGGCTGCCGTGGTCGCAGAACTGGGCATTCGGCGTGGTCGGGTCGATGTTGTGCCAGAAGTACTCGAGCAGCCGCTCGTAGCTCACCTTCTTCGGGTCGTAGACGATCTCCACCGCCTCGGTGTGGCCGGTGCGCCCGGCGCTCACCTGCTCGTAGGTGGGATTCGGTACTTTCCCGCCGGTGTAGCCGGAGGTGGTGGAGACCACGCCCGGCAGCTTGTCGTAGTCCGCTTCCACACACCAGAAGCAGCCGCCGGCGAAGGTGGCCCGCGCCAAGGCGTCCTCGGCCGCGTGCGCGAGGCTGGCAAGAGTCAGCAGCGCGATGGCCAGAAGCGTTCGTTTCATACGCGACTCCTTTGCTGCGCCGTTCAGCCGGCCGGCTCGAGGCGAATCAGCTGGCCGTCCGACGCGTCCGTCAGCAGGTACAGGTAGCCGTCGCGGCCCTGGGCCACGGCGCGGATACGCCCGAGCTGGCCTTCCAGCATGCGCTCCTGCTGCACCAGCATCTCGCCGTCGAAGCGCAGGCGCACCAGCATGCGGAACTTGAGCGCCCCGACGAACGCGTCGCCCTGCCACTTCGGGAACTTGTCGCCGGTGTAGAAAGCCATGCCGGAGGGCGCGATCGACGGTGTCCACTGGTGCAGCGGCTGTTCCATCCCGGGCTTGGCGGTGCCCTCGCCGATCTTGGTGCCGATCACGTACTCGACGCCGTAGGTGATCACGGGCCAGCCGTAGTTGTTGCCGGCGCGGATCACGTTGACCTCGTCGCCGCCCTGCGGGCCGTGCTCGTTGACCCACAGCTCGCCGGTCTTCGGATGCAGCGCCGCGCCCTGCACGTTGCGGTTGCCGAGCGAGTAGATCTCCGGCCGCGCGCCCTGGCGGCCGACGAACGGATTGCCGGGCGGGATCGAGCCGTCGTCGCGGATGCGCACGATCTTGCCCGCCAGGTCGTCGAGCTGCTGCGCGCGGTCCTGCTCGCCGCGGTCGCCGAGCGTGACATAGAGCAGCCCCTGGCGATCGAACACGAGCCGGCTGCCGAAATGGCGGCCGCCGCCGCTCTTGGGCTGCAGCTTGAAGATCACCTCCACGTTCTCGAGGCGGTGGCCGTCGAGCCTGCCGCGCGCGACCTCGGTGCCGTGCCCGCCCGGGCCCGGCCCGTTGTAGGACAGGTACACCAGCCGGTTCTCGGCGAATTTCGGGTGCAGCGCGACGTCGAGCAGCCCGCCCTGCCCGCGCGCCGCGATCTGCGGCAGTCCCGCCACCGGCTGCGGGTCCAGCGTGCCGTCGGCGTTGACGATGCGCAACCGGCCGGGACGCTCGGTGACGAGGATGCGGCCGTCCGGCAGGAACGCCATCCCCCACGGGTGTTCAAGGCCGCCCGCCACGGGCACGGCCCGCACTTTGTGGAGTTCGGTGTCGGCGGTCAGCGCTGCGGCCGGAGCGGCGGCGAGCGCGGCGGCGAGGGCGACGACGGCCCCTGAGGCGAGAAACGCGGGAGAGCAGGACATGCGAAAACCTCCGTGGCGGCGGATACGATTCGGCATGGCGTTTGGACCCGCGCCGCGGCGGCGGGTTTCAGCGACCGGCGCGGCGATTCGCCGCTGCGGCGGCCGGCTGCAAATCCCGGGAACGGACTACTTCAGCTTGATGGCGAGCGCGTAACACATGAAGCGCGGGTCGCCGCCGCGCAGCTGGCCGAGATTGGAGCAGGAGACGTTGATGAGGCCGTCGGCGCCCGCCGAGGCCGCGGCTTCCTGCATTCCCTGCACGGCTTCCGGCGGCGTCGCGAAGGTCGGGTAGACGAACATGGCCGGAATCGACTCGATCCACAGCCGCCGGACCACTTCGTACTGGGCCGGGATCAACTGGGAGTTCTGGAACACCTTGACATCCGCTGCCTCGGCGGCGAAGCCGGCGGCGGGAGCGAGGGCGGCGGCGAGCGCGGCCGCGGCGAGGGTCGAGCGGTTCATGGCGGTCCCCATGCGAGGTGGTGGCGTAACTTTACCGCATCCGCTACGCCCGTGCCGAGGCTGGCCGCGGCCGGGGGTTTGGGCTTACACTGGGGCCG
>DATIUV010000286.1:0-17199 GCA_035466595.1 Pelomicrobium sp.
CCCCGATCACGCTGTTCAACTCGTCCACAGTGCCGTAGGACTCGACCCGCAGGGCGTCCTTGGCCACGCGCGAGCCATCGCCGAGGCCGGTGGTGCCGGCGTCGCCGGTGCGGGTGTAGATCTTGGTCAGACGGTGGCCCATGGCGTCGGCATTCGGGGAGGAGCGCCGATTCTCGGCCGAGCGCTTGCGCGCGGTCAAGTCGCGGTCGGCGTGCGCGGCGGCCGGGCGGCAAGGTAACATCATGGCCACGATGCGCGCGCGGGCAATTCCATGATCGCCGTTCGGGAGGCCTGGAGGGCGGGGCTTTTCCGGCGCGACCATTGGCTGCCCAACCTCGTCGCCGGCGTCATCGTCGGCGTCGTCGCGCTGCCGCTGGCGATGGCGTTCGCCATTGCCTCCGGCGCCAAGCCCGAGCAGGGGCTCTACACCGCCATCATTGCCGGCCTCGCGGTGTCGCTGCTGGGCGGCAGCCGGCTGCAGATCGCGGGGCCCACGGGCGCCTTCGTCGTCATTCTCGCCGGCGTCACCGCCAAGTACGGCATCGACGGACTCCAGATCGCCACGCTGATGGCCGGCGTCATGCTGGTCCTGCTCGGAATCGCGCGCATGGGCGCGATCATCAAGTTCATTCCGGATCCCGTGATCGTCGGCTTCACCGCCGGCATCGGCGTCATCATCTTCGTCGGCCAGTGGACGTATTTCTTCGGCCTGCCGGCCACGGGCGGCGAGCACTTCCACGAAAAACTCTGGCAGCTCGTCCGCGCGCTGCCGGGACTGCACCTCGCGACCACCGGGCTGGCGGTGCTGAGCCTCGCCGTCGTGATCGCCACGCCGCGCGTCGCGCCCCTGCGCAAGGTGCCGGGCCCGCTGCTGGCGATGGTGGCGGCGACGCTGATCCAGTCGGTGTTTCACTTCGACGGCGTCGTCACCATCGGCAGCGCGTTCGGCGGCATTCCGCAGGGGCTGCCGAGCTTCGGCCTGCCGGAAGTCACGACGGCGCGCGTGATCGAGCTGATCGGCCCGGCATTCACCATCGCCATGCTGGGCGCGATCGAGTCGCTGCTCTCCGCCGTGGTGGCGGACGGCATGGCCGGCACCAAGCACGATTCCAACCAGGAACTGATCGGGCAGGGCATCGCCAACCTGGCGGCGCCGCTGTTCGGCGGCTTTGCCGCCACCGGCGCCATCGCCCGCACCGCCACCAACATCCGCAATGGCGGCACCGGCCCGCTGGCGGGCATCGTCCATGCGCTGACGCTGGTGCTGATCCTGGTTTTCCTTGCCCCGCTGGCCGCCAACATCCCGCTCGCCGCGCTCGCCGCGATCCTCTTCGTCGTGGCCTGGAACATGAGCGAGGTCAAGCACTTCGCCCGCATGGTCAGGCGCGCGCCGCGGGCGGACGTGGCGATCCTGCTGGTGACCTTCGGGCTGACCGTGTTCGCCGACCTTGTGGTGGCCGTCAACATCGGCGTCATCCTGGCCACCTTGCACTTCATGCGGCGCATGGCCTCGAGCGTCGAGGTCCAGCAGATGAGCGAGAAGGACCTGCGCCCCGAGCTGGCGGAGCACGGTCTGGTCGAGCTGCCGCCGGGCGTGCTGGTCTACGCGGTCGAGGGGCCTTTCTTCTTCGGCGCCGCGGAGAACTTCGAGCGCGCGCTGGCGCAGACGCATACCGATCCGCGCGTGCTCATCGTCCGCCTGCGCTGGGTGCCGTTCATGGACATCACCGGCCTGCAGACATTGGAGGAGGTCATTGTCGAGCTCCACCGGCGCAAGGTGCGGGTCTTGCTCTCCGGCGCGAATCCGCGCGTGGCTGCCAAGCTGGAGCGGGCCGGCATCGTGGAGCTCATCGGCCGCGAAGGTTTTTTTGCCGAGTTTCGGGATGCGCTGGCCTACGCCGGCCGGGCGGCCGAGGCCATGCCGCATCCGCTGAAGGAGAGGCCGGCCGTGGTCAGCAAGGAGGCGGAGGCCTTCCTCGACCTCAGCGCCAAGTACTTCTCCCAGGAACGCAGCCGCGGGGACGAGTAAGCAGGCTGAGGGCCCGAGCCGACGCTAATGGTCCCATACAAACATTTTCTGCGGGTCAAAAAAGCGCCGTATTACCATTAGCGCTTTTTTTGCGAGAACGAGTGGGCATCATGCCGGTGTCTTTGCAGGGGGCGTCGGTCCCGGGCAGACGGGGACTTCTTCACAGGGGGGGCTGGCTCGTTCCCTTGGTCGTGGCGGGAGCATTCTTTGCGCCCGAGGCGGTGCTGGCGGCGGAAAGCGCCGGCGGCGGCGACGGCCTGCCGTGGTGGGGTTGGGCGCTGGCGTTGTTCATCGTCTGCCTGTTCCTGGGCGTAGTGGCGGTGCTGGGGGGCGTGGGCGGCGGCGTGCTGTTCGTGCCCATCGTGGGCGGCTTCTTTCCGTTCCACATCGATTTCGTGCGCGGGGCCGGCTTGCTGGTGGCGCTGGCGGGCGCACTGGCGGCGGGGCCGGGGCTGCTGAAGACCGGCATGGCTAGCCTGCGCCTGTCGCTGCCGCTGGCGCTGATCGCGTCCGCCAGCGCCATCGTCGGCGCGCTGGTCGGGCTGGCGCTCCCGGCGAACGTAGTGCAGACGGCGCTCGGGATGACCATCCTCGGCATCGTGGTGCTCATGTGGCTGGCGAAGAAATCCGAACTGCCCGACGTGCCCCAGGCCGATACGCTGGCAGCGGCGCTGCGCATGAATGGCGTTTTCTACGATTTCGCCAGCCGGCGCGAGATCGACTGGAAGGTGCATCGCACCCCGGTGGGTCTGGTGATGTTCTTCGGCATCGGCTTCCTGGCGGGCATGTTCGGCCTGGGCGCCGGCTGGGCCAACGTGCCGGTGCTCAACCTGCTGATGGGGGCGCCGCTCAAGGTCTCGGTGGCCACCAGCAAGTTCATGCTCTCGATCGTCGACACCTCGGCCGCCTGGGTCTACATCAACCAGGGCGCTGTGCTGGCGATCATCGCCGTGCCCTCCATCATCGGCATCATGCTGGGCTCGTTCGTCGGCGTGCGCCTGCTTCGGGTCGCGAAGGCGTCGGTGATTCGCAAGGTGGTCATCGGCATGCTGCTGCTCGCCGGCAGCCGCGCACTGCTCAAGGGTCTGGGCATCTGGAACTGAAAGGGAGGACAGAATGGGCGCAGAAGACGCGAACAAGTACGCCTCCGCCGAGCAGCTGCGTTACGCGCGCGTGCTCGACGTCGGCATGAAGCTGGGCCTGGTGATGCTGGTCGTCTCCTTTCTGGTCTACGTGAGCGGCCTGATGCCGGTGCACGTGCCGCTGGAACAGCTGCCCCAGGTCTGGAACCTGCCGGTGGCGGAGTTCCTGGAGCGAACGGCCGCGCCCACCGGCTGGCAATGGGTGCCGCTGGTGGGGACGGGCGACTACCTCAATTTCGTCGGGCTGGCCGTGCTCTCCGGCGTGACCATTGTCTGTTATCTCGCGGTAATCCCGGATTACCGCCGCCAGCGGGATACCGCCTTCCTCGTCATCTGCGTACTGGAGGTGGCGGTGCTGGTGCTGGCGGCTTCCGGCCTGCTCGTAGTGGGACACTGAGGCGCATGACTCCTCAACTTTCTCCGCTGGGCCGCTTCGAGCGCGTGCTGCTCATCACCGACGGCGAAGAGTTCAGCGCGGGGGCCGAGCGTGTGGCTCTGGCGCTGGCTAGACGCTGCGGTGCCACGCTCTACGCCGCCATGCCGGTGTTGACCAATCCGGAGTACGAGGCGCTGGCGCCGGCGGCCGTCGGCGAGAACGAAGCCGCAGCAGCAGCCGCGCTCGAGCGCGTCGCTCGCGCGGCTGCGGCGCAGGACGTTCGCTGCGAAACCCGCGTGCTGCGGGGCGAGGAGCCCTACGAAGACGTGGTGGCCGAGGCGCATGCGCGGCGGGCCGATTTGATCGTCATCCGACGCCGTGGCCGCAAGAGCTTCCTGGGCAGCCTGCTGGTGGGGGAGACGGTGACGCGGGTGCTCGGTCACGCGCCGTGCGCCGTACTGACCGTGCCGCGGGCCGCCGAGTCGCCGAGCCGGGGGATCGTGGTGGGCGTGGACGGGTCGGCGTCGGCGGACGCCGCGGCGGTGGCGGCTGCCGCGCTCGCGCGGCACTGCGCGCTGCCGCTGACGGTGGTTGCCGTCCACGACACGGCGGATCAGCGCAGCGAGGCGGCGCAGACGCTGGATCGCGTCGCCGGTCTGCTGGCGGCCGAGGGCACCGATGCGGCGAGGCGGCTGCAGGCCGGCAAACCCTACCAGGGCCTCATTGACGCCGCGGCCGACACTGGCGCCGATCTCATCGTGCTCGGCAGCCACGGCCGCAGTGGCCTGCGCCATGCGGTCATCGGCAGCACGGTGGAGCAGGTGATCGGCCGCGCCGCCTGCGCTGTCCTCGTAGTCAAGGCCTACTGAGCATCGTCGCCGCCAAGCCGGTAGCGCTTGAGTTTGCGCCAGAGCGAAACGCGGTCGATGCCCAGGGTCTGGGCCGCCAGCGTCTGGTTGCCGTTCGTCTCCTTGAGCACGTGGCGGATGTATTCGCGCTCGACTTCCTGCAGGGTCGGCGCCTCGCCGCGCTTGCGGCGGAACAGCTGCAGGGAAGACAGGCGCAGCTCGGGCGGCAGCTGATCCGCTTCGATCCGCTCGCCGGTGGCCAGCGCCACGCCGCGCTCGATGATATTTTCCAGTTCGCGCACGTTGCCGGGATAGGCGTAGCTTTCCAGCAGCGCCATGGCCGCGGGCGCAATGCCGCGCACGGGCTTGTCCATGCGCGCGGCATACCTGCCCAGAAAATGCTGCGCCAGCAGCGGCACATCCCCGCGCCGCTCCGACAGCGGCGGCAGCCGCAGCGACACCACGTTCAGACGGAAATACAGGTCCTGGCGGAAACGCCCGGCGGACACGGCTTCCTGCAGATCGCGGTTGGTGGCGGCGACGAAGCGTACGTCCACCTTCACCGGCTGGGTCGACCCCAGCGGCAGCACCTCCCGCTCCTGCACCACGCGCAGCAGCTTCACCTGCATCGCCAACGGCATCTCGGTGATCTCGTCGAGGAACAGGGTGCCGCCGGACGCCGCTTGCACCAGGCCGCGGCGGGCGCCGACCGCGCCGGTGAAGGCGCCGCGTTCGTGACCGAACAGTTCGCTGGCGAGCAGCTCCTCGTTGAACGCGCCGCAGTTGATGGCGAGGTAGGGCCCGCCGGCGCGGTCGCTGGCGGCGTGCAGCGTGCGGGCGAGCAGCTCCTTGCCAGTGCCGGTTTCGCCGATGATGAGAACGTTGCAGCCGGTGGGGGCTACTTGCCGCGCAGTCTCCAGCACCCGCAGCGTCTCGGCGTCCCGGGTGATGAATCGGACCTCGCTCTCGTAGGTCCGGATGCGCTCGCGCAGCGTCCGGTTCTCGCGCTTGAGACGTACCTTGGCCACCGCTTCGGCCACCACCTTGCGGACTTCTTCGAGCCGGTAGGGCTTGGCGACGTAGTAGAACGCGCCCTGCTTCATTGCTGCCACCGCCGCCTCGGCGGTGGCGTAGCCGGTGATCAGGATGACTTCGGCATCGGGCAACGTCGCCCGGCAACGTGCCAGCACCTGCATGCCGTCGACATGCTCCATGCGCACGTCGGTCAGCACGACGTCGAACGCCGCGCGCTCCAGCAGCGCCAGCGCGGCGGCGCCGCTGGTGGCGGTGGTGACGGCATGACCCTCGCGGCGCATGACGTGCTCGAGGTTGGCCAGCGCCACGGCTTCGTCGTCGACGATCAGCAGGCGGGCAGGGTCGGTCATGGCACAACGGGTTGCGCCGGCGTAAGGCGCGGCGGCTGCGGCAGGCGGATGTGGAAGCTGGTGCCGACGCCGGGCTGACTTTCGACGGCGATGCAGCCGCCGTGCTCGGCGATCACCTCATGCACGATAAAGAGCCCGAGACCAGAGCCGTGACCGACGTCCTTGGTGGTGAAGAAGGGGTCGAAGATGCGCGGCACCAGCGCCGGTTCGATGCCGTGTCCGGTGTCGGCGATCTCCAGATCCACGCCCGCCGGCGGCTCCTCGCACTGACCGCGAAAACGCGCGGCCGCGGCGACGTCCTCGGCGTCGCGCGGCTGCGGACCGTAGGCGCGGGCACGGAGTCGAATCTCCCCGGCCGGAGCCGCCTCGGCGGCATTCTTGATCAGATTGAGCAGCGCCTGCTGCAGGCGCTGGCGGTCGCCGGTCACCTTCAGGTCAGCCGGCACCTCGATCTTCAGCGCCACGGCGGCCGGAATCTGTCCCTTCAGGAAACGTATCGTCTCGTCGACCAGGGGCAGCAGCGACACCGGCTCCGCGCGAAAACCGCGGTCCCGCGCGAAATCCAGCAGTGAGCGCACGATGTCGCGGGCGCGGTTGGTTTGCTGATCGATCTGGCGCAGCCGTTCCTGCAGCTCGCGCGGGTCCGTCTCGGCCGCTTCCTCGATCAGGATCTGCGCCGACCCGGAGATGTTGGAGAGGGGATTGTTGAGCTCATGGGCGACGCCCGAAAGCAGGGTGCCCAGCGCGGCCAGCTTCTCCGAACGCACCATGTGTTTCTGGCGCAGCGCCAGCTCCGCCAGCACGTGGTCGAACGCGGCGCTGAGCGAGACGATCTCGCGATCGGTCGAGCGCAGGTCGAGTCGACGCCGGCGGCCGGCGGCGACCGCCTCCATGCTGTCCTCCATTTCCCTCAGCGGCCGGGCGACCCGGCGTGACACGACCTGGCCGGCGCCGATACCCAACAGCGCCAGCAGCCCGATCGAGACGACGAGCGTCGTGCGGTGGCGCTCGAGATGGCGTTGCAGCAGCGCGCGCTCCGTGTCCGCGAGCTCCTCGGCAAAACTGACGATGTCTTTCCCCTCCGCGCGGATCGCGTCCTCCAGCGCCCGGCGCGAGGGGTCGATACCGTTCGGGGACGCGCCGTAATCGCGTACCAGTTCGCCGTAGCGTGCGAGGCCGGTTTCGAGCGCCGCGATCCGGTCCGGGTTGGAAAGCGCGGCGAACTCGCGGCGATGGGTCGCGAGCAGCCGGCGCGCCTCCTCCAGATAGCGCGCATGCTCCTCGAGGTCTTCGGCCTGGTGGTAGAGAAAGGCGTTCTTCTCGAAGCGGCGCACTTCCAGGGTGGTGTCGAAGAATCGCGTCACCGCGGCGCCTGAACGGACCTGGTCGTCGATCAGATTCAGCTCGACCAGGGCGAGCACCGCCACGGCGAGCATCAGGAATCCCACCAGGTAGTAGCCGACGGTGATCTTGGCACGCAAGGAATCGAGCCACGGGATCATGCTTGAATCCTAGCCTTCTCTGTTGCAAGACGCAACGAGCTGTTGCTCCTTGCAATACCGCTCGTGTAACGGTGTCGTGGCCTGCCGGGGCGGACCGGTGGTGCCATCCGCGTCGGGATAGTTGTTGCAATATGCAACTCCGGGTCGAGTCGTCAAATATTTTTTCTTCATACAAAACATAAGGATATTGGAGGGGTCGGCGGGCACGAAGGATGCAAGAGCGGGAGAGAGCAAAGCAATACCGGAGGCTGATCATGCTGAAACGGTGGATGCAAAGATTGGAGCGGATCTGGATTGCCGTGACGTTTGCCGAGGCGGGGGAACCCGAGACCGCCCGCCATTGGGCCGAAGACCCTGAGAGGCCCGCAACCTGCCCGCGCGTGGACCGGGCGGAGCCGGGGCCTTCCTCCTCGCGCGAGCTGACCGCGCACTGATCGGTTCACCGGCCCGATGAGCCGCTGGGACGACGTCTTTGTCGCGGCAACGTTTGCCGAGGCTGGGGAGCACGATGCTGCCCTGGCGCACCTGCACGAGCGCGGCGCCGTGCTGGCGGCGGCCTCCGCGCCATTCCTCGATGCGGGCGCGCTGGACTGCGCGCTCGGTTTGAGCCGCCGCATCGGCGCCGGCATCGAGGTCTTGGTCGCGGAAGCTGACGCGCCGGAACCGACCGCCGCGTCGGCAGTGAAGAAACGCCTCCGCCAAGCGGGGGTGCCTTATCGACTGGGCACGACGCGCGAAGCGCTGGCGCGGGCGGCGGTGCGCTTCGTGCGCGACCACCCGCACGTGCGGATGGTGGTGGTGGATGGCCGTGAAGTGCCGCCCCGCGCCCGCGGTCGCGGCGAATGGATGCAACTGGCCTGTCCCCTGGTGGTGGCGGGCGCCAACGACGGCAACTGAAAGGAGCAGGCGGAAAAATGGCGGGGGGAAGCAAGGCAAGGCTGTTGCGCAGAACGGTGGCGCTCGGTGTCGTCGTTGCCGTGCTCTACGGTGCGCTGTTCTATTACGAGGGCCGTGTGATGGCCAGCTTCACCCGCACCGACGGAGTCTATTGGCTGCTGCCGGTAGTAACGGCGTTCGTGTTTTCGATCGCGCACGGCGCGTTCACGGGCCACTTCTGGGAGCTCTTGGGGGTGCGCGGCAAGCCGGCAGCGGGGGAGAAGCAATAGATGGAACACCTGGCTTCCCATTTCATCGAACTCGACCTGCCCGGAGTCATGTTCCTGCTGCTGGTGGGATTCATCGGCGGGCTGGTTTCCGGCTTCATCGGCTCGGGCGGCGCGTTCGTTCTCACGCCCGGCATGATGAGCATGGGCGTGTCCGGCGTGGTGGCGGTGGCGAGCAACATCTGCCACAAGTTTCCCAAGGCCATGGTCGGGGCCTACAAGCGCAACAAGTACGGCCACGTCGACGTCAAGCTGGGGCTGGTGATGGCGGTGACAGCCGCGCTCGGCGTGTGGGTCGGCGCCATCATCCAGCAACAGATCAAGGCGGCTTACGGCGAGGCAGGCTCCAGTCTTTACGTCAGCGTGGCGTTCGTCGTGGTCCTGGTGCTGGTCGGGGCCTGGGTGCTCACCGACGCCTGGAAGATCTATCGCCGCGGCGGCGGCTACGTGGAGCAGACCGGCCGCCTGGCGCTCTGGGTGCAGAGCGTCGAAATCCCCGGGACCATGATCGAGTTCAAGGTCGCCAAGGTCCGGGTTTCCGTGCTGTTCATCCTGCCGCTGGGGTTTGCCACCGGCATGCTGGCGGCCACGATCGCCGTGGGCGGTTTCATCGGCGTGCCGGGAATGATCTACGTGCTGGGGGCGCCGAGCATGGTGGCGAGCGCCACCGAGCTGGTCATCGCCTTCGTCATGGGCCTGGTCGGCACGGTGAAGTACGCGATGCACGGCCTGGTCGACATCCGGCTCGCGATGATCATCCTGGCGGGATCGCTGTTCGGCATCCAGCTCGGCGCCATCGGCACCACCTACGTGAAGCCCTACATGATCAAAGTGGTGATGGGCGCGATCATGATGATCGTGGCGCTGTCGCGCGCGCTGGTCGTGCCCGTCTACCTGAGCCAGCTGGGCCAGCTCTCGCTGGGCGAGAAGACGGCGGCGCTGCTCAAGGACGTGAGCTTCGTGTTCATGGTCGGTGCGCTGCTGGTGGGCGCGCTGATCATCCTCGGTGCCATCATCCGCGGCCACCGCGAACACGCGCTCAACAACTCCAAGGAAGCGCCGCTGCCCGAGTAACGCGCCGGCGCCTCAGGTGCCCATCGAGCTGTGCGTCGAGCTGAGCTCGTTCTTCGGGCGCGGCTCGCCGTTGGGCAGGCGCTCGTGGCACTGGCGGAAGATCCGCGCCGCGCAGTGCCGGCAGATCTCCGAATCGAGGCGGTCGTAGATGCTGTCGACCGGGTGGCTCTTCACCGGGAAGGCGTTCTCCTCGCCGATTTCCTGCAGATATCCCCCCTTGCGCAGCAGGTCGAGCGCGGCTTGCTTGAGCCGGTAGAAGTAGAGACCGCCGCCGAGGCGCCGGCGCCGCCGAGCCTCCTGGGTCAGCATCTCGGCGCCGGCGACGTCGATGAAGTTGACGCCGCTCGCCACCAGCAGGACGTGCTTCTGCTGCCGGTTGCGCTCGTCGACGTCGTGCAGCGCCTGCTGGACGTGATCCACCGCGCCGAAGAAGAGCGAGCCGTTCACGCGCAGCATCTTGAGCTGCGGGCAGTCCGGCAGGCCGGTGTCGGCGTTGAAGTGGTAGCTGCCTTCCGCGGGGTCGGGCTTGACGTCCAGCACCAGCGGCCGCGAGGTGCGGCTCAGGTACACGAGCAGCGACAGCAGGATGCCGGCGTAGATCGCGAACTCGAGGTCCAGCAGCAGCGTCGCGAAGAAGGTTACCGCGAGCACCGCCGTTTCCGAGCGGCTCGTGCGCAGGATGCCGCGGATGTGATGGACGTCGATCAGGCCCCACGCCACCAGGAACAGGATCGCTGCCATCGCCGGAATCGGCAGGTACGCCGCCAGCGGCGCGACCGCCAGCAGGATCACCACCAGGAAGACCGCGGAGAGCACCGCGGCGATCGGCGTCCGCGCGCCGGCCTCGTAGTTGAGCCCGCTGCGGTTGAACGAGCCGCTCGAGGCATAGCCGGAGAAGAAGGCGCCGGCGATGTTGGACAGGCCCTGCCCGATGAACTCCTGATTGCCGTCGATGCGCTGTTCGGACTTGACGGCGATGCTGCGGGCGATGGAGACCGCCTCCGTCAGCGCCAGCATGGTGACGGCGAACGCGATGGGCGCCGTCTGGCGGATCGCCTCCAGCGAGAGGTCTGGCGCCGACAGCGGCGGCAGCCCCCCCGGCAGCGCGCCGATGGTCTTGATTCCGGTCACGACGTCGCTGAACAGCCATTGCAGGCCGAGCGCGAACAGGCTGCCGACCACCATCGCGACGATCATGTAGGGCACTTTCGGGATCAGGCGTCGGGCGACGATGCCGGTTCCCAGGGTGACGACGCTGACCGCCAGGACATACAGGTTGATGTCGTCGACCTGGTGCGCAAACTGGATCAGCGTGTCGAGGAACGAGGAGCCGCGCTCGATCGTGACGCCGAAGAAGTTGCGCACCTGGGAGGCGAAGATCAGCAGCGCCGCGCCCGCCGTGAAGCCGACGATGACGGTGTGCGAGATGAAGTTCACCAGCGTGCCCATGCGCGCGAGACCCATCGCGAGCTGCATCACGCCGGTCAGGAAAGTCAGCGTCAGCACCAGCTTGATGTACTCGGCGCTGCCCGGCTCGGCGAGCGGGCTGATGGTGGCGAACACCACCAGAGAGATGGCGTTGGTGGGTCCCGAAATCAGATGCCACGACGAGCCGAACAGGGCGGCCACCACCGCCGGCACCATCGCGGCATAGAGTCCGTACTCCGGCGGCATTCCCGCCAGCGTGGCGAAAGCGACGCCTTGCGGGAGCACCACGAGGGCCGAGGTGACGCCTGCCAGCAGGTCCGCGCGCAGTGTCTCGCGCGTGACCCGCGGCCACCACAGCAGAAAAGGGAAGGCCCGGCGGAGCCTGGCGTAGTCTTGGGGGTCGGAGCGCAAAGGATAAGAATTATCTTATGAATGACGCCCTGCGGGCAAATTGAAACCGCACGCTCTGCCGGTGTCCGCTGCTGCAGCCGCGCGTTGACCGTCGCGGGGCGTTGCTTCAAAATCCGCCTTTTTTCACACGCCCAGGCACAACCATAACGATGAGAAATTACCTACTTGCCGCTGCCGGACTCGCGTTCGCCGCAGCAGCCACGGGAGGATACGCGGCCGGCAGCCCGGAGGCGGGGAAACAGAAGAGCGCCATGTGCGCAGGCTGTCACGGCATCGAGGGCTACCGCACCGCCTACCCGGAGGTGTATCCGGTGCCCAGGATCGGCGGCCAGCACCCCGAATACATCGTCTCCGCGCTGGAAGCCTACAAGTCCGGTGCCCGCAAGCATCCCTCGATGACGGCGATCGCCGGCAGCCTGTCGCAGCAGGACATGGCGGACCTGGCGGCCTACTACGGGCAAGGGGGCGCGAAATGAGCCGCGACGGGAAATCCACCATCCGGGCCATGAAACTGACGGGCGTCCTCCTGGGCGGCTTGCTGGCGGCGTCGCCGGCGCTGGCGGGGGACGCGGCGGCAGGCAAGAAGATCGCCACGGAGGTCTGCGCGGCCTGCCACGGGCCCGAGGGCAAGAGCGAGAACCCGCAGTTCCCGATCCTCGCCGGCCAGTACAAGGAGTACATCCAGCACTCGCTCGAGGGCTACAAGTCCGGCAAGCGCCAGAACGCGATCATGCAGGGGTTCGCGGCCAACCTGAGCGCGAAGGACATCGCCAACCTGGCGGCGTTCTATTCGCAGCAGCAGGGCCTGCACACCAAGTACTGAGCAACGGTCGGCCGATGGCGGGATGAAAAGGGGCGCAGCTGCGCCCCTTTCTCATTTCACGCCCCGCCGCTGCAGGCAATCCAGGTAGAACGCGGCGTCGGGCGGCGTGCCCGCGCGGCCCGCCCGCCACAGCATCTCGGCCAGGCAGTCGATGGCGGCGTGCGCGGCGTCGTGGCGCGAGCCGCAGGCCGCCGCCAGTGCGTCGAAGCGCGCGCGAATCCCCGGCGGCTGATCGATCGCCAGCTGCTCCTCGAGGGCGAGGTGCATCGACAGGTGCAGGAACGGGTTGGTCTCGCCCATCTCGGGAAAGTAGTCCCGCTCGCCGTAGCGCTTCGGATCGTCCAGCACCGCGTGGTACTCGGGATGCTCGAGCGCGATGGCGACCGCCTTGCGCTCGAGTTCCTGCAGCGCCTCGCCGGCGCGGTACTTGCGCCAGGCGTCGAACAGGAAGCGGCGGGCCTCATCCCGCGTCGGCTGGAACATGCGCTTCAGGTTGGGGAATGGGTAATGGGGAATGGGTAATGGGGAATGGGTGGCGGGTTAACGGGGCACGGGTTTGCCTCACCCATCGCCCATTCCTCATTCCTCATTACCCGCAACTGTCTTGCCGCGGAATTCGCACAGGTCCCGGATCAGGCAGACGGGGCAGTCGGGCTTGCGCGCCTTGCACACGTAGCGCCCGTGCAGGATCAGCCAGTGGTGCGCGTCCTTGCGGAATTCCTCCGGCGTGAGGCGCGCGAGCCGGTCCTCGACCTCGCGCACCGATTTCCCGGGCGCGATGCCGGTGCGGTTCGCGACGCGGAAGATGTGCGTGTCGACCGCGATGGTGGCCTCGCCAAAGGCGGTGTTCAGCACGACGTTGGCGGTCTTGCGGCCGACGCCGGGCAGCCGCTCGAGCGCCTCGCGCGAGGCGGGCACCTCGCCGGCGTGCTCGTCCACCAGCATGCGGCAGGCGGCGATGACGTTCTTCGCCTTGGTGCGGTACAGGCCGATGGTACGGATGTGCTCGGCAAGCTTCTCCTCCCCGAGCTCGAGCATTTCCTGCGGCGTGTCGGCCACCGGGAAGAGGCGCCGCGTCGCCAGGTTCACGCTCTTGTCGGTGGCCTGGGCGGAGAGAATCACGGCCACCAGCAGCTCGAACGGCGTGCGGTACTCGAGCTCGGTGGTCGGCGCGGGGTTGGCGGCCTGCAGCCGCGCGAAGATCTGCCGGCGCTTTTCAGCGTTCATTGCGTGGCAGTGAGTTGACGCGGCGTTTTGACCGCGGAGGTGCCGAGGCGCAGAGAAGACCAAACGGCTTTAACCGCCAAGGACGCAAAGTGCGCGAAGGAGATACTTGCTGAATCCGCTGCGTTTCTCCCTTGGCGTCCTTCGCGTCCTTTGCGGTCCAACGGAATTTCTCTGCGCCTCGGCGCCTCTGCGGTGAAAATCACCTGCCTACATGTGCCGATAGCGGCCGACTTCGGGACCGGGTTCGCGCGGCGAGGACGCCCTCTTGCCCTTGAGCTGCGCAAGGAAGGCGGCGTGCTCGTCCTCCAGGTGATGCAGCTCGTCATCCGAGAGACGCGGCAGCAGCGTGCCCTCGATGAAGCCGCCGAGGTCGGCGAGCGACGTGCTCCAGCCGTACTGGTGCAGGTGGAAATCGTGGAAAGCGTGCTGGCCGTAGGGAAACTCCTGGAACGCCGGGCCCTTGATCGCCGCCAGGTCGGCATCGGCGCTCACGCGCGCCTTGGCCCAGTCGAACCACCAGCGGCAGTACTGCTCCTGCAGTTCCATGCTGAGCCCGTTGCGCTCGAAGAACGCGTAGATGCTGACGCGGTTGGCGCGCCCGCTGAAGGGAAAGTGTCCGGCCATCGGAATCTCCTCGAGGATTGAAAATCATCTGGCGACGGCGACGGCGGCGGCGTCGTGCGCATGCGCGCGCGCGGCGCGCCGCTGGTCGATCATGTTCTTGGCGGCGATCATCAGCCCGAGGCCGATGAAGGCGCCGGGCGGCAGCGCCGCCAGCAGGAAGCCCGGGTAGTCGGGAATCACCGTGATCTCGGCCGCGCGCGCGCCCTCGCCGAGCGCGAGGTGCAGGTTGGCGAGCAGGGTGCCCTTGCCCGCGAGCTCGCGCAGCGCGCCCAGCGTCGTCAGCACCAGCGTCAGCCCGAGCCCCATGACCAGGCCGTCGTAGGCCGCCGCCAGCGGCGGCTGCTTCGACGCGAACGCCTCGGCGCGCGCCAGCACGATGCAGTTGGTGACGATCAGCGGCACGAAGATGCCGAGCACGAGATAGAGCTCGTGAACGTAGGCGTTCATGAACAGCTGCACCACCGTCACCAGCGTGGCGATGATGAGGACGAACACCGGGATGCGGATCTCGGGCGGCACCAGGTGGCGCACCAGCGACACCGCCAGGCTGGTCATCGCCATGACGAACGCTGTCGCGAGCCCGAGGCTCACGCTGTTGACCACCGTGCCGCTGATCGCGAGCAGCGGGCACAGCCCGAGCAGTTGCACCAGGCCGGGGTTCTGGCCCCAGAGGCCGCTGCGGGTGATGTCGCGGTAGGTGAGCTCGCTCATGAAGTCGGTTTCTGTCCGTTCGCGCCCAAGAGCGCATCGCGGTGTGCGGCGAAGTACTCGAGCGCGCGTCGCACGGCTTCCACCATCGCGCGGGAGGTAATCGTGGCGCCGGCCACCGCGTCGAAGCTGCCGCCGTCCTTCTTCACCCGCCAGGCGCCGGCGTTGCCGGTGAGCTGGCGGCCCTCGAAGGCCCGGATCCAGCTGCTCTTGCCGAGCTCGATGAAGTCGCCGAGCCCCGGCGTCTCGTTGTGGGACACCACGCGCACGCCCAGCACGCGGCCGTCCGGCGCCACACCCACGATGAGACGGATTTTACCGCCGTAGCCGTTGGGAGCAACGGCCTCGAGCGCGACGCCCGTCACCTGGCCATCGCGCCGGGCGCGGTAGGCGAGGGCGGGCGCGTCGGTGCCGAGCAGGGGGCTCGGCGCCAGCGTCACGGTGTCGTCCAGCGGGTCGTTGTCGCGAATCGCCGGCGGCAGCACCTGGTTCAGGAGCTTGAGCTTGACCGCCTCCTCGGCGCGGACGATCGGCTCCCGGGTCGCCTGGTAGGTGAAGGCGAGGACGAACGTGCCGACGAAGGCGAACGCCAGCAGGATCAGCGCGCCGCGCAGCGTCGATTTGCCCAGCGTCAGCGTCACGCGCGGTCCTCCGGCCTGCCGGCGGACTTGCCGTGGCCGTAGACGGTGGGCTGCGTGTAGGCGTCGATCAGGGGCACGCCCATGTTCATGATCAGGGTGGCGAACGCGACGCCATCCGGGTAGCCGCCCCAGGTGCGGATCACCCACGTCAGCAGCGCCGCGCCGGCAGCGAAGATCAGCTTGCCGCGCGGCGTGATGGGCCCGCTGACCGGATCGGTGAGGATGAAAAACGCGCCGATCAGCGCGGCGCCGTGGGTGAGGTGAAACGCGGGACCCAGATAGCGGTCGGCGTCGAAGCCGTGGAACAGCGCCGCGACCAGCACCAGGGTGCCGAGGAACGCCGCCGGGATGTGCCAGCTGATGATGCGCTGCTGCAGCAGGAAGGCGCCGCCGGCGGCGTAGGCCAGCGCCAGCCATAGCGGCGCCGTCAGCGCCGCTTCGCGCGCGCCGGCGCCGGCGAAGATCTCCTCCAGCGTGCGCTGCGCCGCGAGTTGCGTCTTCACCCAATCGAGCGGCGTGGCCGCGGTCACGGCGTCGAGGCCGCCGGGCGCGCCGAAAAAGACGAGCGACGCCGTTTCGGGCAGGCCGAGGCTCGCGCCGACCGGCGCCCAGCGCGTCATCTGCGCCGGGAACGACACGATCAGCACGGCGTAGCCCACCATCGCCGGGTTGAACAGGTTGCTGCCAAGCCCGCCGTAGAGATGCTTTGCCACCACGATGGCGAACGCGGTGCCGGTGACCGTGACCCACCACGGCGCGATGGACGGCAGCGCCAGCGCCAGCAGCCAGGCGGTGGTAACGGCCGAGAGGTCGCCGAGAAACGGCGCCGCCGGAACGCCGCGCGCTTTCAGCATCGCCGCCTCGGCGGCAAGCGCGGTGGCGGTCGCCAGCGCAAGCTGGATCAGGATGCCGGGGCCCCACAGCCAGGCGTGGACGGCAAGCGCCGGGACGAGCGCGAGCAGCACGCGGCCCATCACGCCGCGCACGGTGGACTCGACGCTCAGGTGGGGCGCTGCCATCGCGAGTCGCGGTTCACCGGCGCGCGCCCGCCGGGATGGAGAGTCTTCACCGCTGCGGCTCGTCGTCGGTGGTCGCCTCGGCGGCCGGCACGGCGGCGCTCTGCCGGGCGGCCTTGGCGCGCTCGATGGTCTCCAGGATCGAGGCCTTGTCGTCCTGTGTCTCGGCGCCGGTCCTGGCCGCCAGGCGCCGCGCGCGGTCGTCCTTCTCGCGCTGCAGCCGCTCGAGCCGGAACTCGTGGCGCGTGCGCGCGAGGTCGGCGGCCTTCTTCTCGCGCTCGCGCGCCCAGATCTCGCCCTTGGCGTAGCGGTAGAAGTCCACCAGCGGCAGGTGGCTCGGGCAGACGTAGCTGCAGCAGCCGCACTCGATGCAGTCGAACAGGTCGTACTCCTGCGCCTTGCCGAGGTTCTTCGACTTGGCGAAGGCGTAGAGCTCCATCGGCTGCAGGCGCGCCGGGCAGACCTCGGCGCAGCGGCCGCAGCGGATGCACGGCATCGCCGCGGGCTGCGGCGGGAACAGCGCCGGCGAGCGGGCGATGAGGCAGTTGGTCGATTTCACCACGGGCACGTCGGCGGAGGGCAGGCGGTAGCCCATCATCGGCCCGCCCATGATGTAGCCGTCGGTGCCGGCAAGCGGCTGTGCCTGGGCCGCCAGGTGCGCCACCGGGGTGCCCAGCAGCACGTCGAAGTTGCGCGGCTCGGCGACGTTGCCCGTCACCGTCACGAAACGCGAGACCAGCGGTTCGCCGAGCCGCACGGCGCGGAACAGCGCGCGGCAGGTGCCGACGTTGAAGCAGGCGAG
>DATIUV010000287.1:0-9076 GCA_035466595.1 Pelomicrobium sp.
GCGTATCCGTGTCTGCCGTCATTCCGGCGAATGCCGGAATCCAGGGGGTTGAAGCCTGGACCCCGGCCTGCGCCGGGGTGACGACCAAGACCCGTGACTGGCTGGACCCCGGCCTGCGCCGGGGTGACGGCCAGGAACAGGGCGCGGGTGACGAGCCGGGGGCCGAGCGCGGGTGACGAGCCGGGAACCGAGCAGTACCTGCGCGGGCGGACGAGGACGCGCCGTCGCGGGAACACGCCGCCGCGCGCCGGCTCATAAAAAGAGATGCCCGCCGAAATTCCCATGACCAATCCGCAGCGCGTCCCGGCGCACGCGGCGCCGTGCCCGACGCTGTCGCGGGCCGACTACGACGCCGTCATCTTCGACCTCGACGGCGTCATCACGCGCACCGCGCGCGTGCACGCGCACGCGTGGAAGGCCACCTTCGACGAATTCCTGCGCCGGCGCGCGGAAGCCACCGGCCAGCGCTTCGTGCCGTTCGAGCTGCCGCAGGACTACACCGAGTACGTCGACGGCAAGCCGCGGCTCGACGGCGTGCGCGACTTCCTCGCCTCGCGCGGCATCGCGCTGCCCGATGGCCCACCCGAGGAGCCCGACACCGTCGTCGGCATCGGCCAGCGTAAGAACGAGCAGTTCCTCGCCACGCTCGAGAAGGAAGGCGTCGAGGTGTTCGAAACGTCGGTCAGGGCGGTCGAGGCGCTGCGCGAACTCGGCTTCCGCACCGCCATCGTTTCCTCCAGCCGCAACTGCGGTCCCGTCCTCGAGCAGGCCGGCCTGACGCACCTGTTCGAGGCCCGCGTCGACGGGGTCGTCTCAGCCGAGCAACATCTCACCGGCAAGCCCGCGCCGGACATCTTTCTCCAGGCGGCGAAGGAACTCGGCGTCGCGCCGGGCCGCGCGGTGGTGGTGGAAGACGCGCTATCTGGCGTGGAGGCCGGCTGCCGCGGCGATTTCGGCCTCGTCATCGGCGTGAACCGCGCGCAGCAGGCCGCCGATCTCGCCGCCCGCGGCGCCGACCTCGTGGTGGATGACCTCGGCGAGCTGGGCTGGGAAGACCAGGAAGGCCGGCGGCGGCCGCCCTCGGCGCTCGCCTGCTTCGATCGCATCCGCGGCCAGGCGGAAGGCCGGCGCCTGGCGCTGCTGCTCGACTACGACGGCACGCTGACGCCGATCGTCGAGCGTCCCGAAGACGCGGTGCTCACCGACGATGCGCGCGCCAGCGTCGCGCGCGTCGCGCGGCGGTACCCGGTCGCCATCGTGAGCGGCCGCGACCGCGCCGACGTGCAGGAGCGCGTCGCGATCGAGAAGCTGGCCTACGCCGGCAGCCACGGCTTCGACACCGTCACACCCGACGGCCAGGAGCACGTGCCGGCCGCGGCGGAGGATGCGCTGCCCGCGCTCGACGAGGCCGAGGCCGCGCTGGCGGACGCGCTCGCGGACATCGACGGCTCGCAGCTCGAGCGCAAGCGTTTCTCGCTGGCGATCCATTATCGCCGCGTCGCGGAAGAGCGTTGGCGGGACGTGGAGCGGGCGGTCGACGAGGCGGCGCAGCGCTGCGGCCTGCGCCGCAAGGAAGGCAAGCGCGTCTACGAGCTGCAGCCCGATCTCGACTGGGACAAGGGCGCCGCCGTGCGCTGGCTGCTGGAGGCGCTCGGCCTCGACGGCGACGACGTGCTGCCGATTTACATCGGCGACGACCTCACTGACGAGGACGCCTTCCGCGCGCTCAAGGACCGCGGGCTCGGCATCGTCGTGCTGGACCTGCCGCGCCCGACGCTGGCGGATTTCTCGCTCGACGATCCCGACGAGGTGCGCCGCTTCCTCGACGACCTCGCCGACGCCGCCGAGACTTCGGCGTGAGCGACTGGACGCTCGACGACGACGAGTACGTCCCGGAGCAGGACGGCATGCGCCAGGCGCTGTGCACGCTCGGAAACGGCTGCTTCGCCACCCGCGGCGCCTCGTCGCAGGCGCGCGCGGACGGTATCGACTATCCCGGCACCTACCTCGCCGACGCGGCCGAGACCTCCGCATGAGCGACTGGACGCTCGACTACGACGAGTACGTCCCGGAGCAGGAGGGCCTGCGCGAGGCCCTGTGCACGCTCGGCAACGGCTACTTCGCCACCCGCGGCGCGTCCTCCCAGGCGCGCGCCGACGGCATCCACTATCCCGGCACCTACCTCGCCGGCGGCTACAACCGCCTGACGAGCCACGTCGCCGGGCGCGACGTGGTGAACGAGGATCTCGTCAACTTCCCCAACTGGCTGCCGCTGATGCTGCGCATCGGCGACGCCGACTGGCTCGACCTGCGCAACGTCGAGATCCTCGCCTACCACCAGAGCCTCGACATCCGGCATGGCATCCTCACGCGCAGCGTGCGTTTCCGCGACGCCGCGGGGCACACGTCCAAAGTCGACGAGCGGCGGCTCGTGCACATGCGGCACATGCACTTCGCCGCCATCGAGCTCACCATCACCGCGGAGGACTGGTCGGGGCCGCTCACGGTGATGAGCGCGCTCGACGGGCGCGTGGTCAACGACGGCGTCGAGCGCTACCGCGGCCTCGCCAACCGGCATCTCGAACCGCTCGAGCAGGACGCTGCGCCCGACGTGCTCAGCCTCAAGGTGCGCACGGTGCAGTCGCGGCTCGAAGTGGCGCTCGCCGCGCGCACGCAGGTGCTCAAGGGTGCCGCGCCGGTGGAGACCGCGCCGCGGCCGCTCTCCGAGCCGGGCTACGCCGCGCACGAGTATTCGCTGCGGCTGGAAGCGGGCGAGAGCGTGCGCGTGGAGAAGGTCGTGGCGCTGTTCACCTCGCGCGACCGCGCGGTGTCGGAGTGCGCGCTGGCCGCGCGCAAGTCCGCCGCCAATGCGCCGCCGCTGGAGTCGCTGTTCGCGGAGCAGAAGCTCGTCTGGGAGCAGCTCTGGCGCCGTTTCGACATCGAGGTCGAGGAAGCCGACGAGGGCGGCGAGCGCACCGAGCGCATCCTGCGCCTGCACATCTTCCACCTGCTGCAGACCGCCTCGCCCAACACCATCGACCTCGACGCCGGCGTGCCGGCGCGGGGCTGGCACGGCGAGGCCTACCGCGGGCACATCTTCTGGGACGAGCTCTTCATCTTCCCGCTGCTCAACCTGCGCCTGCCGCAGATCACGCGCGCGCTGCTCCTGTACCGCTACCGGCGGCTCGACGCCGCCCGCTCCAACGCGCGTCACGCAGGCTTCCGCGGCGCCATGTACCCGTGGCAGAGCGGCAGCAGCGGCCGCGAGGAGAGCCAGGTGCTGCACTTGAATCCCAAGTCGGGCCGCTGGGTGCCCGATCCCAGCCACCTGCAGCGCCACATCAACGTCGCCATCGCCTACAACGTCTGGCAGTACTGGCACGCCACCGGCGACGACGACTTCATGCTCTTCTACGGCGCCGAGATGTTCCTCGAGATCGCGCGTTTCTGGGCCGGCGCGGCGACCTTCAGCGACGAGAAGGGCCGCTACGAGATCCGCCACGTCATGGGGCCGGACGAGTTCCAGACCGCCTACCCCGACGCGGAGGAGAACGGCATCCACAACAATTCCTACACCAACGTCATGGCGGTGTGGGTGCTGTGCCGGGCGCTCGACCTGCTCGAGTCGCTGCCGCAGGCGCGCGGACGCGAGCTGCGCGAGCTGCTGCGGATCGAAGACGACGAGCTCGCGCGCTGGGAGGACGTCAGCCGGCGGATGTTCGTGCCGTTCCACGGCGAGGGCATCATCAGCCAGTTCGAGGGCTACGAGAAGCTGGAGGAATTCGACTGGGCGGGCTATCGAAAGAAGTACGGCGACATCCACCGCCTCGACCGCATCCTCGAGAAGGAGGGCGACACGCCGAACCGCTACAAGGCGCAGAAGCAGGCCGACGTGATGATGCTGTTCTACATCCTCTCGGCCGAGCAGCTCGGCGACCTGTTCCGCCGGCTCGGCTATCCGTGGGAGTACGAAACGATCCCGCGCAACGTCGAGTACTACACCAAGCGCACCAGCCACGGCTCGACGCTCTCGCGCGTGGTGGCCTCCTGGGTGCTGGCGCGTTCCGACCGTGCCGGCTCGTGGGACCTGTTCAACCAGGCGCTCGAGAGCGACGTCGCCGACATCCAGGGCGGCACCACGCCGGAGGGCATCCACCTGGGCGCCATGGCCGGCGTGGTCGACATCCTGCAGCGCGCCTACACCGGCATCGTCGTGCGCGAGCAGGTGCTCTGGCTCAACCCCTGCCTGCCGGAGGATCTGCAGCGTCTGTTCATGGTGGTGCGCTTCCGCGGCCACCTGCTCGACGTCGAGATCCGGTCCGGCAAGGTCACGCTGCGCGCGCACGAATCGAAGCTGCCGCCGGTGAAGGTCGGCGTGATCGAGGACGTCTACGAGATCGCGCCCGGCGAGACGCGCGAGGTGGCGTTCGAACCGCCGCAATGAAAGGCGGGAATCCAACCGAGTTTGTCATTCCGGCGAAGGCCGGCCGCACCTCCGTCATTCCGGCGAATGCCCGCCCCACACCCGTCATTCCGGCGAAAGCCCGCCCCACACCCGTCATTCCGGCGAAATCCGGAATCCAGGGGTTTAAAGCCTGGACCCCGGCCTCCGCCGGGGTGACGTCCTCCTCCCTCTCCCTCGATGGGAGAGGGTCGGGGAGAGGGTGGTGATGTTCGTCATTCCGCCGTCACGCTCGTCATTCCGGCGCCGCCCGCCCATGGGTCATTCCGGCGCAGGCCGGAATCCAGGGGTTCAAAGCCGCCGTCTTCGGCCTCGCCGCCACCCGCTGTCGGTAAACTATGGCCGATGCCGTAACCATCCCTCGCCACCTTCCGCCCCCGCCCAGGACCCCGCATGGCCACCATCCCGACGCTTTCCGAAAGCGACCGCAACTTCCTCAATCTCACCGTCGAAGCGGCGCTGCGTATCGGCCTGCTGGCTTTCCTGACCATTTGGTGCTTCAACATCGCACGGCCGTTCCTGGTTCCGATCCTGTGGGGCGTGATCATCGCGGTGGCGGTGTACCCCGGCTACCGCCGCGTGGAAACCTGGTTGAGCGGCCGGCGCGGGCTCGCCGCCGCGCTCGTCACGCTGCTGATGCTGGTGGCGCTGGCGGTGCCGTCCGTTCTGCTCGGCGAATCGATGGTAAAGGGCGTGCACAACCTGTCGAGCGCGTTCCAGGCCGGCACCCTGCATATTCCGGCGCCACCCGATCGTGTGGCGGAATGGCCGCTGGTGGGCGAACAGTTTCACGCGTTCTGGAAGCTCGCCGCGGAGGACGTCCGCCAGGCCGCGCAGGAGGCCGGCCCCTTCCTGAAGACTGTCGGCCGCTGGCTTGTCGGCTTTGCCGCCGGCGCCGGCCTCGGCCTGCTGCAGTTCGTGATCGCCATCGTCATCGCCGGCGTGCTTCTCGCCCACGCGGAGGGCGGCGCGCGAGCAACGCGCTCCATCGCCGAGCGCCTGTCGCCCGCCCATGGCCTCGGCTTCGCCGACACCGCGGAAAAGATCGTGCGCAGCGTCGCGTCCGGCATCCTCGGCGTTGCGCTGCTACAGGGCCTGCTCGCGGGCATCGGTTTCCTGGTGGCCGGCGTGCCGGCCGCGGGTCTGCTCACGATCATCTGCATCGTCCTCGGCGTGATCCAGGTCGGGGTCGTGATCGTACTCATCCCGGTGGTGATCTGGCTCTTCTCCACCGCCGACACCGTCACCGCGGTGGCCTTCCTGATCTACGCCATCCTCATCGCGCCGGTGGACAACATCCTCAAGCCGCTGCTGCTCGGCCGCGGCGCGAAGCTGCCGATGGTGGTGGTGTTCATCGGCGCGATCGGCGGCTTTATCGAGTACGGCATCATCGGCCTGTTCGTCGGCGCGGTGGTTTTCACACTCGGCTACGGGCTGCTGCTGGCGTGGCTCTATCCCGAGCGGCGGCCGCCGGCGCCGCCGCAACCAGCGGGGGGCTGAGCCGAGCTGGCGGCCTCACCCTCTCCCCGGCCCTCTCCCATCGAGGGAGAGGGTGTGAATTCGTCGTTCCGGCGCAGGCCTGCGCCTCACGATCGTGATCCCGGCTGACTTCGTCATTCCGGCGAATGCCGGGATCCAGGGTTTTTTCTTCCGCGACTTCCTGGACCCCGGCCTGCGCCGGGGTGACGTGACGTCATGGACCCCGGCCCCCGTATCGCAATGCAGGGCAGGCGCCACCGCGGTGACGGTTGATTCGTCATCCCGGCGAATGCCGGGATCCAGGGCTTTTGCCTCTTTCCCCCTCCCGGAGGGAGCGCCTGCGCCACGGAGGCTGCAGAGCAGGGGGAGCGGGCACAGGCGCAGGAGCCCTGCGATCGCCGCGGCGAGGAAACCCGTTGAGGCTCAAACCACCCGCATCCCATCCGTTGGCACGGCAGGGCTAGGGGGCAGGGGGAGGGTGAGCCGCGCATGGCCTCCCGCCTCCACGTTGCTCGGCACACGCGCCCCGCCGGGCGTAACCTAGTCCCATGGGCCTCTACCAGCGCTTCGTCTTGCCGCGTCTCACGCACCTCGTGTGCGGCATGGAGCCGATGATGCGCCAGCGCGCGAAAGTGGTGCCGCACGCGCACGGTCGCGTGCTCGAAGTCGGGATCGGCACCGGCCTCAACCTGCGCTACTACGATGCCGCGGCGGTCACCGAGGTTTGCGGCCTCGAGCCTTCCTCGGAGATGGCCGCGCTCGCCGAGCGCGAGGCGAAGGCGGCGGGCTTTCCCGTCGACCTGGTGCTGGCGCCGGCGGAGGAGATGCCCTTTGACGCCGCCGCGTTCGACACCGTCGTCATGACCTACACGCTTTGCACGATTCCCGATCCGCAAGCCGCCCTGCGCCAGATGGCGCGCGTGCTCAGGCCCGGCGGGCGGCTCCTCTTCTGCGAGCACGGCGCCGCGCCGGACGCTTCCGTGCGGCGCTGGCAGGAGCGCATGAATCCGCTGTGGCGCAGCCTCGCCGGCGGCTGCAACCTCAACCGCGACACCGCGGGACTCATCACCAGCAGCGGCTTCCGCATCGAAGCGCTGGAGACCATGTATCTCCCCGGCTGGCGCCCCGCGACCTTCAACTCCTGGGGCAGCGCCGCGCCGCGCTGAGCCGTCATGCCGGCGAATGCCGAATCACGGGGAGCGCCTGACTCCTCACCACCGTCATCCCGGCGAATGCCCGGGATACAGAAAATCGTCATTCCGGCGGAAGCCGGAATCCAGGGGCTTAAATCCTCAATCTCCTGGACCCCGGCCTGCGCCGGGGTGACGACTTAGGTCCCGTTACGCGTTACGGGGCAGGCTTCGCCGGGGCGACGGCGACTTCGTCATTCCGGCGCAGGCCGGAATCCAGGGTTTGCGCCTCTTTCCCTCTCCCTCGACGGGAGAGGCCAGGGGAGAGGGTGAAGAAAAGCTAAACCGGCCCCAGCAGCAACTCCACGTGCACCACGCCGTCGCCGCGATGCTTCGTGAGCGGCAGCCCGCTCTTCTCGAACACCTTCAGCATCGCGGCGTTGTGCGGCAGCACCTCCGCCTCGAAGCGCTGCACGCCCTTCGTGCGCGCGATCGCGGCCAGGTGCGCGAGCAGGCGGCTCGCCAGCCCCTGCCCGTGGTAGTCCTCCTCCACGGTGAACGACACCTCCGCTGCGTAGCTCAGATCCGCCAGCCGGTACGCCACGTAACGCCCGCCTGCGATCGCGAGCTCCTCGCCGCTTTCCACCGTCGTTACCACCAGCGCCACCGTGCGGTCGAAATCGACATCGGTGGCGTCCTTGATCTCCTTGTCGGTGAGCGCGTCCTTGTAGGTGAAAAAGCGCGTGTAGATCGTCTCGCGCTCGAGCTTGCCGAACGCCGTCCGCACGCGCTCGCGGTCGTCCGCGCGGATCGCACGGATCACGATGGGCGTGCCGTTCCTGAGCGTGTCCTCTACGCGGTAGCTGCGAGGGTCGGTCAACATGGTTTTCTGGTCAGCCTGCGCGGCCGCAAGCAGCCGGCCGCGGGCGCGGCAGAAGCCGGGCCGGGAATCGACGCGATGCCACGCGCACCGGCAATCGATGCGCTGACTCGCCGCACCGGCTGCGGCTGAAATCAATGCCTCTTATCAAGTCCGATGCGGCGCCGGAAAGCGGAGTTCCCGAAGGGCAGAGTCGGCATTCCTTTGTCATCGCGGCGGAACTATGACCATTACGTCATTGCGGGCGTCGGAATCCCGGGTCGTCATTCCGGCGGCTCCGCGTTTGTCATCCCGGCGCATGCCACACCCGAGGTTCGTCATCCCGGCGAACGCCGGGATCCAGGATCTTCGCCTTGCTCCCCTCCCTTGATGGGAGGGGCTCGGAGGAGGGTGTCGATCTTCGCTTTGGGGGAGGGTGTCGGTAGGGTCCGGGGGAGGCTCGGGGAGAGTGTGAAGCCCTACCCCTTCTCCACCTTCCGATCGACCTTCCGCAGCCGCCGGGTCATGGTCTTCATCACCTCGGTGGCGAAGTTGGGCGTCTCGCGCACCAGCATGTGGAAACGCTCGACGTCGATCGGCACCAGCCGGCAGTCGGTCGCCGCGATCACGGTCGCCGCGCGCGGGCCGCTGTCCACCAGCGCCATCTCGCCGAGAAACTCACCCGGCCCGGCGCTTTCGATCACCTTGTCGCCCACCAGAATGTCCGCGGTGCCGGTGATGAGCACGTACATCACGTCGCCCGGCTCGCCCTGGCGAAAGAGCGCCTGGCCCGCGCGGACACTGACTACTTCGGTCTTGTCGGTAAACAGATCGTCGAGTTTCATGCCGGCAGAATAATCGACGGTCGCGGAAATGGATACTCCGCCGTTCCACGAGCTCCGCCGATCCGGTCGCCGAAAGGTTCCGCCGCGTGGGGGCTGGAATCGTGCAAAGCGCTGCGCCGCGGGGTCGCCCACAGCCCCCGACGCCCCAACGAACCACCCAACCCCGCCCCCACCCCCAACCACCCCCATCCCGGCCGGCGACCCCGCCCACCGCGCAGCCGCCCAACTGCCCCTCCGCGGCAGCGCAGGGCGCGCTCCCCGTCCCGCTGCCCAGCCCCGCTAAGGCCCCGATCCCGCGCCA
>DATIUV010000288.1:0-4151 GCA_035466595.1 Pelomicrobium sp.
GGGAACGAGCGCTACGGCCGGCCATACAATACGGACATCCTGCTGCGCCCTGGCGAACAGCTGGAACTGGCGGCGGGGCTGCAGGTGGTCGCCTACGAGGCCGGGCGCACCGGCGCGCCCAAGGCCGCTGTCGTTCAGCGGGTCTGCGCCGTGAACGGGCAAGAGCCGGTGGAGCTGCCGGCACCGCGGTGAGCGTCGTTTCGGCGCGCAGTCCGATTGGCTACAATGAGCGTTTTTTCCGGCGGCAGAGCATGATCAAGGGAAGTCTGGTTGCCATCGTCACCCCCATGCACGACGATGGCAGTCTCGATCTCGAGCGTTTTCGCGGGCTGATCGACTGGCATATCGACCAGGGCACCGACGGCATCGTGGTGGTGGGCACCACCGGCGAGTCGCCGACGGTGGATTTCGACGAGCACCGCTCGCTGATCCAGATCGCGGCGGAGCATGCCGGGGGGCGCGTTCCCGTCATCGCCGGCACCGGCGCCAACGCCACGCGCGAGGCGATCGAGCTCTCCGCCTATGCCAAGGAAGCCGGCGCCGACGCCAGCCTGTCCGTGGTGCCGTACTACAACAAGCCGACGCAGGAGGGCCTGTACCGGCACTTCAAGGCCATCGCGGAGGCCGTCGACATCCCGCAGATCGTTTATAACGTGCCCGGGCGCACGGTAGCCGACATCGCCAACGACACGGTGCTGCGCCTGGCGCAGATTCCGAACATCGTCGGCATCAAGGACGCCACCGGCGTGATCGAGCGCGGCGCCGACCTGCTGCGGCGCGCGCCGCCCGACTTCGCCGTCTACAGCGGCGACGACGGCACCGGCCTGGCGCTGATGCTGCTCGGCGGCCATGGCGTGATCTCGGTCACGGCCAACGTCGCGCCGCGGCTCGTGCACGAGATGTGCGCGGCCGCCTTCGCCGGCGAACTGGCGCGCGCACGGGACATCAACAACCGGCTGCTGCCGCTGCACAAGCAGCTGTTCATCGAAGCCAATCCGATCCCGGTCAAATGGGCGGTGGCGCGCATGGGGCTCATCGGCGAGGGTATCCGCCTGCCGCTGACCCCGCTGGCGCAGTCCTGCCACGAGCCGGTGCTCACGGCGCTGCGCCACGCCGGGATCGACGTGTGAGCGCGACCAAGGAGGGTTGGGTAATGAGGAGAACCGCGACAGCGATCCTGGCCGTGGCGGCTGTGCTGGCCGGCGGGTGCGGCGGCCAGTGGACCAAGACCGATATCGACTACAAGTCCCAGCGCAAGACCGACCCGCTGGAAGTGCCGCCCGACCTGACGGCGCCCAGCGCGAGCGACCGCTACACGGTGCCCGAGTCGAGCGCGCGCGGCGCGGCCACCTATTCCGCGTACAGCGCGGAGCGCGGCACGCGTCCGCAGTCGGGTGTCGCCACGCTGGCGCCGACGGAAACCGCCACCGTGCGCATCGAGCGCGCCGGCAGCGAGCGCTGGCTGGTGGTCAACCAGCCGCCGGAGAAGGTGTGGCCGGTGGTGAAGAACTTCTGGCAGGAGCTCGGCTTCATCATCGTCACCGAAATCCCCGACGCCGGCGTGATGGAGACCGACTGGGCCGAGAACCGCGCCAAGATCCCGCAGGATCCGGTGCGCAACATGCTCGGCAAGGTGCTCGACAACCTGTACAGCACGGGCACGCGCGACAAGTTCCGCACCCGCCTCGAGCGCGTGCAGGACGGCAAGGCGACCGAGGTCTACGTCAGCCATCGCGGCATGGAGGAAGTCCTCGTCGGCACCAACCCGTCGTCGCCCGACTATTCCGTCTGGCAGCCGGTCCCGGCCGACCCCGGCCTCGAGGCGGAGATGCTGTCGCGGCTGATGGTGCGCTTCGGCGTCGAGGAACAGCTCGCGCAGGCGCAGGTGGCGAGCGCAGCCGGGGCCGCGCCGCAGGCGAAGCTGACCCAGGGCGCCGGCGGCGGCGCCAGCCAGCTGGCGCTGGTGGACCAGTTCGACCGCGCCTGGCGGCGCGTGGGGCTGGCGCTGGACCGCACCGGCTTCACCGTGGAGGACCGCGACCGCACCAACGGCATCTATTTCGTGCGCTACGCCCCGGTGGAGACCCAGCCGAAGAAGGAGGAGGGCTTCCTCTCGAAGTTGGCCTTCTGGCGCAGCGACGATACCGGCGTGCGGCCCGAGCAGTATCGGGTCCAGGTGCAGCCGGCGGAGCCCGGCTCGCGCGTCAACGTGCTGGACAAGGATGGCCGCCCGGCCCAGAGCGAGACGGCCAACCGCATTCTCAGCCTGCTTTACGACCAGTTGAAGTGAAGCGCGCGACGGGGAATGGGTAATGGGTAATGAGTGATGGGTAGGGAGCGAGGCCGGCCGACCGTGCGCTCTCCCGCCCATTGCCCATCGCCCATCGCCTATCGCCGGTGACAATGCGCTTCGCTTCCCTCGGCAGCGGCAGCCGGGGCAACGGCCTCGTGGTGGAGGCGGGCGGCTCGCGCGTGCTGCTCGACTGCGGCTTCGGCCTGCGCGAGGTCGAGCTCCGGCTCGGCCGCCTCGGCCTCGAGCCGGCGGATCTGCACGGCATCGTCGTCACGCACGAGCACGAGGACCATGCCGGCGGCGTCGCCCGGCTGGCCGCGCGCCACGGCGTTCCGGTCTGGCTCACCTACGGTACCCAGCGCGCGCTGGAGCAGGGGCTGCCGCCGGGCCTCGACCTGCGCCTCATGGACAGCCACGACCGTTTTGCGGTGGGCAACCTCTGGATCGAGCCCTTTCCCGTCCCGCACGACGCGCGCGAGCCGGTGCAGTTCGTGTTCACCGACGGCGCGGTGCGGCTCGGCGTGCTGACCGACGTCGGCGCGCCGACGCCGCATATCCGCGAGCGGCTGACGCGCTGCCACGCGCTGGTGCTGGAGTGCAACCACGATCGCGCCATGCTCGAGACCGGGCCGTACCCGCCGAGCCTGAAGCGGCGCGTCGGCGGCGCGTTCGGCCATCTGGCCAACGACGCCGCAGCCGACATTCTGGCGAGCCTCGACAACACGCTCCTGCGCCACATTGTGGCGGCGCACCTCTCGCAGAAAAACAACACGCCGGCGCTGGCGCGCGCCGCGCTGGCCGGCGCGCTCAACTGCGCTCCCGACTGGATCGCCGTCGCCGATCAGGACGCGGGGTTCGGCTGGCTGTCGCTCGACGGCGGCTGAATTCGTCCGAGCGCCGCCGATCGCGAGCACCGGACAAAAAACTTTTCAACGCAAAGGACGCAAAGGGCGCGAAGGAAAAGACCTGTCTCTTCCTTTGCGTCCTCCGCGTCCTCCGCGGTTCAAGCCGTGTTGTAATCCGCCTCGCCGTCACGCGAAGCGTCAGCTGCCGGGACGTAAAACCGTTTCAACGCAAAGGGCGCAAAGGGCGCAAAGGGCGCGAAGAAGAATTCCTGTGTCTTTCTTTGCGTCCTTGGCGTCCTTGGCGGTTCGATAGATTGCCCGGGATATCACGAGACGGACGCGACGGCAGCGCCCCGGCGCTACAGGCCGAGCGTGGTGCCGGACAGCGCCGGGCGCGACGCCTCCCAGATCTCGTTGAAGCGGTGCAGCAGCGGCTCGGCGCCCTGCGGATCGGCCAGCGCCAGCAGCGCCCGCGAGTCGTCCATGTGGAAACGGTGCAGGTAATGGGCGTCGTCCACCAGCAGCAGCGGATCGGCCGCGTGGCGCGCGTGCTCGAGGGTCTGGTGAATCTGCACGCCATGGCTGAAGTGGCGCAGCAGCTGCATCAGGCGCGGACAGCGGCCCTCGAGGTAGCCGATCTCGTGCACCACGATCTGCAGCCGGTTGCTGCGGTTGGCGAGCAGGAAGGCGCGCAGCAGCTCGATGCGATCGGGCGAGTTGTAGCCGAGGTGCTCGAGGTCGCGATCGAAGATGCGCACGTTGCGCTGCGCGAACGCCAGCACGCGATCGACCGCCGCGACGTACTCCCGGGTTCCTTCGAGCTTCTCGTGGTGGGGGCCTTCCATGGCGCGTCCGCGGGTGGGCGGCGGGATCAGCCGCAGAGCCGAATATAACCAGCCCGGTACCAAGGGTAAAGCAGGGCGGCGGCCGCCTCCGGCAGCGCGCCGGCCGGCAGGCGGCGTTCGTCGGCAAGGCGCGTGACCAGCCGGCCCGCCGCGGCCGGGACGCTGACG
>DATIUV010000289.1:0-32662 GCA_035466595.1 Pelomicrobium sp.
AAGAAGCCGGCCGCGAAGAAGCCCGCGGCCAAGAAGCCGGCGGCGAAGAAGCCGGCGGCGAAGAAGACCACCGCAAAGAAACCCGCGGCGAAGAAGCCCGCCGCGAAGAAGCCGGCAGCCAAGAAGCCGGCCGCGAAAAAGCCGGCAGCCAAGAAGCCGGCGAAAAAGCCCGCCGCGAAGCGCAAGCCCAACCCCGCGTTCATGAAGCCGCTGACCCCGACGGGTCCCCTGGCGTCCATCGTGGGCTCGCAGCCGATGCCGCGCACGGAAGTGACCAGCAAGGTGTGGGACTACATCAAGAAGAACAAGCTGCAGGATGCCGTCAACCGCCGCATGATCAACGCCGACGAAAAGCTGCGCGCGTTGTTCGGCAAGGCGCAGGCGTCCATGTTCGAGCTGACCAAGTACGTCAGCAAGCACCTGAAGTAATGCTCTGAGCGCCGGCCGGGGCCAGGTTCCCGGCCGGTGTTTCTCCCGCTGTCTGCCCGCCCCGCGGGCGGCGCCCTTCCCCCCGGGCGCGTCTGTAACGAAACGATCACCTCCCCTTCATCCGGCTGTCGCGGTCGCCTTGCATAGTGCGCGCCGTGGACACCTCCGGGATCATCGTGCAGCAGCTCCCGGCCGAGCGGCCGACGCTGCGCGTCGCGGTGGTAACCGAGACCTATCCGCCCGAGATCAACGGTGTCGCCATGACGCTCGGGCGCCTGGTGGACGGCATGCGCCGCCGGCTGCACTCGGTCCAGCTGATCCGCCCGCGGCAGGGCAACGGCGACGCGCCGAGCCGCGCCGACGGCTTCGAGGAACTGCTGAAACCGAGCCTGCCGCTGCCGCGCTACGCCAACCTGCGCGTCGGCCTGCCCGCCCGCCAGGCGCTGGTCAGGGCGTGGTCGTTGCGCCGCCCCGACGCGGTCCACATCGCCACCGAGGGTCCCTTGGGCTGGTCGGCGCTGCAGGCGGCGACTCGGCTCAAGCTGCCGGTGATGACCGGCTTTCACACCAATTTCCACACCTACACCGCCTACTACGGCGTCGCCTGGCTGCGAAAGTCGATCCTCGGCTATCTGCGGAAATTTCACAATCGCGCCGGCGCGACGCTGGTGCCGACGCACGAGATGCTCGAACAGCTCGCGGCGGAGGGCTTCCAGCGCCTGCGTGTGGTATCGCGCGGCGTCGACGTCGAGCTGTTCGGCCCCGCGCGGCGCCGCCGTGATCTCAGAAAGAGCTGGGGCGTCGGCGACGACGACCTCGCCGTAATCCACGTCGGCCGCCTGGCAGCGGAGAAGAACCTGCCGCTGGTCCTGCGCGCGTTCAATGCGGTGAAGACGCGCAACCCCTCCGCGCGCCTGGTGCTGGTGGGCGACGGTCCCGAGCGCCGCGCGCTGGAGGCCGGTTCGCCGCAGCACGTCTACGCCGGCATGCGCACCGGCGTCGATCTGGCCGAGCACTATGCGTCGGGCGACCTGTTCCTGTTTCCCAGCCTGACCGAGACCTACGGCAATGTCACGGTGGAGGCGATGGCCAGCGGGCTGGCGGTGGTGGCGTTCGACTACGCCGCGGCGCGCGAGCACATCCGGCATGGGGAGAACGGGCTGGTCGCGGCGTGCGACGACGCCGACCGCTTCGTCTCCCTGGCGGCGGAGCTCGCCGCCGACCCGCAGCAACGCCGTTTCCTCGGCGAGAGCGCCCGGGCTACCGCGCTGCCGCTGTCGTGGAACAACATCCACGATGAAGTGGAGGAGGCGCTGTGGGACGTGATCCGGTGGAGCGAGCAGGTGGCTTATGCTTAGGCTTGCGCCCGCCTTGCAGCGGCTGACCGACTGGGACGCGGCGGCTTGCCTGCGCGTGAACCGGATCAGCCGGCGGCCGTGGCCCCGGCGGCTGTTCCGCGCCGTCAGTCGCCTCGGCGACGGCGTCTTCTGGTACGCGCTGCTGCTGGCGCTGGCGGTCGGCGGCGGCGGCGAGCGCGGGCCGGCGGCGGCGCTGCAGCTGGCGCTGACCGGCCTTGCCTGCACGGCGCTGTACAAGTGGCTGAAGGGCCGCACCGCGCGGCCGCGGCCCTACGCGGTGCGGCCGGATATCGTCTGCGCGGCCGCGCCGCTGGATCGTTTCAGCTTCCCGTCCGGCCACACGCTGCACGCGGTCGGCTTCACCGTGGTGGCATTGGCGCACTATCCCGCGCTGGCGCCGCTGCTGGTGCCGTTCACCGTGCTGGTTGCGCTGTCGCGGCCGGCGCTGGGGCTGCACTACCCGAGCGACGTGCTCGCCGGCGCCGCCCTCGGCGCGCTGGTGGCCTGCCTGTCGCTGCTGATCGCGCCGGTTTAGGCGGCGTCGATGCGATCGAGCAGCGTCTCCGCCTGACGGCGGATGGCTGTGCGCTCCTCCCGGTCCATCCGCGCCACGTTGCGCGCCATCAGGGACGTACGCGGATTGGCCGCGAACGCGTCCTCGTGGCGGTCGAGGAAGTTCCAGTACAGCGTCGTGAACGGGCAGGCGTCCGCGCCCGTGCGTCGGTCGGGTCGGTAACGGCAGCCCTGGCAGTAGTTGCTCATGCGGTTGACGTACGCGCCGGAAGCGACGTAGGGCTTGCTGGTGAAGCGGCCGCCATTGGCGTAGAGCGCCATGCCGGCGGTATTGGGCAGTTCGACCCATTCCACCGCGTCGACGTAGACGGCGAGGTACCAGTCGCTCACCTGGCGCGGCTCGACCTCGGCGAGCAGGCCGAAGATCCCGGTCACCATCAGCCGCTGGATGTGGTGCGCGTAGCCCAGCGCCAGGGTTTGGCCCACGGCCTGGCGCATGCAGTTCATCTGGGTGTCGGCGCTCCAGTACCACGCCGGCAGGGCGCGCCGATGGCCGAAGTGGTTGGCCTCGGCGAGGCCCGGCATGTCGAGCCAGTAGACCCCGCGCATGAACTCGCGCCAGCCCAGCACCTGGCGCACGAAGCCCTCGACGCTGGCGATCGGCAGGCGGCGCTCGCGCGCGGCCGCCAGGGCCGCCTCGATGACCTCGCGCGGCGAGATCAGCTTGAGGTTGAGCGCCGGGGAGAGCAGCGAGTGCCAGCCGAACGGCGTATCGGTCCACATGGCGTCCTGCCAGGGCCCGAACTGCGCGAGCCGCGCGTCGACGAAGCGCGCCAGCGCGTCGAGCCCCTGCTCGCGCGTGACCGGCCAGCGGAACGCGTCGAGCCGGCCCGGATGGTCCGGGAAGCGCCGCTCGACCAGCGCCAGCACCTCCCGCGTGATCGCGTCGGGCGCGAATGCGGCAGGCGCCGGGATCTCGCCGGGCCCGCCGCGTCCGTAGCCCTTGCGGTTCTCGGCGTCGTAATTCCAGGCGCCGCCATCGGGTTCGCCGTCGCGCATCAGCACGCCGGTTTTCCGGCGCAGATGGCGGTAGAACGATTCCATGCGCAGCTCCCGCTTGCCTGCGGCCCACCGCGCGAACTCCTCCCGGGAGACGAGGAAATGGCGGTCGGGGACGATCTCGAGCGCGACGCCGGCGGCAGCGCAGGCACGCCGGATGTCCTCGAGTACGCGCACTTCGCCGGGTTCCGCCACTACCAGCGCCTCGGGTTGATCCTCTGCGAGGACCGCGCGCAGGCGATCGCCGAGCGAGGCCGGTTCAGGTTGGTCGAGGGCAACGTACGTCAGCGGAACGCCGCGGCCGCGCAGCGCGTCCGCGTAGTGGCGCATCGCCGCGAGGAACAGTGCGATGCGCGCCTTGTGGCTCCAGACGTGGGTCGCCTCGCCGGCGGCCTCGATCATGAGCGCGCGATCGAGCGCCGGGTCGAAGCCCGCCAGCGCCGGCGCCTGCGGGTCCAGTTGGTCGCCGAGGACGAGGCGGAGCCGGCGAACCGTCACATCGTCGCGGTCAGTGGCTCGCCGGCAGGTTGCCGGCGTGGGTGGCGCGCCAGGCCGCCAGCACCGCGAGCAGGTCGTCCAGGCTCTTGACGATGGTGACGCCGGCCACTTCCTTGTTCTGGCGCGCGATGCCGGCGCCGCCGGCCCAGAGCCCGAAGCGCTCCGGCAGCATGGCCCGCAGGTCGATGAGGTGGGTCACGGCGTTGCGGGTGGGGAATGCGGCGCTGAAGGACAACGCGACGACGTCCGCGCGGTGCGCCCGCGCCGCCTTGGCGACATCGGCGGCGGGCACCTGGGTGCCGAGCGGAATGCAGGCGGCGCCTTCGACGGTCAGCAGCGCTTCGGCCATCAGCAGGCCGAGGCAATGCTCCTCGCCCGGGAGCGAGCAGAGCAGGATGCGCGGGGGCAGCCCGGGATGCTGGGCGGAGGAGATGGCGCTGCGCAGCAGCCCCTGCATGACCTCGGTGTACAGGTGCTCCTCGAACACCGCCAGCTGGCCGCCCATCCAGGCGTCGCCGACGAGCGTGTTGAGCGGCGCCACGGTCTCGGTAACGAACCGCTGCAGCCCCTGGCGTACCAGACGCTGCGACAGCGCCCGTTTGAGCTCGGCGCTCTCGTGTCCGATGAGCAGCCGCAGGACTCCCTCCAGCGCCTCGTCGGCCGGCTCGCGCTCGCTTTCCGCCAGCAGCCGCAGTTCCTCGACCGGCTGGCCGATGATCTTGCCTGGCCGATGGCCGTTGTCCATCAACCGGCGTATGAGCCGCAGCTTCTCCACCTGCTCGGGCGGATAGACGCGCTCGCCGTTGTCGTCGCGCGCCGGCTCCGGGAAACCGTAGCGGCGCTCCCAGACGCGCAGCGTGTCCTTCGACAGGCCCGTGTCGCGCTCGACCGCGCCGATGCTCATGTGCTGCTCGATTGCGTTGGCTTCGTTTGCCCCCATGGCTTTCGTCCTAGACAAATCCGTTGACAAGCTATCACATGGACGGTACTGTAGCACCGAAAACTAATTTTGACCAGGACAAAACGAAAGGGGAACTCATGAAGCGCTCAATCGGTCTTTCGCTGGTCGGTTCCGCCTTGCTCTTTCTGTCGACTTCGGCGGTTTCGAATAGCACCATTAAAAACAGTCATATATCTCTACTTCAAGGGCCCGGTACGAGCGCCGGTCAAGGCCGGTCGGGGTCGGCGGGAGATGAGCGGGGGGTTCGAGATGTCCATGACAAAACGATCTCGCTGCGGCATGGTCAGGCGACGCTGAACGCGTACCTCGATGCCCATTGCCTGGCCGCCCCGGACGCCGTGGCAGTTGGCGGCGGCTTCGCCGGCGCTTGCGGCGCCCTGCGCGTGCCGGCGCCGGGTTCGGCCAAAAACTGAATTTCTGATCAAGGAGAAAGCTGATGAATGCGCCTGAGTTCCGGGTGCTTCCCGACATCCAGTCGGTGGTGGACGAGCGCCGGATCGCGATCCAGCGCGTGGGGGTGAAGGACGTGCGCTTCCCGGTGACGGTGACTGCGCCCGACGGGCTCGAGCAGCCGACGGTGGCGTCCATCGACATGTACGTCGGGCTGCCGGCGCACCAGAAGGGAACCCACATGTCGCGCTTCCTGGAGATCCTCGAGGGTCACGAGGGACCGCTCGGCACCGACGAGCTGCCGGAGATCATGCAGCGGATGCTGGTGCGGCTGCAGGCCACCACCGGGCATATCGAGATCCGCTTCCCTTACTTCGTGCGCAAGACCGCGCCGATCTCCGGCGTGAGCAGCCTGCTCGACTACGCAGTCACGCTGCGGGGCGAAACGCTGGCGAGCGGCGAGTTCCGGCTCACGCTCAAGGTCACCGTGCCGGTGACCAGCCTGTGCCCGTGCTCGAAGGAGATCTCCGACTACGGCGCCCACAACCAGCGCTCCCACATCAGCATCGCCGCGGAGCTAGCGGGGTCGATGGCGATCGAGGAGCTGGTGCGCATCGCCGAGGAAGAGGCTTCGTGCCAGGTCTACGGCCTGCTCAAGCGCCCGGACGAGAAGTACGTCACCGAGCGCGCGTACGACAACCCGAAGTTCGTCGAGGATCTCGTGCGCGACATCGCGCTGCGCCTGAACCGCGAACCGCGCGTGCGCGCGTACGTGCTCGAGTCGGAGAATTTCGAGTCGATTCACAACCACTCGGCGTACGCGCTGATCGAGCACCGCAAGGACGCCTGACGTGAGCGCGCGCCGCCGCATCGCCGTCGTCGGCGCGGGCGTGGCCGGGCTGACCTCCGCCTGGCTGCTGTCCGCGCGCGACCGCGTCACCCTCTACGAGGCCGGCGCGTACGCCGGTGGCCATACCAACACGGTGGACGTCACGGTCGACGGCGTCACCGCGTCGGTCGACACCGGCTTCCTGGTGTTCAACGAGCGCACCTACCCGAACCTGATCGCGATCTTCGAGGCCCTCGGCGTGCGCTGGGCCGAGTCCGACATGTCGTTCTCGGTGCGCGCGGACGAGGACAATCTGGAGTGGTGCGGCAGCAGCCTCGCCACCGTCTTCGCCCAGCGCGCCAACCTGGCGCGGCCGGCGTTCTGGGGCATGCTGCGCGACATCCTGCGCTTCAACCGCGAGGCGACGGCGCTGGTCACGCGCGGCGTCGTGCCGGCCGGAACCGTCGCGGACTATCTCGCATGCGAGGGCTACGGACGGGCCTTCCGCGACTGGTACCTGGTGCCGATGGCGGCGGCAATCTGGTCGGCGCCGGCCTCCCGCATCCTCGATTTCCCGCTCGCCACGTTCCTGCAGTTCTGCCACAACCACGGCCTGCTGCAGGTCAACGACCGGCCACGCTGGCGCACGGTGGTGGGCGGCGGCCGCGACTACGTGCGCCGGATGCTGCCGGCGATCGGCGACGTGCGTCTGTCCACCCCGGTCGCGCGGGTGGCGCGCGACCTCGACGGCGTCATCGTCACCGACGCTTTCGGCCATGCCGAGCACTACGACGAAGTCGTTCTCGCCTGCCACAGCGATCAGTCGCTGGGCCTGCTCGCGGACGCCACCGACGCCGAGCGTGCCCTGCTCTCGGCCGTGCGCTACCAGCCCAACCGCGCCGTGCTGCACACCGACGCGAGCTTCCTGCCGCGCCGGCGCTCGGCGTGGGCGGCGTGGAACTACACGGCCGGGCGCGACGCGGGCGGCGAGCGTGGCGTGTGCGTGAGCTACCTCATCAACCGCCTGCAGCCGCTGCCGTTCCGCCAGCCGGTCATCGTCACGCTGAATCCGCTGCGCGAGCCGGCGCCGGAGAAGCTCATCGCGGCGTTCGACTATGCGCATCCGCTGTTCGACCATGCCGCCATCGATGCCCAGGCGCGCGCGGCCGCCCTGCAGGGCATGAATCACACTTGGTTCGCCGGCGCCTGGCTTGGCTACGGCTTCCACGAGGACGGGGTCAAGTCCGCGCTGGCGGTCGTGGAGCGCCTCGGCGCCGAGGTGCCATGGACGGTCGAGGCCCGGGTGAGCGCATGAGCGGCGTCCGTGCCAGGGTCTGCTTCGGCGAGGTGGGTCACGCCCGTCGGCGGCCGTTCGCCCACCGCTTCCGCTACCCGGTGTTCTTCCTCGGCTTCGACCCGGAATCCGCGCAGGCGCTGCGGCATCCGCTGTTCGGGGTCAACCGCCGCGGCCTGCTGAGCTATCACGACGCCGACCACGGGCGTCGCGACGGCACCCCCGCGGCGGCGTGGGCGCGCGAGGTGCTCGCCCGGCACGGCTTGGCGCAAGCAGACGGCGAACTCTGGCTGCAGACGTTCCCGCGCGTGCTGGGCTACGTGTTCAATCCGGTCAGCTTCTGGTACTGCCACGACCGCGACGGCCGGCTGCGCGCCGTGCTCGCGGAGGTGAACAATACGTTCGGCGAGAGTCATACTTATCTGGTCGCGCACGCCGACCGCCGGCCGATCCGGCCCGGCGACACGCTGGGGGCCGGCAAAGTGTTCCACGTCTCGCCGTTCTTCGACGTCGACGGCCACTACCGCTTCCGTTTCCTGCGCCGGAATGGCCGCATCGTGGTTCGGATCGACTACGCCGACGCGGACGGTCCGCTGCTGGACACCTGGGTTTCGGGTCGGGAGCAGCCGTTCAGCACCGGCACGCTGGCGCGCGCGCTGGTGCGTTATCCCTGGATGACGGCCACCGTGATTGCGCGCATCCACTGGCAGGCGCTCAGGCTCTGGCTGCGCGGCGCCCGCTTTTTCCGCAAACCCCATCCTCCGGTGGAGGAAGTAACGCAATGAGCAGCACCACCCATTCCCTGCCGCCGCTGGGTTCCGATACCCCGATGGCGGCACGGCTGGTGTCCGCCGCACTCTCGCGGATGCGCTGCGGCAGCATCGGGCTGACGTTGCCCGACGGGCGCAGCCACACCTTCCGCGGCCCGGCGGCCGGTCCGCACGGGGAGATCGCGGTCGCCGACTGGCGCTGCCTCGGCCTGCTGGTGCGCTCCGGCGACATCGGCTTCGCCGAGGGTTACATCCGCGGCTACTGGACGACGCCCGACCTCACGCGGCTGATCGAGGTGGCGGCGCTCAACATGGACGACATCGAGGCGACGCTGTCCGGCAAGGGCTGGATGCGCGCGCTCTACCGCCTGCGCCACTGGCTGCGGCCCAACACCCGCCGCGGCAGCCGGCGAAACATCCACCGCCATTACGACCTCGGCAACGATTTCTACGGCCGCTGGCTCGACCCGAGCATGACCTACTCGAGCGCGGTGTTCGACGGCGACCTGCAGCGGTCGCTGGAGGACGCCCAGCGCGCCAAGTACGAGCGCATCCTGGCGCGCCTGGACCCGGCGGAGGGCGACACCATTCTCGAGATCGGCTGCGGCTGGGGCGGCTTCGCCGAGTACGCCGCCCGCACCCGCGGCTGCCGCGTTCACGGCATCACGGTCTCGCGCGAGCAGCTCGACTACGCGCGCGCGCGCATTGAGCGCGCCGGGTTGAAAGATCGCGTGCAGCTGGAATTCCGCGACTACCGCGACCTGGACGGCGAGCACGACCACATCGTCTCGATCGAGATGTTCGAGGCGGTGGGCGAGCGCTATTGGCCGACGTTCTTCCGCACGCTCGGGCGCTCGCTGCGGCGCGGCGGCCGCGCGGTGGTGCAGACCATCACCATCGCCAGCCATCGCTTCGAGCAGTACCGACGCACGCCGGATTTCATCCAGCAGTACGTCTTCCCCGGCGGCATGCTGCCCTCGCCGGCGGTGTTCGGCGCCGAGGTCCGCGCGGCCGGGCTGGCGGTCAGGAGCGTCTACAGCTTCGGCCCGGACTACGCCGAGACTCTCAGGCGCTGGCGGGAGGCGTTCAACGCGGCCGCGGCGGACGTCGAGCGGCTCGGCTTCGACGCCCGCTTCCAGCGCATCTGGAACTACTACCTCGCTTACTGCGAGGCGGGCTTTCGCACGAGGAACACCGATGTCATGCAAGTGGAAATCGCTCTTCCTTAGCGCAGCGCTGGCGGCGACCGTCGCCGGCGTCGCGGTGGCCAACGTGATGCACCCGCCGCTGCCGGAGCCGCTCCGGGAGTCGGCGCCGCAATTGCGGCCGCTGGGCCAGGGCACGCTGACCTGGTTCGGCCTCACGATCTACGATTCCACGCTGTGGGTGGCGGGCAGCCGCTGGTCGATGGACCAGCCGTTCGCGCTCGACATCCGCTATCAGCGCGAAATCGCCGGCAGCCGCATCGTCAGGAGCAGCGTCGACGAGATCCGCCGCATCGGCTGGCGCGACGGCGATCGGCTCGCGCGCTGGGAGCGGGAGATGGCGCGCGTGTTTCCGGACGTGAAGGCCGGCGACCGGCTGGTGGGCGTCAACGTGCCGGGGCTCGGCGCGCGCTTCTACGGCAACAACGGCTTCATCGGCGAGATCGCCGACCCTGAGTTCGCGCAGGCGTTCTTCGGCATCTGGCTCTCGCCGGGCACGCGCGAGCCGGACCTGCGCGCGGCGCTGCTCGGCGGGACATGACGCTCGCGCGGCGCGACCTGCTCGCCTACGGCGCGCTGGGGCTGCCGCTGGCGATGGCGGCGCTGCCGGTCTACGTCCACGCGCCCAAGTACTACGGCGATACGCTGGGCGTGAACCTGGCGGCGATGGGCATCATCCTGCTCGCGCTGCGCATCGTCGACGCCGTGCAGGACCCCTGGCTCGGCCACCTCTCCGATCGCTACGCGGCCCGCCCGCACGGCCGCCTGTTCTTCGTCATGCTGGCGGTGCCGCTGCTGGCGCTGGGCTTCTACGCGCTGTTCAACCCGCCGGCCGGCGTCGACCTGACGCTGTGGTTCGCCGGCACGCTGTTCGTGGTCTATCTCGCGTTCAGCCTCGCCAACATCAGCTACCAGGCGCTCGGCGCCGAGCTCTCGCGCGATCCGCACCAGCGCACCCGCGTCACCGCCACCCGCGAAGGCCTGGCGCTGGTCGGTGTGCTGATCGCCGCGGCGGCGCCCGAGCTGCTGAAGCGCGACGGCGAATCCGGCCTGCCGCTGTTCTCGCTCCTGTTCATCCCGCTGCTGCTGATCGCCAGCCACGTCACCCTCGGCGGCACGCCGCGGCCGGTGACCTCGGCGCCGTCCGACACGACGGTCTTCGGCAGCCTGCGCCTGGCGCTCGCCAACCGCCGCTTCCGCCACCTGCTGGCGGTGTTCGTGCTGGGCGGCGTGGCGGCGTCGATTCCCGCCACGCTGGTGCTGTTCTTCGTCGACGACGTCCTCGGCGCCGAGAACATGGCAGGTGCGTTCCTCGCCGTCTACTTTCTCGCCGGCGCCGCCGGCATGCTGTTCTGGGTGCGGCTGGCGAAGGCCATCGGCAAGAAGAACGCCTGGTTCGCGAGCATGGTGCTCGCGATCGTCGCGTTCGTCTGGGCGTTCACGCTGGGACGCGGCGACACCACCGCGTTTCTCGTCATCTGCGCGCTCTCGGGGCTCGCCCTGGGCGCCGACCTCGCCATTCCGCCCTCCATTCTCGCCGACGTGATCGACTGGGGCCGCGGCGGCGCCGGCCCGGCGCAGGAGGGCGGCTACTTCGGGCTGTGGTCGCTGGTTACCAAGCTCAACCTGGCGCTGGCCGCGGGCATCGCGCTGCCGCTGCTGCCGCTCGCCGGCTACCAGCCGGGCGGCGCCAACGATGCCACGGCGCTTACGGCGCTGGCGGCGGCCTATGCGCTGATCCCGTGCGTGCTGAAGGCGCTCGCCGCCGCGCTGCTGATGGCGGCGCCCCTCGCGCCCGCGCCCGCCAGCGCGCCGGCAACTCACGGAGGCTGACATGATCCGACGTTTTTCGACCCTGCTCGCCGCGGGGCTGGCGCTGCTGCTGGCGGGCTGCGCCGGCGTCGCGCCGGAGCAGTACGCCGGCGAGAAGCCGGAGCTCGATCTCAAGCGCTACTTCAACGGCACCATCGACGGCTGGGGCATGGTGCAGGACCGCTCGGGCAAGGTGCTGCGCCGGTTCTACGTGCGCATCGAGGCCAGCTGGCAGGGCGACACCGGCACGCTCGACGAGTCCTTCGACTGGTCCGACGGGGTCAAGGAGAAACGCGTCTGGACCGTGAAGAAGCTCGACGCGCACCGCTACACCGGCACCGCGCACGACGTCGTCGGCGAGGCGACCGGCCGCGCCTACGGCAATGCGATCCGGTGGACCTACGTGCTGAAGCTGCCCGAGTCGCAGGGCGGCTACGAAATGGACATGAACGACTGGATGTACCTGGTCGACGAGGCGACGCTGCTCAACCGCACCGAGATGCGCAAGTTCGGCATCCGCTTCGCCGACATCACCATCGCTTTCCGCAAGCGGCCATGAGCCGCGCCGCGCGGCGTATCCTCTCGCCATGGCGCTGAATCCGAGAATCGCCGACTGGAAAGGGCTGCGGGTCTGGATCCTCGGCGCCTCGGCGGGCATCGGCGCGGCGCTGGCGCAGGAACTGCTGCGACGCGGGGCGCGCGTGGCCGGCACGGCGCGGCGCGAGGAAAAGCTCCGCGAGGTGCTCGGCGAGTCGGCGCAGACCCTGGCGCTGCCGGCCGACGTGACCGAGCCCGGCACGATCGCCGCGGCCTACGAGCGGCTGCGCGCCGCCTGGGACGGCGTCGACGTCGTCGTCTTCATGGCCGGCACCTATACGGCGGCGCGCGCTTGGGAGGTGCCGGTGGAGGGCGCCCGCGACGAGGTCGAGATCAATCTCATGGGCACGTTCAACGGCGTGGCCACGGTGCTGCCCGACATGCTCGAGCGCGGCCGCGGCGCCCTGGTGCTGGTGTCCAGTGTCGCCGGCTATCGGGGCCTGCCCAACAGCCTGGTGTACGGCGCCACCAAGTCGGCGCTCATCAACATGGCCGAGACCCTGTACGCCGACCTCGCGCCGCGCGGGCTCGGCGTGCACCTGGTCTGTCCCGGCTTCGTGCGCACGCCGCTCACCGACAAGAACGAATTCAGGATGCCGGCGCTGATCGAGGCCGACGAGGCGGCGCGCCACATCGCCGACGGCATGGAGGCCGGCCGGTTCGAGATTCACTTCCCGAAGCGCTTCACCGGCTGGCTCAAGCTGCTCGAGATCCTGCCCTACCGCTGGTACTTCGCCGCCGTGCGCAAGTTCACCGGCCTGTGACGATGCCGACCCTGGACGAGCTCGTCACCTACTTCGAGACGCTCACGCCCGAGCGCGTCGCGGAGATGGGCCGCTACTACACCGAGGACGCCTATTTCAAGGATCCCCACAACGAGGTGCGGCGGCTGGCCGACATCCAGGCCATCTTCCACCGCATGTTCGAGCAGGTCGACGAGCCGCGCTTCCGCATCACGGAGCGCATCGGCGCCGGCGACTCGGTGGCGCTGGTGTGGGAAATGCACTTCCGCTTCCGCAGCTTCCGCAGGGGCGAGACCCAGGTCATCCGCGGCGTGACCCACCTGCGGCTGGGCGCCGACGGCCGCGTCTGCTTCCACCGCGACTACTGGGACGCCGCCGAGGAGCTGTACGAGAAGATCCCCCTGCTGGGCTTCCTGATGCGGCGCCTGCGGCACGCGGTCTGAGCCCCGCGGACAGCGCGGCCGGCAGCGCTATAATCCAGCCTCCCGCCATCCAGCCCTGCGATCCATGCGCACCCTCATCTGCGGTTCCATCGCCTTCGATACCATCATGGTGTTCGGCGACCGGTTCAAGGAGCACATCCTGCCGGACCAGATCCACATCCTGAACGTGTCGTTCCAGGTGCCCGAGATGCGCCGCGAGTTCGGCGGCTGCGCCGGCAACATCGCCTACAGCCTGAAGCTGCTGGGCGGCGAGCCGCTGATCATGGCTACCGTCGGCGAGGACGCCGGTCCCTACGAGGAGCGCCTCGACACGTTGGGAATCGCCCGCGAGCACGTGCGGCGGGTGCCGGGCAGCTACACCGCGCAGGCGTTCATCACCACCGACATGGACGACAACCAGATCACGGCGTTCCACCCCGGCGCGATGAACCACTCGCACCTGAACGATGTCACCCACGCGAAGGACATCGGGCTGGGCATCGTCGCGCCGGACGGGCGCGAGGGCATGCTGGCGCACGCGCGCCAGTTCCGCGAGGCGGGCGTGCCGTTCGTGTTCGACCCCGGCCAGGGGCTGCCGCTTTTCAGCGGAGAAGAGCTGCTGTCTTTCATCGACGCCGCCGACTACGTGGCCGCCAACGACTACGAGGCGCGCGTGATCGTCGAGCGCACGGGTACGCCCCTTGGCTCCCTCGCCGGCAAGGTGAAGGCGTTCGTCGTGACGCGGGGCGCCAACGGCTCCACCGTCTACGCCGGCGGCAGGCAGCACGATATCCCGAGCGTGAAGGCGTCGGCCGTCGTGGACCCGACCGGCTGCGGCGACGCCTATCGGGCGGGGCTGCTCTACGGCATCGCCGAGGGGCTGTCGTGGGACGACACCGGGCGGCTGGCCTCGCTGATGGGGGCGCTCAAGGTGGCGCACCGTGGCGCGCAGAACCACCGCGTAACGCGCGACGAGATCGCAACGCGTTTCCGGGAGGCCTTCGGCTACGGCCTCTGGTGACAGGAGGGCATCATGAAGATCATCGCAACCGCATTGATCCTTGCCGCCGCGCTCGCGGCGGCAGGCTGCCAGTCGAGCCTGTCGGGGTCGGCGTACAGCCGCGACCAGGCGCGCACGGAGCAGACCGTGCGCCTGGGCGTCGTCGACAGCGTGCGCGACGTCACGATCGAGGGCACCAAGACGCCGATCGGGCCGGCGGCGGGCGCCGCGGTCGGCGGCATCGCCGGCTCGACCGTGGGCGGCGGCAAGGGGCAGGACCTCGCCACGGTCGTGGGTGCGGTGGCCGGCGGCCTGGCAGGTGCCGCAGTGGAGGAAGCGGCCACCCGGCGCGCGGGTCTCGAGATCATCGTCAAGCTCGACTCGGGCCAGCTGATCGCGGTGACGCAGGAAGCCGACGAGATGTTCAAGCCCGGCGACCGCGTGAAGATCATCTCCGGCCGCGGCGTCACCCGCGTCGCGCACTGACGGCGCGCGGCGGCACGGCCCCCGCGTCGCCGCAGTAACCAATTTTTCACTGCCTATTCACCGACCTGTCACGATGCTAACCTAATGTGACGCCGGCTCTTCACGAGGAGACGGCGCCATGTTGGTGCAGCAGGCAGTGGCCGCCCGGCGCGAGGCGCAGCGGCTGAAACTGCAGTTCGCGGGGTCGGAAGACGAGGTGCTGGAGGCTCTGCGGCTGCGGTACAGGGTCTTCGGCGAGGAGATGGGCGCGCGGCTGAAATCGGCCCATCTCGGCATCGACCGCGACCTGTTCGACCGGCATTGCGAGCACCTGCTGGTGCGCGACGTCGACAGCAACGAGGTCGTCGGCACCTACCGGATCCTGCGTCCGGAGCAGGCGCAGCGACTCGGGGGCTACTACTCCGAGGACGAGTTCGACATGGTTCGGCTCGGTCACCTGCGCGAGCGCATCGTCGAGATCGGCCGCTCCTGCGTGCATCCCGATTACCGGAACGGCGCCACCATCGCGCTGCTCTGGTCCGGGCTGGGCGATTACATGCGGCGCTACGGCTACGGGTACCTGATCGGGTGCGCCAGCATGTCCATGGGTGACGGCGGTCACGTGGCGGCCAGCGTCTATCGCCGGCTCAGCGAAAGCCACATGAGCCCCGTCGAATACCGCGTGCAGCCGCGCTGTCCCCTGCCCATCGAGGCGCTGAACGACGGCTTGAACGTGACCGTGCCGCCGCTGATCAAGGGTTACCTTCGCTGTGGCGCGTGGGTGTGCGGGGCCCCGGCATGGGACCCGGACTTCAACACCGCCGATCTGTTCCTCCTGATGCCGATGGAGCGGGTGCGCGAGCGCTATGTGCGACATTTCCTGAGGGAAACTGCCTAGCCCCGTCAGCCCGGTCACCCGGCTCGTCCGGCTGACCCGACTCGTTCTGCATCTTTTCGCCGGCCTGCTGCGCGTCGCGTTCCAGTTTCCGCGGCTCGACGAGGCAGGCCGCATGCGCACGTTCCGGCGCTGGTCGCTCCAGCTGCTCGCCATTGCCGGCGTGCGCCTCACGGTGCGCGGCGATCCGCCCGGCGTCGATCCGCGCTCGGGCATCGTCGTGGCGAACCACGTGTCGTGGCTCGACATCTTCGTCATCGCCGCGGTCAGTCCGTCGCGCTTCGTCTCCAAGTCGGAAGTGCGCGACTGGCCGCTGGCCGGCTACCTCGCCACGCGGGCCGGCACCGTCTACCTCGAGCGCGCGCGGCGCCGCGACGCGGCGCGCGTGAACCAGCACATGCAGGAACTGCTGCGGGGGGGCGAGCGGCTGGCGGTGTTTCCGGAGGGCACCACCACCGACGGGACGCTGGTCAAGCCGTTCCACGGCTCGCTGCTACAGCCGGCGGTGGAGGCCGGCGCGCCGGTCTTTCCGGCGGCGCTGCGCTACCTGGACGGCGACGGCGAGCGCTCGCAGGCCGCGCCCTACACCGGCGACGATACCTTCATGACGTCGCTGCGCCGCATCCTGGCCGCGCCGGGCATCCGCGCCGAGCTCACTTTCCTCGCGCCGATCGCGACGGCCGGCCGCACGCGCAACGACGTTGCGCGCGACGCCGAAGCCGCTATTGCCAGCGCTTTGCGCCTGCCGGCGCCGCGCAGCCGACCTGAAACACCCGCCGATCCTCCAGCCGCAGCGCCGTGAGGCTGCCGCCCCACAGACAGCCGGTATCGAGCGTCGCCAGGTTGTCCTCCAGGACGAGCCCCTGCGCCGACCAGTGGCCGCACAGCAGGAAGTGGTCGCTGCTCAGGCGCTGCGCGACGCGGTACCACGGCACGTAACCCGCCGGCGCCTCGCGCGGGCCGCGCTTGTGGGAAAACTCCATGCGCCCGTCCGGCGTGATCACGCGCATGCGGGTCATTGCGTTGACGATCACGCGCAGGCGCTCGTAGCCGGCGAGTGCGTCGTCCCAGCGGTCGGGGTGGTTGCCGTACATGTGGCGGCAGAACCCGTCCAGGTCCTCCACCAGCGCGCGCCCGGCTTCGGCGGCCAGCGCCCTCGCCTTGGCCACCGTCCATTGCGGCAGCAGCCCCGCGTGCACCATGGCGAAGCCGCCTTCGGCATGGAACAGCGGCTGGCGGCGCAGCCAGTCCAGCAGCTCCTCGCCGTCCGGCGCGTCGAGAATCGGCTGTATCGTGTCCTTGCGGCGCAGCGGCTCGGCGCCGCGCCACACCATCAGCAGGTGCAGGTCGTGGTTGCCCAGCACCGTCACGGCCCGTTCGCCAAGCCCCTTCACGAAACGCAGCACCGCCAGCGAGTCGGGGCCGCGGTTCACCAGGTCGCCGGTGAGCCAGAGGCGGTCGCGCGCGGGATCGAACGCGACGGCCGCCAGCAACTGCTGCAGCTCGGCGTAGCAACCTTGCAGATCACCGATCGCGTACGTAGCCATCGTGGTTCAGATCCGTGCCATTGCTCGCAACCGCCGGTTAACCGCAGAGGCGCAGAGGCGCTGAGAAAAGCGGATTAACCGCGAAGGTCGCAAAGGACGCCAAGGAAATGCGTTCCAACGGGCATTTGAGATTCCCGTCGCGACCTTGGCGGTTCAAGTTCATTTCTCTGCGTCTCTGCGGTGAATGGTTCCAACTCTAAGCGTCGAGGGCAACAAAAAAGGCGCAGACCGGGTCTGCGCCTTTCGACGGAAGCGTCCGCTTACTTCGACTTGGCGACCATGAAGTCCACCGCCGCCTTGACCTCGGCGTCGGACAGGCTGGTGGCGCCGCCCTTGGGCGGCATCACACCCTTGCCCTTGATGGCGGCCGTATAGAGCGCATCCTTGCCCTGCGCGATGCGCGGCGCCCAGGCCGCCTTGTCGCCCTGCTTCGGCGCGCCCGCCGCGCCGGTGGCATGGCAGGCGACGCAGGCCTTGTTGTAGACCGCTTCGCCATCGGCTGCCGCGGCGGTCTTCTCGGGCGCCGGAGCCGCAGCCGGAGCCGGAGCCGCCGGTGCGGCCGCCGCACCCGCCTGGCCGCCGCCCTGCTGGAACATGTACAGCACCGCCTTCTTGAACTCGGCGTCGGTGAGGTCGGCCTGCCCGCCGCGCGCCGGCATGTTGTCGTGGCCGCGAATCGCCGCCGTCACCACGGCGTCGAGGCCGCGCGAGACGCGCTGCGACCACGCGGCCCGGTCGCCGATCTTGGGCGCGCCGCCCTCGCCGGTAACGTGGCAGTTGCCGCAGGTCGCCTCGACGATTTCCTTGCCCGTGCGCTCCTGCGGCGCCGCGGCGGGCGCCGCCGCCACCTTGGCCTCCGGCGCCTTGAAGCTGGCGCCGGACTTGTTGGCCATGTAGGCGACCGCGCGCGCGATTTCGTCCTTGCTGGCGTCGGCGACGCCGCCCTTGGCCGGCATCGAGCCCTTGCCGTTCCACACCGCCGCGACCAGCGCATCGAAGCCCTGACCGATCCGCGGTGCCCCCGCGGCCTGGTCGCCCGTCTTGGGCGCGCCCGCGACGCCCGCCGTGTGGCACGCGTTGCAGCCGGCCTTGTAGACCTGCTCGCCCGAGCGGTCCTGCGTGGCCGCCGGCGCGGCGGCCGCTTTCATGGCCTGGGCCTGGCCCTCGGCTTCCGCTTCCGGCGTGCCGGCCACCACCAGGCGCCCCTCCGGCGCGATGCGCTTCTGCACCAACTCCGGCGTCATGGCCCGCGGGTTGGCGTTGATGCCGCCGGTTACGATCTGCACCAGGCCGAGGATGATCAGCACAGGCACGACGAAGGACAGCACCATGACCACCACCAGCTGCTGCGGCGTCTTGATCGGGGACGAATGCTCTTCGATGTGGATGTCAGCCATGGTTCCTTGGAATCCTTGTCCTTAGGGTCCGGCGGGATGCGCCGGAAACCGCGAATTATAGCGGCGCGCGGGCCGTCGCTCAAAGGCTAACCGTGGACGGAATAACGGAAAAAAGCTATCATTTGCGCCCTCGTGCGCCCGTAGCTCAGCTGGATAGAGTGTTGGCCTCCGGAGCCAAAGGTCGTGAGTTCGAATCTCGCCGGGCGCGCCACGATTCCCTTCGCCAGCCGCGGGCTGGCGCCCCTGCCTGCTGAAACTCCGGCCTGCCGCCGGGTCAGCTCTCGAGCACCTCGCCCGGCTCGACGTACTCGAGCCCCAGCGCCTCCGCCACGCCGGCGTGGGTGATGCGGCCGTCGCAGACGTTGAGCCCGTTGGCCAGATGCGGGTCGGCGCGTAGCGCCTGCCGCCAGCCCTGTTCCGCGAGCGCAAGCACGTACGGCAGCGTCGCGTGATTGAGCGCGTAGGTGGAGGTATTGGGTACCGCGCCCGGCATGTTGGCGACGCAGTAGTGCACCACGCCTTCCTCGATGTAGGTGGGATCCGCGTGGGTCGTCGCGCGGGAGGTCTCCGAGCAGCCGCCCTGGTCGATCGAGACGTCTACCAGCGCGGCGCCGTTTCGCATCCGGCGCACCAGCTCCCGCGTGATCAGCCTGGGCGCCGCCGCGCCCGGAATCAGCACGCCGCCGATCACCAGGTCGGCGCTCGTCACCTGCTGCTCGATGTTGGCGCGGTTGGAGAAGCAGGTCACCACGCGCGCGCCGAGGACGTGGTCGGCGCGGCGCAGCGCGTCAACCGAGCGATCGATCAGCACGACCTGGGCGCCGGTGCCCACCGCCATCTGCGCCGCGTTGAGGCCCACCATGCCGGCGCCGAGGATCACGATCTTCGCCGCCGGCACGCCGGGCACGCCGCCCGGCAGGATGCCCATGCCGCCGGTTTCCTTCTCCAGGCAGCGCGCGCCGGCCTGGATCGCCATGCGGCCGGCCACTTCCGACATCGGCGCCAGCAACGGCAGCCCGCCCGTCGGCGAGGTGACGGTCTCGTAGGCGATGCACACGGCGCCGCTCGCCATCAGCTCGCGCGCCTGCTCCGGGTCCGGGGCCAGGTGGAGATAGGTGAAGAGTATCTGGCCCGAGCGCAGGCGCCGGCGCTCCGCCGGCTGCGGCTCCTTCACCTTGACGATCATCTCGGCGCGGGCGAACACCTCGGCCGCGTCGGCAGCCACTTCCGCGCCGGCGGCGCGGTAGTCGTCGTCGCTCGCCCGGATGCCGACGCCCGCGTCGCGCTCCACCAGCACATGGTGGCCGTGGCCGGTCAGCTCGCGCACGCTCGCCGGCGTCAGGCCGACGCGGTACTCGTGGGTCTTGATCTCCTTCGGTACGCCGATCAGCATCGTAGGCTCCGCGACGTGGGCTGCGAGTTGGATGGCTCGTGCGGCGTGCGGGTTTCGCCGCGCTTTTCTACCAGGGCTGCGACCAGGTCTTGACGTGCGTGTAGTTGCGCATCGTCTCGACGATGCCTTCCTTCACGCCGAGGCCAGAATCCTTGATGCCGCCGAACGGCGCCAACTCGAGCCGGTACGCCGGCACTTCCCAGACGTTGACCGAGCCAACTTCCAGCTCCTGCACGAGGCGCGTGATCGCGTCGGCGCGGTCGGTGCACACCGCGGCCGACAATCCATAGCGCGTGCCGTTCGCGATGGCGATGGCCTGGTCGAGATCACGGAACGCGATCACCGGCGACACCGGCCCGAACGTTTCCTCCTGCACCAGCGGCATGTCCGGCGTCACGCGGTCCAGCACCGTTGGCGGGTAGAGCGCGCCGCGCCGCTCGCCGCCGGCGAGCAGCCTGGCGCCGCGGCGCACGGCGTCGTCGACGCGCGCCGCCACGCGCTGCGCGGCGTCCTCGTCGATCAGCGTGCCGACGTCGGTGTGGGGGTCGAGCGGATCGCCGCAGCGCCACAGCCGCGTGCGATCGACCAGCAGTTCGGTGAAGCGCGCGGCAACCGACTCATGCACGAGGATGCGCTTCACGGCCGTGCAGCGCTGGCCGGAGTTGCGGTACGAGCCCCACGCGGCGAGATCCGCCGCGCGCTCGAGGTCGGCGTCCTCCAGCACGATCAGCGGGTCGTTGCCGCCGAGCTCCAGGACCAGACGCTTGTAGCCGACGCGCGCCGCGATCTGCTTGCCGACCTCGACGCCGCCGATGAACGCGACGAGCTCGGCGTCGGGATCGGCGATCATGGCCTCGCCGATCTCGCGCGGGTTGCCGGTGACGACCGAGAGCATCGGTCCCGGCAGCCCCGCCTCGTACAGGATGTCCGCGAACGCCAGCGCGGCAAGCGGCGCCTTCTCGGTCGGCTTCACCACGATGCGGTTGCCGGTCGCCACTGCCGGCGCCACCTTGTGCACCACCTGGTTGAGAGGGTGGTTGAACGGCGTGATCGCCGCGATCACGCCGAGAAGCGGCTCGCGCAGCGTGTGCACCTTGCGCGCGCGGCCGCGCGCGGTCAGGTCGCACGAGAAGGTCTGGCCGTCGTCCACCAGCGCCTGCTGCGCGCAGAACTCGAGCACGTCCACCGCGCGCTCGGTTTCGTACGCGGTGTCCTTGAGGCAGAGGCCCGATTCCAGCGTGATCAGCTTCGCCAGCTCCTCTCGCCGCGCCGTAATGGCTGCGGCGGCGCGGCGCAGGATTTCCGCGCGCTCGAAGCGCGAGAGCCGGCAGCGGAAGGCGCGCGCGGCGGCGAACGCGCGCCGCACGTCTTGCGGCGTCGCCCGCGGGACGGTGCCGATCACCTCGCCCGTGTACGGATAGCGCACCTCGATCAGCGCGTCGCGCGCGACGCACTCGCCGGCGATGCGCAGGGCTTCGCGGCGAATCTCGGATGCAGTGGTGCGAGCGGTCGTCGGGGTCAGGTTCACGGGCTAACGGTCGGGACAGCCGGCGTCGGCGGAGAGGGACGGAATTCTACCCTTCACCGCGGCCACGCGCGACTTCGCGGCCGCCGAAACCCCGGGTACGCAGGACAGCCGAGCGCCCTTCGCCGGCGGGGGCGCATCCGACGGATCCCGTCCCGCCGGGGGTCACCGCGATCCGTTGTTGGCGCGCCACTGCGCCGGCGTTTCACCCGACCAGCGCTTGAAAGCGCGAGTGAATGCGCTGGCGTCTGCGTAGTCGAGCGCCGTCGCGACTTCGTCCACCGTCATGGAACTGGCGCCGAGCAGCTGCTGGGCGGCGGCGTAGCGAACCTCGTCCAGAACCCGGCGGTAACTGGTGCCTTCCTCCCGCAGCCGCCGGTTCAGCGTGCGCTCATGGAGGCCGATCTGCGAGGCCACCGCGGATATTAGGTACTGTCGGCCCGACAGGCGCTTGCGCAGCATGCCGCGCAACTGGCCGACGATGCCGAGGTCATTGTGCGTCCTCAGTGCACGCGCTTCCTGTTCGAGATGCCGATGCAGCAGGGGATCGGCGCCCGGCAAGGGATGATCCAGCCAGTGGCTGGAAAACACCACCGCGCTCTGCTCGGCGTTGAAGCGAAGCGGGGCCCGGAACACGCGCCGGTATGGATCGAGGTCGCGGGGCGGTGCGCGAGAAAGCAACACCTTGACGGGCTGCCAACCCGCGCCGCAAAGAGTCCGCATAATGTTGGAAGCTATTGCCATCGACAGGTCATAGATTTGGCCGCTGGCCTGTACGCCCGGCTGCTGAATCGCGTAGCCGAGCAGGCAGGCGTCGTCCGCTTCGTCGACGAACGGCACCCCGCCGTCGTCGTGCAGATCCAAGTACGCGACGAGGTCGCGCAGAGCCATGCGTACGTCCGGCGCCGACTGCAACATGAATCCCGCCACGCCGAGCGACGAGGCCGGGGCCTGCTCTCCCACCCGCAGGCCGAAATGCTCGCAGCCGGTCACATCGGCGCAGCGCCTCAACAGTCGGTCGGCTGAGAGGTAGGGGATCCTGGTCTCGGGGTCCTCGAACTGGGACGGCCGCAAGTCTGCATCGCGGATGACGGGGCCCGGATCGACGCCGAACTCCTGCAGCAATGCTGGAATCGCCATCAGTGGGCCGGCGCGCACGACGCCATCCAGATGGAAGTGCCCGCGCCGCGCGGCTCGAGGATTCCTGCGCCTTGCTCCGCTCAATCACTTGCCTCCACGAGTGTCCGGAATTGTCAACTTACTGTCCGGATATGGCAAGGTTTGGACCGCTGATCCATGGAGAATAGAGAGTTGCGCCGCGCGCAGGAGCGAGCCCGTGTCGGTCATCGGAACGTCCTTTGCCGGACGGTCCCCCCATTCTGCTGGCGGCCGGACCGTAGCAACCGCGGCGTGTATCGCCGGTGTGACCGATTCGAAAGGAGAAAAGCGAAATGAAACCCGCCATTGGAACCCTGCTACTTGCAACCAGCCTCGCCGCATCGCCTGTCCTGGCCCAGCAGGGCGGCGCAGGCGCCGTCGTCATGGAAGCCACCGCGCCGGGAGAGGGAGGCGCCGCAACCGTCGTTACCGTGTCGGCGGTCGTCACGGCGATCGACAAGGCCAACCGCCTCGTCACGCTCAAGGGGCCGGGCGGGAATACCTATCGTGTCGTCGCAGGGCCCGAGGTCCGCAACTTCGATCAGATCAAGGTCGGTGACGAAGTCGTGGTGCGCCACCTCGAAGCAGTCGTGCTCGAGCTGAAGAAGGGCGGTGACGGAATCCGTGAACGCGTCGAAAGCGCAGGCGCTGAGCGTGCGCCAGCCGGGGGCAAGCCTGGTGCTGTCGTTGTGCGCCGGGTCACGGTCGTCGCCAATGTCGTTGCGGTCAATCCCCGGTCCCAGACCGTTACGCTGCGCGGGCCGGACCACACGGTGGAACTGCGCGTGCGCGATCCGAACCAGTTCAAACTGGTGAAAGTCGGCGACCAGGTGCAGGCGACGTTTACCGACGCCGTGGCGGTTTCGGTCGAGCCGGCGGCCCCCAAGTAATTGCCTTGCCGCGCAGTCATCCGTTCCGGCGTTGAGCGGGGGCGAAGTGCGCTTGAGTGCCCCGTAATGGACGGGATCGGGCGCGACGCTGCATGGACATCGGTGCGTGCGATAGGCTCACTTCGCTTGCGTTAGTCGGTGTGCCAAGACATGATGAATCAGCTTGCTGATGACTGGATTCGGCGTCACAGCGCATTCAAGGGGAGGACGATCTGCATGAAAGCTTTTCACCGATTCTGCGCGGCTGCTGTTCTCGGCGCTGCAATTGCCCTGGCCGCGACGTCGGGCCTCGCCCAGCAGGTGACCGGCACGTTGGGCTCGCCCAGCGCCACGACGACGATCAGCAACAAGCAGCTGCCGCCACCCGACCCCAAGTTTGGCGGCGTGATCAAGGAGGGCGCGCTGCAATCGAAGCCCTGGTGGGCGCCGCGCGTGACGCCACCCAAGGGCGCCCCCAACGTGTTGGTGATCATCACGGACGACGCCGGCTTCGGCATGCCGAGCACCTTCGGCGGCGTCATCCCGACGCCTTCGATGGACCGGGTCGCGCAGGAAGGCCTGCGCTACAACCGGGTCTTCTCCACGGCGCTGTGCTCGCCGACGCGCGCCGCCTTGATCACCGGGCGCAACCACCATTCGGCCGGCTTTGGCGTGATTTCCGAGCAGTCCACGGGCTTTCCGGGCTACAACAGCATCATCGGCAAGGACAAGGCGACCATCGGGCGCATCCTGCGTGACAACGGCTACGCGACTTCCTGGTTCGGCAAGGACCACAACACGCCGACCTACACGGCGAGCCAGGTCGGCCCGTTCGACCATTGGCCGATCGGCATGGGCTTCGAGTACTTCTACGGTTTCGTAGGCGGCGACGCGAACCAGTGGCAGCCGAACCTGTTCCGCAACACGACGCAGATCTATCCGTTCGAGGGAAAGCCAGGCTGGAACCTGGTGACCGGCATGGCGGACGACGCCATCGACTACATGACGCGCATGCACCAGATCGACCCGTCGAAGCCGCTATTGATCAAGTACGCGCCCGGAGCGACGCACGCGCCGCACCACCCGACCAAGGAGTGGGTGGAGAAGATCCGCGCGATGCATCTGTTCGACGACGGCTACGAGAAGCTGCGCGAGCGCATCTTCGAGAACCAGAAGCGGCTCGGCGTGATCCCGCAGGACACCAAGCTCGCCCCGTGGCCGAAGGAACACCTGAAGCCCTGGGACCAGCTGACCGACGTGGAGAAGAAGCTTTTCATCCGGCAGGTCGAGATCTTCGCCGCCTACGCAGCCTACAACGACCACGAGATCGGGCGCGTGATCCAGCAGTTCCGGGACCTCAAGGGCGACAACACGCTGGTCATCTACATCAACGGTGACAACGGCACCAGCGCGGAGGGCGGGCCGATGGGCACGCCGAACGAGGTGGCCTTCTTCAACGGCCTGAACATGCTGCCGGCCGAAGTGCAGATGAAGTTCTACGACGTCTGGGGCACGGAGCAGACGTACAACCACATGTCGGCGGGCTGGTCGTGGGCCTTCGACACGCCGTTCGACTGGTTCAAGCAGAACGCCTCCCGCCTGGGCGGCATCAACCAGAACATGGTGGTTTCCTGGCCTGCGCGCATCAAGGACCAGGGCGGGCTGCGCGAGCAGTTCGTTCACGTGATCGACGTCGTGCCGACGATCCTCGAGGTGGCGGGCATCAAGGCGCCGGAGATGGTGGACGGCATCAAGCAGGCGCCGATCGAGGGCACCAGCTTTGCCTACACCTTCGACGTCGGGAACGCCAAGGCGCAGTCGCGCCACAAGACCCAGTACTTCGAGATGTTCGGGCAGTGGGCGCTCTACCACGAGGGCTGGATGCTCAGTACCAAGGTGAACCGCGCGCCGTGGGAGGCCTTCGGCCCGGCGAATCCGGATCCCCTGAACAACCAGGTGTTCCAGCTCTACGACCTGACCAAGGACTTCAGCCAGGCCGTGGACATCGCCGCGAAGCATCCGCAGAAAGTGAAGGAGATGCGGCAGATGTTCGTCGCGGAAGCCAAGAAATACCAGGTCTTTCCGCTGGACGCGTCAGTGGCAGCGCGTATCGTCGCGCCGCGTCCGAACATCACCGCCGGTCGCAGCGAGTTCGTCTACACGCGCCCGATGACGGGTCTGCCGCAGGGCGACTCGCCGCTGCTGCTCAACACCTCGTACACGATCACCGCCGACATCGAGGTGCCGCAAGGCGGCGCCGAGGGCATGATCCTGACCTCGGGCGGCCGCTTCGCCGGCTACGGCTTCTACCTGCTGCAGGGCAAGCCGGTGTGGCTGTGGAACCTGGTCGACCTCGAGCGGATCAAGTGGGAGGCGCCGGAGCCGCTTCCGCCGGGCCGCCATATCGTCGAGTTCGACTTCAAGTACGAGGGGATCGGCCCCGGCACCCTGGCGTTCAACAGTTTCAGCGGCGTCGGACGCCCTGGCACCGGAACGTTGAGGGTGAACGGCAAGGAGGTGGCGACCAAGCGGATGGAGAAGACGCTGCCGATGATCCTGCAATGGGACGAAGCGTTCGACATCGGCTCGGACACGCTCACGGGCGTGAACGACGCGGACTACAAGCCGCCGTTCCCGCTGACCGCCAAGCTCAACAAACTGACTCTCAAACTCGACCGCCCGGTGCTGTCGCGGGAGGACATCATGCGTCTTCAGGCGGCGATGCAGGAGAAGGCGAAGGCCGAGTAAGCCGCGCGAAGCGGTAACAAGACGTGCCGGCGGGTGGAGGCGCTTCGTCCCTTTCCGGTCTGCCGGCCTCGATTCGGACACTCGATCGACCAGGGGGGAGCTCGTGCGGATCTACAAAGTGGCGGCGATTGGATCGCTTTGCTTGGCGGCATTGGCCAGCGGGCAAGCCGCGGCCGCCGAAAGCGACACCTGGCAGTTCGAGGTCACGCCGTATCTGTTCGGCGCAAGGATGGACGGTACCGTCGGACTGCGCGGCTACACGACCGACGTCGATGCGTCGTTCGACGAGATCCTGGATCATCTCGACGCCGGCTTCATGGGGCTGTTTTCGGCGCGAAAGGGGCCCTGGAGCTTTGCCCTCGAGGGCGTCTACATGAAGCTCGAGGATGGCAACTCGGGCGGCGTGACGGGGCCCGGTGGCGTGGTGTCGATCAACGGCCAGCTGGACGCGACCGCCAAAATGTACGTCTACCAGGGCACGGTCGGCTATCGCGTGCTCGATCAGAACACCAAGGTGGATGTGCTCGGGGCCCTGCGCTACACGGAGCTGGACCTCGACCTCGACGTCACGGCGCAGTTCACGCCGGGGATCCTCTTCCCGGGCGGCGCGCGCAGCGTCGGCGGCTCCGAGAGCTGGACGGACGCCGTCGTCGGTGCACGGGTGCTGCATCCGCTGAGCAAGCAGGTTTCGCTGCTCGGTTATGTCGACGTGGGCGGCGGCGGCTCCGACCTCACGTACCAGCTCATCGCCGGCGTCGACTGGGAGTTCAGAAAGGATTTCATCGCCCGGATCGGCTACCGCTATCTTTACTGGGACTACGAGGACAACGGCACCGTCTGGGACATCGCCGCGAGCGGGCCTTACCTGGGGCTTGGTATCCGGTTCTGACCACGATCAACCACAGGAGGGCAATAATGGGCGCGAAAACAAGAACAGAATGTTCGGCAGGCAGATCCGCAGCGCGGCAGAGCGTACTCTGCGTCGGCGGCACCGTTCTTGGGGCATTCCTGTGCGCCTCCGCGCTGGCGCAGGGAACCGGGGCCGGGAATATCCACCCTGCGCTGCAGGACCGGTGGTCCCTTCAGGTCGGGATCTTCGTGCCAGACGTGAAGACGACGGCCTCGCTGAACGGCGCTGGCGGCCGGGTCAACGCCAAAGTCGACTTCGAGCAGGACCTGGACCTCAAGGATCGCGACACGCTTCCGGCGATCCTGGCGAGCGTTCGATTGGGACACCGATGGAAGATCGAGGCGGAGTACTTCGCGCTCAATCGAAGCGCCTCGGCGCCGCTATCCCGAACCATCAGTTGGGGCGACAACACGTACACTGTCGGCACCACGGTGTCGTCGACGTTCGACTCCGACATTTACCGGCTGTCCGCGGGCTACGCGCTGCTCAAGAGCAACGAGCACGAGCTCGGCGTCGCGCTCGGCGCGTTCGTCACGGACTTCGACGCGTCGATCAGCGCGCCCGGGATCGGAACCTCGGCGGGCGATACACTCGCGCCGCTGCCCACGATTGGCCTGTACGGGGCGTATGCCCTCTCTTCCAAGTGGTTGTTTTCCGGGCGCATGGACTACTTCTTCATCAATTACGACGATTACGAGGGAGATCTGATCAACGTCAGCGCCGGAATCGACTATCGGTTCACTCGCCATTTTGCGGCCGGTCTCGCGTACCGCTACGTGGATTACGACTTGAACGTTTCCGACAGCAGCTACAGCGGGGACATCGAGTACCGGTTCAACGGGCCCATGTTTTACATCACGGCTTCGTTTTGACACTCCAGCTTTGAACCGTCGCGCTGCGGCTTGCCAGCATGGAGGCCGCCGGTTGTCCGCCCGGGTCGGCGCGGTCATCGTCCTGCGCTGCCCCCTGTCGCGGCGATCACCCCCCGGGACCTGCAATCCCCACAAGCCTCGGAGCTTATCAGGGCCCGGTCGTCGTTCCGGGCATGATCTGCTGCAGGGCACGTAGTGGTGTGCTCCAATTGAAAACCTCCAGCGGTCAACGGAGTTGCACATGAACAAAGCTGCCGCCGTCGTCGTTCACGAGATCCGCGAGGCGCTACCCGTCTTCGTGTTCTTCCTCGCGGTCCTGGTGCTCGGCCGCGCCACGCAGGCCTTGCTGCTCGAGGGCTACCGGATCACGGTTGGCGGCACCGCAGTGGCGGTGGTGGGCGCGTTGATCGTCGCCAAGGCCGTACTGATCGCCGATGCGCTACCCGTCACGAGACGGTTCGCGAGACAGGCACCTCTGGTTTCGATCGTCTGGAAGAGCCTCGTCTACGGCCTGATCGTGCTCGCGTTCCGTTACCTGGAGGAACTGATCCCGCTGTGGCGGCACTCGGGCGACCTCGCCGCGGCGCATCGCCAGCTGCTGGCGGAAACCTCCTGGCCGCACTTCTGGGCCGTCAGCCTGTGGATGGCCTTTTCCCTGTTGCTCTACTGCATCGGCGCCGAGCTGGTAAGGGCGCTTGGCAAGGAGCGGGTCGTGCAGCTGCTGTTCCGTCGCGGCGGGGCGAGCGCCTGACGCGACACGCGTCAGCCGTCCCCCGGTGAACCGGACCCGCGCAGCGCCGCCAGCAGCGCGTCGTATCCCGACTGGTCCGGCCGCAGATGGCCGTGGCGCACGAGAAAGTCGAGGATCACGAGCGCCGAATCGCAGGTGAACTCGCCCTCGGCGAGGCACCGCGGCAGGTCGGCGACGGCAACGCGCTCGAAGCCGGCCACCTCGCCGTCGGTGTTGCGCGGCTCGAACTCCGGCGGCAGCCAGAGGTCGTGCACGAAGATCGTCTCCGCCTGCACGCCTTCCGGCACCTGGCGCAGCAGGCTCACGGTGCCGGCGGGCTGCGCCAGCCGCGCCAGCGGCGCGGCGATGCCGGCCTCTTCCCAGCACTCCTTGATCACGGTCTCGGTGACGGCGTGGCCGGCGGCGATGCCGCCGCCCACCAGGTTGTCCAGCATGCCGGGATCGATGGGCTTGCTCGAGCTGCGGCGCGCGATCCACATGCTGCGCCCGCCGTCCGTGACGCCGTTCACGTGCGCGGCCCAGGTCGTGAAGCCGAACGGGCGCGCCGCGGCGCGCTCGACCTCGAACAGCGGCGGCGCGTCGAAGCGGCTGCGCACCGCGTAGCGCTCGCGGCGGACGCCGGTGATGCGACCGTCCGCCACCAGCGTCCCGACGGCGAGCGCCAGCGCCGCGGTGCGCTGTTCGGGGTCGCTCAAGGCGGGCGCGAGCGTGACGGCGTCGGCGGAAACCACGAAGACGCCGGCAAACGCCGCGAGGCGATCGGCCAGATCTCGCGGCACCCAGCCGATCTGCGCTTTGTCCAGCCGCAACGGCAGACAGCGGCCGCGATCGAACTGCCGGGCGGACCGCGCAATCGACAGCAGCGCGTCGCCAACGTGCGTCGAAGTCATGAGTTCCCTCATCATGGAACGGATCGATGGCGTGCGGCGGCCGTTGGTACGCGGTTGGCTTGACCGCGGAGGCGCGGCGAACATCCTCCCGGTTTCGTCTCCGCGCCTCGGCGTCTCTGCGTTGAGAGATCCTTGCGCGCACCCGCCCGCGCCAACGCGGGCGCCGGGCAGGTTTGATCGATCTCAAGAAAGATAATTCAACTCGCCTTAGAATGGCGCCGCACGTTCGTGTGCATTGGAGCATGCCATGTCCTTCCCCGTCCGCTGCGCTCTGGTCGCGGCCGCGCTGACCCTTCTCGTTCCGGCGCCCGCCGCCATCGCCGCGTCCCCCGGGGATGCCAAGCGCCCGCGCGTGGCGCTGGTCTTGTCCGGCGGCGGCGCGCGCGGGCTGGCGCACGTCGGCGTGCTGCAGGTCCTGGAGCAGCTGAAGGTGCCGGTCGACTGCGTCGTCGGCACCAGCATGGGCGCGCTGGTGGGCGGCTCGTTCGCCGCCGGGGTCTCCCCCGCGCGCATGCAGGAAATCGTCGGCGCGACCGACCTCGGCGCGCTGTTCGACGACCTGCCGCCCCGGGCCGAGATTCCGGAGCGGATGAAGCGCGACGACTACCGGCCGCTGTTCGACTTCACGCTGGGCTACAACGACGGCAAGGTGCGGCTGCCCGCCGGCGCCTCGGCCGGCTACAAGTTCGAGCTGTTCCTGAAGCATCTCGTCGGCCCCGGCGCCTCCGTCGCCGCGCTCGATTTCGACGCCCTGCCGACGCCCTATCGCGCAGTCGCCACGAACCTGGAGACCGGCGAGATGCACGTTTTCAGCAAGGGCGACCTGCCCAGGGTCATGCGCGCCAGCATGTCGCTGCCCGCGATCATCGCGCCGGTGGAGATCGAAGGCCGCGTCTACGTCGACGGCGGGCTGGTGCGCAACCTGCCGGTGGACATCGGCCGCGAGCTGTGCGGCGAGGTGGTCATTGCCGTGAACCTGGGCACGCCCCTCAAGACCCGCGACCAGATCCGCAGCGTGATCGACGTCGCCGGCCAGTCGATCAACCTGCTCACCGAGCAGAACGTGCGCCGATCGCTCGGCGAGCTGACGCCGCGCGACATCCTGATCGAGCCCGACCTGACGGGCTTCGGCTCGGCCGACTTCGACGCCAAGGAGGAAATCATCGCGCGCGGCGTCAAGGCGGCGACGGCGAAGTCGGCCGAGCTCTCCCGCCTCGCGGTGGGGGGCGACGCCTATGCCGCGTGGGCCGCGCAGCGCCAGGCCCGCGAGCTGGCGGCGCCGCCGATCAGGGACATCGAGGTGGTGGCCAGCGAGGGCTTCAACGCGGAGGCGGTGGAGCGCGACCTGAACGTCAAGGCCGGCAAGGACTTCAAGGCCAGCGTCCTGGAAGCGGATCTCGCCCGCATGTACGGCCGCGGCGACTATTCGTACGTCGGCTATTCGGTGGTGCCGGTCGACGGCGGCGCCACGGTGCTGATCGAGGCCGACGCCAAGCCTTGGGGACCGGGCTACCTCAAGTTCGGCCTCGGCGCGGCGAGCGATCTGGACAGCCCGGCGCAGCTCAACCTGGCGGCCAGCTACCGGCGCACGTGGCTGAACGAGCTGGGCGCGGAGTTCCGCGCCGACGCCCAGCTCGGCTACGACACGTTCCTGCGCGGCGAGCTGATGCAGCCGCTGCAGGTGCGAGACGGCGCGTTCGTCGCGCCCTATGCCAGCGTCCGCCGCAACTTCATCCAGTTCTACCGGGAGGATCTGCGCCTGGGCCAGTTCCGGATCGAGAGCGCGCGCGGCGGGCTCGACTTGGGCTTCGAGGGCCGCACCGGCGAGCTGCGGCTCGGGCCGTACGTCGGCCGCATCGAAACCACGCCGGATTTCGGCGTTGTCACGCCCGTCGTTCCCGAAGCCAACGTCACGCAGGTCGGCTTCGAGCTCAAGGGCATCCTGGACCAGCTGGACAGGTTCGTGTTCCCGCGCTCCGGCGTGCTGGCTTCGCTCAACGTGCGCGGCACCTACGGCGACTGGGGTTCGGACGACCAGTACACGCGCGGACAGCTGGTCCTGCGCGGGGTGAAGAGCTTCGGCGAGCACACGCTCTCGGGCTCGCTCGAGGCGGGCGGGGAACTGGATGGCGACATCCCGTACTACGATCCGTTCGTGCTGGGCGGCCCGTTACGGCTCTCGGGCCTGTTCCTCGACCAGCTCACCGGCAGCCGCTACAACCTCGCCACGCTCGGCTGGTACCGTCAGTACGCGCGCTTGCCCTCCCAGCTCGGCCGCGGGCTTTACATCGGCGCGTCGCTCGAGGCGGGCCGCATCAACGACCGGCTCATGAAGGACCCGTGGGACTGGGTTTCGGCCGGCTCGGTGTATTGGGGCGCCGACACAATTCTCGGTCCCGTGTTCGTCGGCTACGGCTACTCCAGCCTCGGCCAGGGCACCGTTTACCTGGTGGTCGGGCCGCGTTTCTGAGCGCGCGCAGGAAATACGCTCGACCCGGCTCAGCGGCCCGAGTCGCGGTGCTGCAGCCAGCTCAGGGTGGCCGGCAGTGAGCGCTCATACGGCGTGCGCCGGACGTCCCCGATGAGCGCCGCGAGCTTGGCGCCGTCGTAGCGGATCGGCCGGACGTAGTGCGGCACCAGCGGCAGGAAGCCGCGCAGTTCGCGCGAAACCATGCCGAGAAGTCTCAGCAGCCACGGTGAAGCGGCCTGCGCCTTGGGTGCGCGGCCGAGGTGCTTCGCTACGATGGCGAGCAGCGCGTCGAACGACGCCGGCCCCGCGCCGGGGACGATCCAGCGCTCGCCGTACGCGGCCTCGCGGCGCGCCAGTTCGGCCACCGCGGCCATTGCATCCGGCACGTAGGCGTACTCGCGCTCCACGCTGGTTGGGCCGATCCAGTGCACCGTCTTCCCCGCAGCGGCCTCGACCAGCGCATTCTGCAGCGTGCTGGTGTGCACCTCCGGGCCGAAAAAGTCGGGCAGGTGAACGACCGCGGCGCCCGCCTGCTGCAGGATGTCCTCCGCCTCCCGTCGCATGCGCACCGGCCGCGGACCATCGCTGCGCGGATGCGTCTCGTCGAGCGGCAGCCGCTGCACGGGAAGGTAGGCCCAGTAGCTGGAGACGTGCACGATGCGCGCGCCCGTGTCTTGCGCGGCCCGCGCGATCACGCGCGCGGTGGCCGGGTGCTGCTCGATCGTTTCCATCGGCAGGCCGATGCAGTCGAACACGGCGTCGCACCCTTCCAGCGCGGCGCGCGTCGCGGTCGAATCGAGCGCGTCGGCGGCACGCTTTTCGAACCGCGCCTCGGGAAACGCCCGGCGCAGCCGGCCCTCGCTGCGCGAGATCACGCGCACCGACGATACGC
>DATIUV010000290.1:0-4921 GCA_035466595.1 Pelomicrobium sp.
ATCGAGGTCCACCGCGCGCAGCTTGGTGTAGGTGCTGCCGAAATCGATGAGCAGCGCGGTTTTCATGGTTACGTCGCCAATAACCGCGGAGGCGCGGAGACGCAGAGAGCGCGATGGCTCAGGCGCAGCGCTGACACGCGCTCATTCCGCCTAATGCCATCCACTGCGGCTCGCGCGCGCCGCTTCCAGTCGAACATGTCTCTCTCCGCGCCTCCGCGCCTCTGCGGTGAATCGCCGGTCGGCAGTTCGCCGAAGCATCATCACGCCTCCGCGCGCTGCCGCCCCTCGGCGCGGGCGGCGAAGTCGCGCGCCAGGATGTCGATCACGTCGTCCGTGCGGGTCCCCGGCGGGAACGCGCGGTCGAAGCCCATGGCGACGAAACGCCGCTCGACGTCCTGCCAGATCTGCTTTCCCACCACCAGGTTGCCGCCGACGTAGAGCAGGATATTCTCGAGGCCCGCCTCGACGCAGCGGTCGCGGAAGCCGCGGCAATCGAGCTCGCCCTGCCCGTAGAGCGACGACACCAGGATCGCGTCGGCGTTGGTCTCGATGGCCGCCTTGATGAAATCCTCGGCCGGCGTCAGCGCGCCGAGCGCCACCACCTTGTAGCCGGCCTTTTCCAGCGCCATCGACAGGATGCGGTTGCCGACGATGTGGGTGTCGGAGCCGATCACGCCGGTCACCAGGGTCTTCTGCGTCATTGCATCCCTTTCAGTGCAACCGCTTGCAGCCGCAGCCCGTCAAACGGCGGCCGAGGCGGCCGCGGCGAATTCCTCGCGCCCAAGGCGGAAGCGTGCCAGCGCCGACTGGTCCAGCGCAGGGACCGCCGCGGCCTGCAGCACGATCGCGCCGCGCTCGAACCTGAGCGGCGGGTCGGTGAGCCGCGCCACCGGCTTCAGGAAGCCGTTCATCTCGCCGGCGTTGCGAATGCGACGGCGCGCGATGCACGCCTCCATCCAGCAGCCCGGCTCGCAGGCGACGCCGTTGCCCAGGACCGGTTCCATACCCAGCGCGCGGATGCGGTCGATGCCGGCTTCCAGCCGCGAAAGCGACCCCATTTTCATCAGCTTCAGCTTGATGTAGCGCGCCGCCTTCAGCTGCGCCGCGCGCTCGATGTCCTCCAGGCCGTAGATCGACTCGTCCAGCATCATCGGCACGGGCGACACCTCGGCCACCGCCTTGGCGGCGATCCAGTCGCCGGCGGCGCACGGCTGCTCGAACAGCTCGATCGCCTCCGGCGAAAGCGCGCGCGCGAAACGGCAGCCGTCGTCGGCGCTGTAGCCCTGGTTGGCGTCGATGCGCAACTGTGCGCGCCCGGCGTTGATCTCCTGGATCAGCGCGACCTTGCGCGCGTCGATGTCGGCGTCGAAGCCGACCTTGATCTTGAGCGTCTCGAAGCCCTGCGACAGCAGGACCTCGATCTCCGCCTCGAGGCGGTCGCGCTCGGTGGCGTTCACCACGCCGAGCAGCGGCACGCGGGTGTCGGTCTCGATCGCCAGCGCGGGGTGGTCCTCCAGCATCTCGACGGCACTGGCGAACAGGGTGGCCGTGAACGGCGCCTCGTCGGCGTGCGCGAGCGCGACCGCCTTCGCGTCGGACCACCGGCGGCCGGCGAGCCTGGGCGCCAGTTCGCGCGCCAGCGTCCACGCGCCGTCGATGGTCTCGTCCGTATAGCCGGTCAGCAGGGTCGCCTCGCCGAAGCCATGACGGCCATCGGCATCGCGCAGCTCCGCGATCAGGGTATCGAACGCCGTCACGGGGCCAAACGCCAGCTTGTACGGCGTCACCAGCGGCACCTGCAGTCGATGGATCACGATCCGGTCGATGACGGCCATGCTCCTCGCTCCGTGTCAGAGATTGCGATCAGCAGCCCGCGGCGGGCCGGCTTCTGCGTTATCAAGGCGGGCGCCGCGCGGCGCCCACCTCCCTTTTTGTTGCGGCGGATCCTGCCCGCCGTTCTTGTTGTTGAGACTGCGAGGCCTTACTCGAAATCCTTGTAGCGATCAAGGAAGCGCTTCGGCTGCTGCAGCGCGTCGCGGCGGAACGGATCGCCGAGCTCACGCGTGAGCATCATCTCGAGGATCGTGGTCTTGCCCTCGTTCTGCGCCTTGACCGCGGCCTGCAGCGCCGGACCGACGTCGGACAGATTCTCGATGACGTGGCCTTCCGCGCCCATCGACCTGGCGATGCCCGCGAAGCTGGGGTTCTCCAGGTCGGTGCCGACGAAACGACGGCTGTAGAAGTCCACCTGGTTCTTCTTCTCGGCGCCCCATTGGCGGTTGTTGAACACCACCGCCGTGACCGGGATCTGCTCGCGCACGCAGGTCAGGATTTCGCCGAAGCTCATGCCCCAGGCGCCGTCGCCGACGTAGGCGATCGCCGGCCGGTCGGGCGCCGCCACCTTCGCGCCGATGATGGTGGGGAAGGCGTAGCCGCAGTTGCCGAAGCTCATCGCCGCGAACATCGAGCGCGGCGCCTCGAAGCGCAGGTAGCTGTTCGAGACCGAGCAGATGTTGCCGATGTCGGTGGAGACCATGGCGTTCTTCGGCATCGCCTTCTCGAGCTCGCGCAGCATCTGGCGCGGGTGCATGAGGCCGGGATCCTTCTTGATGACGTCCATCGAGTACGGATCCTTCTCGTGAGTCCACTCGGCGAGCTCCTTCTCCCAGGCGTCCTTCTCGGCCTGGATATCCTTGAGCCGCTCGGCGCGATTGGCATGGCAGGCGAGCTTCTTCGATTTGAGCCGCTCGATCAGCGCCAGCGCGGCCGACTTGGCGTCGCCGTTGACGCCGACCGAGATCTTCTTCACCAGGCCCAGCATCTTCGGGTCGGCGTCGACCTGGATGATCTTGGCGTTCTTCGGCCAGTAGTCGAGGCCGTGCTGCGGCAGCGTGCCGAACGGGCCCAGGCGCGTGCCGAGCGCCAGCACGACGTCGGCCTTCGAGATCAGCTTCATGCCGGCCTTCGAGCCCTGGTAGCCCAGCGGCCCGGCCCACAGCCGGTGGCTCGCCGGGAACGAGTCGTTGTGCAGATAGCTGTTCACCACCGGCGCGTCGAGCAGCTCGGCCAGCTTCACGCACTCGTCGACGCCTTCGGCCATGATCACGCCGCCGCCCGACAGGATGACCGGGAATTTCGCGCTCGCCAGCAGCTCGGCCGCTTCGTTCAGGGCCTGCTCGCCGCCGGCGCCGCGCTCGATGCGGATCGGCGCCGGGATCTCGTAGTCGTGCTCGCCGTAGAAGAAATCGCGCGGGATGTTGATCTGGGTCGGGCCCATCTCCAGCAGCGCGCGGTCGAACGCGCGGCCGGTCAGCTCGGCCATGCGCTTGAAGTTGTTCACGTGCGCCTGGTACTTGGTGATCTTCGAGAAGATCGGCAGCTGGTCGGTCTCCTGGAAGCCGCCGAGGCCCATGCCCATGCTGCCGGACTCGGGCGTGATCATCACCACCGGCGAGTGCGCCCAATAGGCGGCCGCGATCGACGTGACGAAGTTGGTGATGCCGGGGCCATTCTGCGCCATGCACACGCCGTGACGGCCGGAAACGCGCGAGAAGCCGTCGGCCATGTGGCCGCCGCCCTGCTCGTGCACGACCGGCACGTAGCGAATGCCGGCCGCGGGGAACAGGTCGAGGGCATCCATGCACGCCGAACCGACAATGCCGAACACGTGGGTGACGCCCTGCGCGGCGAGGGTCTCGACGAACGCCTCGCTCGGCGTCATGCGCACCGGGCCGGCGCCCACGAGCGCGCTGCCGGAGGGGGGTTCGATGTACTTGGGATTGGTGGCCATGGTCCTCGTCCTTCTCGGTTCGGTGGCAACGGTTCTGGGATGCTGTGCCGGGCATTGAAACATACCGGCACGGGAAATGCAAGCGCTTACATCATTCTCTGGTCCGCGGACCGGCAGGCTCAGGCCGCCGCGTCTTCCAGGATCAGGTCCGAGGCCTTCTCGGCAATCATCACCACGGGCGAGTTGGTATTGCCCGAGACCAGCGTCGGCATGATCGAGCAATCCACGACCCGCAGCCCGCCGACGCCGTGGACGCACAGCCGGTCGTCCACCACCGCCATCGGGTCCGCTCCCATCTTGCAGGTCCCCGACGGGTGGAAAATGGTGGCGCCGTACTGGCGCGCGAAATCCAGCAGCTCGTCGTCGCTGGCGGCGGCGTCGCCCGGGCGGTACTCCTCGCCGAGGTAGGGCTCCAGCGCCCGGGTCCGCGCCAGGCGGCGCGCGTATCGGAGCGACTCGACCGCGCAGCGCGCGTCCAGCTCCGTCGACAAGTAATTCGGCTGCATCGAGGGCGGCTCTTGCGGATCCTTCGACTTGATCCGGACATAGCCGCGCGAGGTCGGGCGCAGCTGGCAAACCGAGAACGTGCAGCCCGACCATGGGTGCGGCTTCGCCCCCGCCATTTCCGCCGAGAGGCTGGCAAAGTGGAACTGGATGTCGGGCGTCGCCGATTCCGGCAACACGCGCGTGAACAGACCGCCCTGGTTGATGCCGATCGCCAGCGGCCCACGCCGGAACAGCAGCCACTTGAGGCCCATCTTCATCTGCCCAAACAGGCTCGCCAGCTCGTCGTTGGTGGTGATGGGCTTCTTGACCTTGTAGATCACCCGCAGCTGCAGGTGGTCCTGCAGGTTCTCGCCGACGCCCGGCAGGTCCTTCACCACCGGAACGCCCATCTCCTGCAGGAATGCGCCGCGACCGACGCCGGAGAGCTGCAACAGCTGCGGGCTCTGCAGCGCGCCCGCGGCGAGGATCACCTCCCGCGCCGCGCGCGCCTCGCGCGCCGCGCCCCGCTGCGTGTAGCGGACGCCCGTCGCGCGCAGGCCGTCGAACACGATCTGCGTGGCGTGCGCGTCGGTCTCAATCGTCAGGTTGGGCCGCGACTTCGCCGGGCGCAGGTAGGCAACGGCG
>DATIUV010000291.1:0-4227 GCA_035466595.1 Pelomicrobium sp.
CCTCGACGGCCGAAAGCTGGCGGGCGCGCAGCGCCCGCTGCAGCTCGATCGCCGTCATGAAGCAGATGTCGGTAGTCATCGAGCGTGTCGTAACCGCAGAGACGCGGAGGCGCTGAGCACGGCGGGAGAAGCCCTTTCAACGCAAAGGACGCAAAGGACGCAAAGGAACCCAATGAATATTTCTTGGCGTCCTTCGCGTCCTTGGCGATTCAACCATTCCTTCATTTCTCTGCGCCTCTGCGTCTCTGCGGTGAAAACGGCGAGTGAAGTCTTTTCAACGCAAAGTAGCCCCAAAAAGAGCCTGTTTGAGTTTGTCCTCTGCGTCCTTTGCGTCCTTCGCGGTTAAAGAAGTGCTCGAATTCTCTGCGTCTCCGTGGTGCACTTTCCCGCCCTAGCGCTTCGCCAGCGCCGCCTTGCGGATGGCCGAGAGCGTCGTGCGGGTAGTGATCGCGTCGGGGTCGATGACGAGTTCGATCAGCGCCGGTTTCCCGCTCGCGAGCGAGCGCTCCAGCGCGGGGCCGAACTCGGCAGTGGCGTGCACCGTCTCGCCGTGCGCGCCGTAGGATCGCGCCAGCGCCGCGAAGTCCGGATTGTCGAGGCCGGTGCCGTGGATCCGCTCCGGGTAGTCACGCTCCTGGTGCATGCGGATGGTTCCGTACATCGAATTGTTGACCACCAGGAACAGCACGTTGGCGCCGTACTGGACCGCCGTCGCCAGCTCCTGGCCGGTCATCAGGAAGCAGCCGTCACCGGCGAAGCACACCACGCTGCGCTCGGGATGACGCAGCTTGGCGGCGATCGCGGCCGGCACGCCATACCCCATCGCGCCGCTCGTCGGACCCAATTGGCTGCGGAAGGGCCCGTACTGCCAGTAGCGGTGCACCCAGCCGCTGTAATTGCCGGCGCCATTCGCGACGATGGTGTCCGGCGCCAGCTTGACGTTGAGTTCCCGCACCACCCGGCCCAGATCGAGGTCGCCGGGCATCGGCGCCGGCTTGAGCTCGGCCTCGTACTCCGCGCGCGCCCCCTGAAGCCATGGCCGCCAGCGCGAGCCGTCGACCGGCTCGAGCGCCGCGGCGGCGGCGGCAAACTCCGGCATGCCGCTCACGATCAGCAGTTCTGCCTGGTACACGCGCCCGAGCTCGTCGGCCCCGGGATGCACGTGCACCAGCGGCTGCTTCGGCATCGGCGGCTCGATCAACGTGTAGCCGCTGGTGGTCATCTCGCCCAGGCGCGGGCCGACGGCGATCAGCAGGTCGGTCTCGCGCACGCGCTTGGCGAGCGCGGGGTTGATGCCGATGCCGACGTGGCCGACGTAGTGCGGGTCGCGGTTGTCGATCAGGTCCTGACAGCGGAACGACACCGCCGCCGGCAATCCGTTGCGCTCGGCGAAGGCGCGGATATCGTCGCAAGCGGTGCGGTTCCAGTCGCCGCCCCCGAGCAGCAGCAGCGGGCGCTCCGCCCGCGACAGACGATCGCGCAGGCGGGCCATGTCAGCCGCCGCGGGCGACGCCGCGACGCGGCGATAAGGCTTCGTGTCCGCCACGGCCGCCTGCTGGGTCAGCATGTCCTCGGGCAACGCCAGCACCACCGGCCCCGGACGCCCGGACACCGCGGTGTGGAAGGCGTGGCTGACCAGTTCGGGGATGCGCTCCGGCCGGTCGACCTGCGCCACCCACTTCGCCATCTGGCCGAACATGCGGCGGAAGTCGACCTCCTGGAACGCCTCGCGCTCGACGAAGTCGCCGCCCACCTGGCCGATGAAGAGGATCATCGGCGTGGAATCCTGGAACGCGGTGTGCACGCCGATCGACGCGTTGCAGGCGCCGGGACCGCGCGTGACGAAGCAGATGCCGGGCCTGCCGGTCAGCTTGCCGTAGGCTTCCGCCATGTTGGCGGCGCCATTCTCGTGCCGGCACACGATCAACCGGATCGCGTCGCGCGCATCGTGCAGCGCGTCCAGCACCGCCAGGTAGCTCTCGCCGGGCACGCAGTACGCGGTGTCGACCCCGTGGACCCGCAGTGCATCGACCAGCAGCTCGCCGCCGGTGCGTTCGGTGGCGACGCCCATCATCGCCCCCCCTCCCCGCGCCGCCGGCCGGCGCGCCGCTCGACTTCCGACATCTCCTCCCCCGCTCCTCGTTCTAGCCGCGCCGCGGCTCGACGCTGTCGGTCAGCATCCGCGTGCGGGCGTTCTCGATGTGCGCGCGCATTGCCTTGCTCGCCGCCGCCGGATCCTGCTCCCGGATCGCCTCGAACACGCGGGTGTGCTCGGCCTGCACCCGGCGCATGCGCTCTGCACTCGCCCGCAGGCTCAGATTACGCGCCACGCGCATGCCGTGAAACGTGTGCACCGACAGCGCCTGCATCGCCGATTCGAACAGCAGGTTGGCCGTGGCCCGGGCGACGGCGTTGTGGAAACGGATGTCGGCCTCGACGCCGACCTCGCGCTCGACGATGACGCGCTCCAGCTCGTCCAGCGCGGCCTGCATCTCGGCAAGGTCGTCGTCGCTGCGCCGCGCCGCGGCCAGCGCCGCCGCCTCGCCCTCCAGCGCCATGCGCACCTCGAAGCAGCGCATCAGGTCCGCCACCGAGCCGATCGGCGCAAGCCGCAGGAATTCCGGCGCGGGGCGCCGCTGCACGTAGGACCCGGATCCGTGGCGGGATACCACCACGCCGTCGGCGCGCAGCCGCGACAGCGCCTCCCGCACTACCGGTCGCGACACGCCGTAGGCCTCCGCCAGCCGCGGCTCCGACGGCAGCCGCTTGCCTTCCGCGTAGCGGCCGCCGGCGATGTGGCCGAGGATCTCCTCGTAAACCGAGTCCGCCAGCTTGGCCGGCTTGCGCACGGCGCCGACCGGAACGGCGGCAACGGATTTGGCGGTTTTGGGCATGGCGCGTCGAGCCGTCTTGCGGGCGGCTTTGCGCCGAATCATGCCGCCCGGTTGTCAAGTTGTAAAGCAACTTTTGACCGGCGCCGAACATCGTGGTTAAACTGCGTCCCCACGCGCGCCGCGCGCGCCGCGGCAACCCGACACGGGGGAGGAGATGCGGAAGAAAAAAGCGGAGGAGCTGCGCTCCCACCGCTGGTACGGGGTCGACGACCTGCGCTCGTTCGGCCATCGCTCGCGCTCGGCGCAGATGGGCTACGCCCGCGAGGACTACGCCGGCAAGCCCGTCATCGCCATCGTCAACACCTGGAGCGACATCAATCCTTGCCACGCCCACTTCCGCCAACGCGTCGAGGAAGTGAAACGCGGCGTCTGGCAGGCCGGCGGCTTCCCGGTCGAGATGCCGGCGATCTCGCTCTCCGAGCCGTTCCAGAAGCCCACCACCATGATGTACCGCAACCTGCTCGCGCTGGAGACCGAGGAGCTGCTGCGCTCCTACCCGGCCGACGGCTGCGTGCTGATGGGCGGCTGCGACAAGACGACGCCGGCGCTGATCATGGGCGCCACCAGCATGAACCTGCCTGCCATCTTCATGCCGGCCGGGCCGATGCTGCGCGGCAACTGGCGCGGCCAGACGCTGGGCAGCGGCAGCGACGTCTGGAAGTACTGGGCCGAGCTGCGCGCCGGCAACATCGACGAACAGGCCTGGCGCGAGATCGAGGACGGCATCGCCCGCTCGCCGGGCCACTGCATGACGATGGGCACCGCCTCGACGATGACCAGCATCGCCGAGGTGCTCGGCCTCACGCTGCCGGGCGCCGCATCGATCCCGGCGGCGGACTCGAACCATGCGCGCATGGCCGAGCGTACCGGCCGGCGCATCGTCGAGATGGTCTGGGAGGACGTGAAGCCGCGCGACCTGCTGACCGCGGAGGCGTTCGACGACGCGATTACGACGCTGATGGCGCTCGGCGGCTCGACCAACGCGATCGTCCACCTGCTGGCGATGGCGGGCCGTGCCGGCGTGCCGCTCGACCTGGCGCGCTTCGACGAGATCTCGCGCGTGACGCCGGTACTCGCCAACCTGCGGCCGTCGGGCAAGTACCTGATGGAGGACTTCTACTACGCGGGGGGCTTGCGCGCACTGCTCGGCGAGCTGGAGGGCTTCCTCGACCTGTCGCGCCCGACCTGCAACGGGCGCACGCTGGGCGACAACATCCGCGACGCCGCGGTCTACGACCGCGACGTCATCCGGCCGCTGTCCGATCCGCTCTGGGGCGCCGGCGGGCTGGCGGTGCTCAAGGGCAACCTCGCCCCCGACGGCGCCGTGATCAAG
>DATIUV010000292.1:0-2410 GCA_035466595.1 Pelomicrobium sp.
CGCCGGCGCCGGCCTCCCCTGCCGGGATCGAGGTCGTGCTTTCCGCCGAAACCAGGGCCGAAGTCGATGTCGGCGCCAGCGCGCGGGTGCCGTTCCAGATCGAGCTGGCCGGCGAGGCGATGCCGCTCGCCGTGTCGCAGCCGGCGCGCGCCCGCCAGGACCTGCCCATCGTCGTGTCGATCTCGGCGGAGAACGACGCGGTGGCAATCGTCCGCGCGCACGAGTACTCCGTCGAGCCGCCGGCGCCCGGCCAGCCGCGCACCGGATTCTTCACAGTCAAGGGCGTCCGTCCCGGCGTCGCGCGCCTCGCGGTCGCGTTCCGCCAGGGCGGCAGCGAGCTCGGCGTCATCGGCCTCGTGCTGGAAGTGCTGCAGGCCGGCGCCGGGACCGCGCCGGCGCGCGGCCAGGCGACGGCCGCGCCGCGGGACGTCGCCGACGACGACAAACTGGCGCTGCTCGTGGAGCAGCGCGTCGAGGGCGGGCAGGTGTTCTACGAGTACACGCTGCACTCGGAGGCGCTCGGCCTGCCGTACCGCCGGGTGCGCTCGAAGCCCCTGCTCGACCGCGGCGGCGGCGCGGCGGCGACGGCGCTGGCGTTCGTCGAGCGCATATACGAGCGCGTCACCCGGGAGCTCAAGAGCCGCGACGACCTGCAGCAGTTGCAGCGCGAGGCGCGCGCCCTGGGCGCGAGTCTGTGCCAGGAGCTGTTCGACCCGGAGGTCGCCCGCCTGCTGTGGCCGTTGCGGGAGCGGATCCGGCTGGTGCAGATCGTCTCCTGGGAGCCGTACATTCCGTGGGAGCTGGTGCGCCTGCGCGACCCCGAGTCGGATGAGATCGACGACCGCTTCCTGTGCGAGTACGGGCTGGTGCGCACGCTCTCCGACGACATGCCGCCGAAGGCGCTGCCGATGGGGCGCTGGGCCTACCTGGGCGCCGCTTTCCCGATGGGCTCGTTCCCGCCGGTGGGGGCCGAGCTCGACTACTTCACCCGGACGTCGCCGGAGAGCCTGCGCGCCCGCGGCATCACGCCCGAGGCGATCGCGGCCACGCGGGACGCGTTCTACGACGCGCTCGCCGAAGGCGACTTCGACGTACTGCACATCTCCTGCCACGCCGAATCACCGCACCAGTCGATCGAGCGGGCGAGCCTCATCATCGGCGACGAGACGCCGCCGGGCGACTCCAAGGCGCGGCTGGTCGAGGTGGACACCATCACCGTGGAGGCGGAGGCGCGGCTCAGGCCGCGCCGGCCGCTGGTGTTCCTCAACGCCTGCGAGACCGGCCGCGTCGGCGCGGTGCTGACCGCTTGGGGCGGCTGGCCCAACGTGTTCCTGCGCAAGGGCGCGGGCGCCTTCGTCGGCGCGGCCTGGGCGGTGCGGGACAAGCCGGCCGCGGTGTTCTCGAGCGCGTTCTACAACGCGCTGCTCGACGGCAGGAACCTGGCCGAGGCGGCCAGCGCCGCTCGGGCGGCGGCGAAGCAGCTGGGCGACGCTTCCTGGCTCGCCTTCAAGGTCTACGGACATCCGCGCGCGCGCCGCAGCGGCGCTTGATCGCACCAGCGAAAGGAGAACGGCCATGGCCCGGAGCGACCTCTACGACCGCATCTTCGAATACCCGCCCGATAACGTCGCGACGTTGATGTTCACCGATCCGGACCAGGTGGAGAAGGATGCCGGGTCGCGGGAGGTGGCTGCCTGGGAGCTGCTGCTGGGGTCGATGCAGCTGCGGCGCGCGGGCCAGCGCTCGCCCGCCAACGACTGGCTCAATCACGCCACGCGCGTGCCGGTGAAGAGCGACGTGTTCAAGGCCGAGCTGCTGGGCGAGGCCGGCCAGGGGCTGCTCGACAGCGACCGGCTGCAGGACGCGTTCAAGATCCTCAACAGCGCCGAGGCGATCTGGCGCGATGTCTGTGAGCAGGCCGACGACGCCTGCCGGGAGACGAAGCCGGGACCGGCGGCCGAGTTCGCGACGCACCTGCTGCCGCTGTTCGTGGCGGCCAGGGCGAAGCCGCCCGCGAGCGAGGCCGCGATCCGCGGCGGCGGCGAGGCGGTGCCGATGGTGCGGCAGTGGCTGTCCGAGCGGGCGGTGGTGGGCCGCGCGCAGACGGCGAACAGCCTTCTGCGCGTGCTGGCCAAGGGCGGCCGAGTCGACGACGCCCGCCGGGTGCTGGCGGAGGAAAAGGAGTGGATCGCGCGCAATTTCACCGCGCCCGCCAAGCCGGCGGCGGCCCTGCCGCTCGAACGGCGGACGATGTCGCCGGCGGTCCGGCGCGCGCTCTATCTCCTCCTGCTGGCCGAGGGCGAAGTGGAGCTCGCCGCCGAGGCGTTCGAGCGGTCGGCGGCCGGCTTCGCCGCGGCCGCCGCCCTCTTCGAGAACAAGGTGCAGGACTAAAACGACATCAACCGGCTGC
>DATIUV010000293.1:0-4931 GCA_035466595.1 Pelomicrobium sp.
GGCGCGCGAGCGCCGCGCGGCGCGCTCGCACGGCCCCGCAGGACCGCCGCCGCCGTCGCGCCGGCCCGCCCCCCATCGCCCATTCCTGATCCCCAGCCATGAAGATCATCATCCTCGGCGCCGGCCGCGTCGGCGCCTCGGTGGCCGAGAACCTGGTCGGCGAGGCCAACGACATCACCATCGTCGACACCGCGGCCGACCGCCTCAAGGAGTTGCAGGACCGCCTCGATCTGCGCACGGTGGTCGGCAATGCCGCCTATCCCTCGGTGCTGGGGGCCGCCGGCGCGGAGGACGCCGACATGCTGCTGGCGGTGACGCAGAGCGACGAAGTCAACATGGTGGCGTGCAAGCTGGCGGCCAGCCTGTTCAACGTGCCGACGCGGATCGCGCGCATCCGCTCCACCGAGTACCTCGAGAAGCCGGAGATCTTCGGCGCCGACCACTTCAGCGTCGATCATCCGATCTGCCCCGAGCAGATCGTCACCGACCACATCATGCGGCTCATCGAGCTGCCGGAAGCGCTGCAGGTGGTGAGCTTCGCCGACGACAAGGTGCGCCTGGTCGGCCTGAAGGCCCTGCGCGGCGGCAAGCTGGTGGGCCACGAGCTGGCCGACCTGCGCACCAGCTTCACCCACATCGACACGCGCGTGGTCGCGATATACCGCCAGAACCGCGCCATCATTCCCGAAGGCAACACGGTCATCGAGCCCAACGACGAGGTCTTTCTGATCGCGGCCAAGCAGAACCTGCGCTCGATCATGCGCGAGCTGCGACAGCTGGACCGGCCGGTGCGGCGGGTGATGATCGCCGGCGGCGGCAACATCGGCACGCGGCTGGCGCGCGCGCTGCAGAAGGAGCACCAGGTCAAGATCATCGAGTTAAACAAGCGGCGCTGCGAGTTCCTCGCCAGCGAGCTGCACGGGCCGCTGGTGCTGAACGGCGACGTCACCGACGAGGAGCTGCTGGAGGCCGAAGGCGTGGCGGAGATGGACGTTTTCTGCGCGCTCACCAACGACGACGAGAACAACATCATGTCCTCGCTGCTCGCCAAGCGCATGGGCGCGCGCAAGACGATCTGCCTGATCAACCGCCCGGCGTACGTCGACCTGGTCCACGGCGGCGAGATCGACGTCGCGCTGTCGCCGTCGCACGTCACCATCGGCTCGCTGCTCGCGCACGTCCGGCGCGGCGATGTCGCCGTCGTCCACAGCCTGCGGCGCGGCGCCGCCGAGGCGCTGGAGCTGATCGCGCACGGCGATGCGTCCACCTCCAAGGTGGTGGGCCGGCCGATCGGCGACATCCGCCTGCCCAAGGGCGTGACCATCGGCGCCATCGTGCGCCGGCTCGACAAGCCCGTGGTCGAGCGCTTGAGCGACACCGCCGCCGAGGAGCGCAGCGAGGAGGTCCTGATCGCCCACCGCGACACCGTGGTCAAGGCCGACGATCACGTGATCGTCTTCACGATCGAAAAGCGGATGATCCCGAAGATCGAGAAGCTGTTCCAGGTCGGGTTCAGCTTCTTCTGACCGGTCGCCTCAGTCGCCATGCGGGCGCTCGCCGTCGCTCACGTCTTCAGCCTGCTGGTGATGCTGTTCGCCGTCACCATGCTGGTGCCGCTCGCGATCGCCTGGTTCCTCGACGACGGCGCGCTGCTCGCCTACGACGAGGCCGTCCTCATCACGCTCGGCACCGGTGCCCTGCTGTGGCTGACGACGCGCTCGGCGCGCCGTGAGCTCGAGGGCCGCGACGGCTTCCTGCTGGTGGCGCTGGTGTGGGCGCTGCTGCCGGTGTTCGGCTCGATTCCGCTGATGCTGGCGATCCCCGGCCTGTCGTTCACCGAGGCCTACTTCGAGGCCGTCTCCGGCCTCACCGCCACTGGCGCGACGGTCCTCTCCGGCCTCGATACGCTGCCGCCGTCCGTGAACATCTGGCGCGGCCTCATGCAGTGGCTGGGCGGCATCGGCGTGGTGGTCCTTGCCGTCGCCATCCTGCCGATGCTGGGCGTCGGCGGCCGCCAGCTGCTGAAGGCGGAGACGCCGGGGCCGATGAAGGACACCAAGCTGACGCCGCGAATCACCGAGACCGCCAAGGGCCTGTGGCTGGTGTACGTCGCGCTCACGCTGCTGTGCTTCTTCGCCTACCACCTCGGCGGGATGAGCTGGCTCGACGCGCTCATGCACAGCTTCACCACCCTCGGGCTCGCCGGCTTCTCGACCCACGATGCGAGCTTCGGCTATTTCGATTCGCCGCTGCTCGAGGGCATCGCCATCTTCTTCATGCTGGCGGCGGGAATCAACTTCGCCACCCATTTCATGGTGTTCCGCCGGCGCAGCCTGGGCGCCTACGTCACCGACCCCGAGGCCAAGATCTTCCTCGCCCTGATGGCGGTATCCGTGACCGGCGTCGCGCTGCATCTCTGGCTGAACGGCGTCTACCCCGACTTCGGCACGGCGCTGCGCTACGCGGCCTTCAATACCGTCTCGGTGGCCACCACGACCGGCTACGCCACCGCGGATTTCGGCGCCTGGCCGGCCTTCGCCGGCTTCTTCATGCTGTTCCTCGGCAGCTTCGCCACCTCGTCCGGCTCCACCGGCGGCGGCATCAAGCTGATCCGCGCGCGGCTGCTGTTCGCGCAGGTGTACCGCGAGTTCGTGCGCCTGGTGCATCCCAACGCGGTTTCCCCGGCCAAGATCGGGCGGACCGTCGTGCCCAACAACATCATCTTCGCGGTGCTCGGCTTCTTCTTCGTCTTCATCGGCACGCTGACCACCATGACGCTGGTGATGATGGCGTCCGGCCTGGATGAGGTGACCGCCGTCTCGGCAGTCGTGGCGACCCTGTGCAACATCGGCCCCGGCCTTGGCGGCGTCGGGCCGGGCACCACGTTCGCCTCGCTCAACGACTTCCAGACCTGGCTCTGCAGCCTGGCAATGCTGCTCGGTCGCCTGGAGCTGTTCACGCTGTTCGTGCTGCTGACGCCGGTGTTCTGGCGGCGCTGAGCGGCAGCGCTGGCGGAACCCGCCGCCGGCGCGGGATAATGCAGGAAACGCCATGACCGCGGCGCAGGCCGCGGCTCGCCCGGGGGTAAGCAAGCGTGAACCAGACGTCAGGCAGGGAAGCCCGGATCGCGGCCGAGCTCAAGCAGGTGCTCGACCCGTTCGGCATCGCCGGCGCGATCGGCGAGGTGCAGCGGGCCTGGCTCGAGCATCCGCAGGAATTGAGCGGCGAGCTGATGCGCTACGCGCAGGAGTTCTTCGAGCTCAATCTGCGACTCGCCCATCCTGCCTTCATCCCGCAGACCGGCGGCCCGGCCTCCGAGGCGAGTCGCGAAGACGAGCGCTTCACCGATCCGGAGTGGTCGCGGCTGCCCGCCTTTGCCGCGCTGAAGGAGCACTACCTCCACCTCACCCACTGGCTCGAGGACGCGATCTACCGCACCCCGGACACCCCTTCGCGCACGAAGCGGCAGGCGGCCTACTGGGTGCGGCAGTGGCTCAACGCGATCGCGCCGACCAACTACTTCCTCACCAACCCGGTGGCCGTGCGAAAGTTCTGGGAGAGCGGCGGCCAGAGCCTGGTTCAGGGCCTGCACAACCTCATCGACGATCTGCGCGTCGGCGACGTGCAGATGGTGGACCGCAGCGCGTTCCGCGTCGGCGAGAATCTGGCGACCACGCCGGGGGCGGTGGTATTCCGCAACCGCCTGCTCGAGGTGATCCACTACAAGGCCGCCACCGACAAGGTGCACTCGGTCCCGCTGGTGCTGGTGGCCCCCTGGATCAACAAGTACTACATCCTCGATCTGAACGAGAAGAAAAGCCTGGTGCGTCACCTCGTCGACCAGGGCTTCGACGTCTACATGACGAGCTGGCGCAATCCGGGTCCCGAACTCGCGGATGTCACCTATGACGATTATCTGATCGACGGCGTGCTGGCGGCGATCGAGGTGGCACGCGAAGTGAGCGGCGCGGAGCGCGTGCACGCGGTCGGCTACTGCCTCGGCGGGACCACGCTGGCGGCGCTGATGGCCTGGCTCAACCGCAGGCACGAGCGCGCCGAGGACGTGCCGGTGGCGCACTGGACGTTGTTCACCAGCCTGGTGGACTTCTCGCGACCGGGCGCGATCGAGGTTTTCATCGGCCCCGAGAGCGTCGAGTTCCTCGACGACCTGATGCGCGCGCAGGGCTATCTCGACGGCCGCGAGATGGCGCGCGCCTTCCGCATGCTGCGCTCGAACACGCTGATCTGGCACTACGTGGTGCACGGCTATCTCTATGGCGAGGCGCCGCCCGCGTTCGACGTGCTGTACTGGAACACCGACACGACGCGCCTGCCGCGCGCCATGCACAGCTACTACCTGCGCGAGTTCTATCTGGAGAACCGCCTGACGAAGAAGGACGGCGTGACGCTCGCCGGCCAGCCGATCGACCTGCGGCGCATCCGCCAGCCGCTGTACGCGGTGGGCTGCGAGGAAGACCACATCGCGCCGTGGAAGGCGGCGTTCGACATCTGCGCCCGCACCGGCGCTCCGGTGCGCTTCGCGCTGTCGAGCTCCGGCCACATCCTCGGCATCATCAACCCGCCGGTGAAGCCGCCGCGGCGCAACTACTGGGTCGGCGACGCGCGCGGCGAGGCCAACGCGGAGAACTGGCGCCACGCGCAGGAGCGGCACGCCGGATCGTGGTGGGAGGACTGGGTGCCATGGCTCAAGCGCCATTGCGGCCCGCTCAAGGAGCCGCCGCCGCTGTCGACGCGCAAGCACCACAAGCTGGCGGACGCGCCGGGGACCTACGTCCTCGAGTCGTGATGGTCGCGGGCGTCGACTCGTCTGTTCAACGCAGAGGCGCCGAGACGCGGAGAACGGCCGAGAGTCTTCGTAACCACCCTGCACGCGAGCGTCGCGCGGCGAGGGTGCGCGTCGTTTTTGCTAA
>DATIUV010000294.1:0-22493 GCA_035466595.1 Pelomicrobium sp.
GCGTCCAGACCGCGGTGGTGATGCTGCTGGTGGCCTCCTCCGCGCTGCTCGGCGTCTATCTGACCGAGGCGCAGGTGCCGCAGAACCTCGCGCGCGCCATCGCCTCGTGGACCACCAACCCGACCGTGGTCCTGCTCCTGCTGAACGTCTTCTTTCTCCTGGTGGGCCTGTTCCTGCACTCAGCCGCGGCCATCATCCTGGTCGTTCCCATCGTCATGCCGCTGGTCACCGCGGTGGGAATCGATCCGGTCCACTTCGGCCTGGTGGTGACGCTCAACCTGGCGATCGGCCAGCAGACGCCGCCGGTGGCGAGCGTGCTGATGACGGCGTGCTCGATCGCCAAGGAGAACGTCTGGGACGTGACCCGCGCCAACGTGCCGTTCATCCTCGTCCTCGTATTCGTGCTGCTGCTGGTGACCTACGTGCCGGCGATTCCGCTATCGCTGGTGAACCTGTTCTATCGCTGAGAGGCCGTCTGCATGAGCGAGCACATCCTGACCCTGCGCGATGATTCCATCGCCACCGTGGTGCTGAACCGCCCCGAGAAACTCAACGCCATGACCAAGGGCATGTGGCTACGCCTGGGCGAGGTGATGCGCGAGCTGGGCGCGGATGCGTCGGTGCGCTGCATCGTGCTGCGCGGCGCGGGCCAACGGTCGTTCTCGCCCGGCAACGACATCGGCGAGTTCGAGACCGAGCGCTCCAATTTCACGCAGGGCAAGGCCTACGGCCGCGTGCTGCACGCCGCGCTCTCCGCCATCAGCGAGTGTCCCGCGCCGACCGTGGCGATGATCCACGGCATCTGCGTCGGCGGCGGGCTCGAGATCGCCGGCCTGTGCGATATCCGCATCTGCGGCGAGTCGAGCCGCTTCGGCGTGCCGATCAACCGGCTCGGGCTGGTCATGGCGCACGCGGAAATCGGCGCGCTGCTGAAGCTGGCGGGCCGCGCCACCGCGCTGGAGATCCTGCTCGAGGGGCGGGTGTTCGACGCCGCGGAGGCGAAGGAGAAGCGCCTCGTCCACCGCGTTGTCGCCGACGACCGGGTGGAGGCGGAGGCCTATGCCACCGCCCGGCGCATCGCCGACGGCGCGCCGCTGGTGGCGCGCTGGCACAAACAGTTCGTGCGCCGCCTCGAGCAGGGCGGGCCGCTCAGCGAGGCCGAGCTCGACGAGGGCTTCCGCTGCTACGACACCGAGGATTTCCGGATCGGCTACCAGGCGTTCCTGAACAAGCGGAAACCGGAGTTCCAAGGGCGGTAATGGGCAATGGGGGATGAGGAATGCGCAATGGGCAATGGGGGATGGGTAGTGAGCGATACCGATTGTCGCCCGCTTCACATCGCCCCTTGCCGGCCCCCGTTCTTCGGCGCTCGGAAGACACCCGTCTCTCGCATTCCACCACCAATCACTCACTGCCCCTCCCCCATCGCCCATCACCACGACCACGACCATGACTGACAAACCCTACGGCCCCCTCGCGGGGGTGAAGGTCCTGGAGCTCGCGCAGATCATGGCCGGGCCCACGACCGGCATGCTGCTCGCCGACATGGGCGCCGACGTGATCAAGGTGGAAAAGATCCCCGGCGGCGACGACACCCGCAGCTACAGCGAGCCCACCGTGAACGGCGAGGCCGCGCCGTTCATGGTGATGAACCGCAACAAGCGCTCCATCGCCGTCAATCTGAAAAAGCCCGGCGGCGTCGAAGTGGTGAAGCGGCTTGCGGCGGGCGCCGACGTGCTCACCGAGAATTACCGCAAGGGCACCATGGAGAAGCTCGGCCTCGGTTACGACACGCTGAAAACGATCAACCCCGCGTTGATCTATTGCTCGATCTCCGGCTATGGCCGTACCGGCCCCTACGCCGACAAGGGCGGCTTTGATCTCATCGCGCAGGGCGTGTCGGGGCTGATGAGCATCACCGGCCGGCCCGGCGAGGAGCCGATCAAGACCGGCAGCCCGATCGCCGACATCAACGCCGGCATTCTGGCGGCGCTGGGCATCGTCTCGGCGTACGTGCATCGGCTCAAGACCGGCGAAGGTCAGCTGGTGGACACCTCGCTCATGGAGGCGGGCATCCAGCAGACGTACTGGCACGCCGCGATCTACTTCGCCACCGGCGTCTCGCCGCAGCCGACCGGCTCGGCCCATCTGCTCACGGCGCCGTACCAGGCCTTCCCCACCAGGGACGGCTGGATCAATGTCGGCGGCGCCAACCAGTCGAACTGGGAGCGCATCGCGCGCCTGGCGGGCGGCGAGCAGCTGGTGGACGACCCGCGGTTCCGCACCAATGCTGACCGTATGCGGAACCGCGCCGAGCTGGCCGACCTGCTGGGTGCCTTATTCCGCAAGCGCACAACGCGCGAGTGGATGGCGGAGCTGGATGCGGCGGGCGTTCCGGCCGGACCGGTGAACACGATCGCCGACATGGTGAACGATCCGCAGACGAAGGCGCGCGAGATGGTCGTCGACCTGCAGCACCCGCGCGCCGGCGCGACGCGCGCAATCGGACTGCCGATCAAGTTCTCCGCGACCCCCGGCCGGGTCTCGCGGCCGGCGCCGCTGTACGGGCAGCACACCCGCGAGGTGCTGCGCGAACATGGCTACGGCGACGGCGAAATTGACGCGCTGCACCGTGACGGCGCGGTGACCTGTGGTGATCATGGATAACGCGCGTCGGCTTGACCTGGCGCATTGACGCGGCCGGGGTCATCCCAGACAATTGGCCCGGCTCGCGTCGAGCGGGCTGCGCAACACAAGCAACGAGCGCGCGACGATTGATCGCGCGCCGCATTCGAGGAGACTCCGTCATGCTCCGTCGTCGATGCATGCGGGCCTGACCAACGGGCCCATGGACGCTGTCACGGTGCCGCAGGACACGCCCGCGCCCAAGCTGCATTCGCACGTGGGCGACGTGCTGCTCGACGTGCAGAACCTGCACGTGCATTTCGTCACCACGCGCGGCGTGGTGCGCGCTGTCGAGGGCATCTCCTACCAGGTGCGCCAGGGCGAAGTGGTGGCGCTGGTGGGCGAGTCGGGCTGCGGCAAGTCGGTCTCGGCGCTGGCGGTGATGCGGCTGCTGGCCAAGCCTACCGGCCACATCGTCGGCGGCCGCATCCTGTTCGAGGGCCGCGACCTGCTGCGGCTTGCCGAGGACGAGATGCGCGCGATCCGCGGGCGCGACATCTCGATGATCTTCCAGGAGCCGATGACCTCGCTCAATCCGGTGCTCACCATCGGCTTCCAGATCATGGAGCCGCTGCTGATCCACCTGAAGATGAGCGAGGAGCAGGCGCGCACGCGCGCCCTCGAGCTGCTGAAGATGGTGGGCATCCCGGACCCGGCGCGGCGCCTGGACCAGTACCCGCACCAGTTCTCCGGCGGCATGCGCCAGCGCGCGATGATCGCCATCGGCCTCGCGTGCAATCCCAAACTGATCAGCGCCGACGAGCCCACCACCGCGCTCGACGTCACCATCCAGGCGCAGATCCTCGAGCTGATGAAGGAGCTTTCGCGCGACCTCGGCATCTCGCTCGTGGTGATCACCCACAACCTGGGCATCGTCGCGCGCTACGCCGACCGTGTGAACGTCATGTACGCGGCGAAGATGGCCGAGCAGGGCACGGCCGAGGACATCTTCGCGCGGCCATCGCACCCCTACACCGCCGGCCTGCTGCGCTCGGTGCCGCGCCTGGACAAGCCCCGCGGCGGCAAGCTGGAGACGATCGAGGGCATGCCGCCCAACCTGATGCACCCGCCGCACGGCTGCCGCTTCGCGCCGCGCTGCGTGGCCCGGCTCGACGCCTGCGAGGAAGGCCCGCCGCCGGAGCTGGACGTCGGCCCCGCTCACTGGGCCGCGTGCCTGCGTGCCGAGGAATTGATTTCGCGCGGCACCCGGGCGATGGGACTGGCCGAGACTGCCTCACAGGCGCCGCCGCCCAAGGCGATCGACCGCACCGCGCCGCTCCTCAAGGTCTCGGGCCTGAAGACCCATTTCCAGGTCAGCGCGGGACTGAAGTCGATCGGCGCGCGCCCCGGCGTCGTCAAAGCCGTCGACGACGTCTCTTTCACGGTCTATCCGGGCGAGACCCTGGGCCTGGTCGGCGAGTCCGGCTGCGGCAAGACCACCGTGGGGCGCACGCTGATGCGCCTCGAGGAGGCAACGGCCGGCGAGGTGCGTTTCGGCGAGCTGAGCGTGCTGCGCGCGCAGGGCGAGGACCTGAAGCGCTACCGGCGCAGCGCCCAGATCGTGTTCCAGGATCCCTACTCCTCGCTGAATCCGCGCATGACCATCGGCGAGATCATTGCCGAGCCGATGCGCGTCTACAAGCTGCAGCCGAGCAAGAAGGCGGCGCGCGCGCGGGTCGAGGAGCTACTGCCGCAGGTGGGCCTGTTCCCGTACATGGCCGACCGCTACCCGCACCAGCTCTCCGGCGGGCAGCGCCAGCGCGTCGGCATTGCGCGGGCGTTGGCGCTGGAGCCGAAGTTCATCGTCTGCGACGAGCCGGTATCCGCGCTCGACGTCTCGATTCAGGCCCAGATCATCAATTTGCTGGAGGAGCTGCAGGAGCGGCTCAAGCTCACCTACCTGTTCATCGCCCACGACCTCGCGGTCGTGCGCCACATTTCGGACCGGGTGGTGGTGATGTACCTGGGCAAGGTCATGGAGATCGCGGCCCGCGACGCGCTCTACGCGGACCCGCAGCATCCGTACACCAAGGCGCTGCTGGACGCGGTGCCGATCCCCGACCCGGTGCTGGAGCGCCGCCGCGCGAGCCGCCCGCTGGGCGGCGAAGTGCCGAGCCCGCTGAAACCGCCGAGCGGCTGCGTGTTTCACACCCGCTGCCCGCTGGCCGACGACGAGTGCCGGCGCACGGTGCCGCCGCTGCGCGAGGTGCGCGACGGCCACTACGCCGCCTGCATCAAGATATAACGAAGAAGGACGCGCTTCCGCAGGGAACCAGCGGCCCGCAGGAAAGACTCGAGCAACGACTTCGACTTACCAGGAAGGAGGAACCGGCATGAAACGAACTACCGTTTTACTCGCAGGCGCCCTGGCCACCGCGCTCGGCGCGGGCCAGGCGCTGGCGCAGGCGCCTCAGCGCGGCGGCGAACTCAAGTTCGCCGTGAGCGCCGAGCCGCCCAACTACGACTGCCACGCGAACTCGTCGTTCGCGTTCATCCACCCGGTGCGGCCGCACTACAACACGCTGCTTAAGTTCGATCCCGCCAAGTACCCGAACGTGGTGGGCGACCTGGCGGAATCCTGGACCATCGCGCCCGACGGCCTGACCTACACGTTCAAGCTGAGGAAGGGCGTCAAGTTCCACGACGGCACGCCGTTCACCTCGGCGGACGTGAAAGCCACCTACGAGCGCATCGCCAACCCGCCGGCGGGCGTGCGTTCGCTGCGCCAGGCGGCGTACGCCGACATCGGCTCGATCGAGACGCCGGACGCCCACACGGTGGTGTTCAAGCTGAAGAAGCGCAATGCCTCCATGCTGTCGAACTTCGCCAGCCCGTGGGACTGCGTTTACAGCGCGGCGAAGCTGAAGCAGGACCCCAAATTCCCCGAGCGCAACATCATGGGCACGGGTCCCTTCACCTTCGTCGAGCACGTGGCCGGCTCGCACTGGGTCGGCAAGCGCAACGACAACTACTTCCGCAAGGGCCAGCCCTACCTCGACAGCTACCGCGCCATCTTCATCAAGGGCGCGCCGATGGTGAACGCGCTGTCGGCGGGCGAGGTGCTGGCCGAGTTCCGCGGCCATTCGCCGGCGGACCGCGACCGCATCGTCAAGTCGCTGGGCGACCAGGCGCGCGTCGAGGAGACGCCGTGGGTCTGCGCGCTGGTGGTGAGCTTCAACACCAACAAGAAGCCGTTCGACGACGAGCGCGTGCGCCGCGCCCTGTCGCTGTCCATCGACCGCTGGGGCGGCGCTGAGGCGCTGTCGCGGGTGGCGCTGGTGCGGCACGTCGGCGGCCTGCTGCGGCCGGGTTACGAGCTGGCCGCCAGCGAGAAGGAGCTCACGACCTACCCCGGCTTCTGGAAGGATCTCGACAAGTCCCGGGCCGAGGCCAAGCGGCTGCTGAAGGAGGCGGGCGCCGAGGGCATCCAGTTCAAGCTCACCAACCGCAACGTGGCGATGCCCTACACGCCGGTCGGCGTGTTCCTGATCGACCAGTGGCGCCAGGTGGGCCTGCAGGTCCAGCACGAGCAGCTCGAGACCAAGCAGTACCTGGCGAAGCAGCAGGACGGCAGCTACGACGCGGCGCTCGACTTCAACTGCGACTTCATGGACGAGCCCAACCTGCAGCTGCTCAAGTACCTCTCGGCCGACCGCTCCAGCATCAACTACTCCGGCTACATCGACCAGAAGGTCAACTACCTGTACGACAAGCAGTCGGGTGAGCTGGACAAGAAGGAGCGCTACAAGATCCTGCGCGAGCTGGAGCAGCACGTGCTCGATAAGTCCTACATCATCCCCACCATCTGGTGGCACCGCATCATCATCACCAACAAGAAGCTGAACGGCTGGGAGATCACCCCCAGCCACTACCTGAACCAGGACCTGGACGACGTCTGGCTGTCCAAGTGACCTGGCAGGCCACGGGCGGCGCGGGGGCTGAGCTCCCGCGCGTGCCCGCGGGCTGTGCGAACCGAGTTCTAGGCGAGACATGCTGCGCTACACGCTGAACCGCATCCTGCTGATGATCCCGACCCTGCTGGGCGTCGCGATCCTGGTGTTCCTGATGCTGCGCCTGATGCCGGGGGACATCGTCGACGTGATGCTGCGCGGCGAGGGCGGCAGCGTGCCGCAGGAGGTCATCGACGCCGAGCGCGCGCGCCTCGGCCTCGACCAGCCGATCTACGTGCAGTTCGTCAAGTGGATGGGCGGCGTGCTGCAGGGCAACCTCGGCTACTCGATGTGGACCGGCCAGCCGATCACCTACGAGATCGGCATCCGGCTCGAGCTGTCGCTGCAGGTGGCCATCATGGCCACGATCCTGGCCGTGCTGATCGCCATTCCGCTGGGCACGCTCTCGGCGCTGTTCAAGGACACCTGGATCGACCACGCCATCCGTGTGTTCTCGATCGCCGGCCTGGCGGTGCCGTCGTTCTGGCTGGGCATGATCATCATCCTGCTGCTGCTCTCCTATTTCAGCTGGCACCCGCCGCTCACCTTCACGCCGTTCCTCGAAGACCCGATGAAGAACCTGTCGCAGCTCATCTGGCCGGCGCTGGCGGTGGGTTACCGCTACTCCGCGGTGGCGACCCGGATGATGCGCAGCACGATCCTCGAGGTGCTGCAGGAGGACTACATCCGGACGGCTCGTGCCAAGGGCGTGCTGGAGCGTCTGGTGGTGATGCGCCACGCCATGAGAAACGCGATGCTGCCGGTGGTGACCGTCATCGGCCTCGAGTTTGCGTTCCTGATCGGCGGCCTCGTGGTCACCGAGCAGGTGTTCAACCTGAACGGTATCGGCAAGCTGTTCGTCGAGGCGGTGGGCCGCGGCGACTACACGCTAGTGCAGGGCCTCGTGCTGCTGGTGTCCTTCTTCTTCATCTTCATCAACTTCGCGATCGATCTGCTATACGCCGTGCTCGATCCGCGCATCCGGTACCGCTAAATGAGCGAAGCCGCCGCCCCCGTCATCACCTACCGCGTGCCCAAGCAGCACCATCCGGTGCTGGCCTTCATCGTGCATCATCCCATGGGCGCCTTCGGCCTGCTGGTCATCCTCGTGATGATCTTCGCGGCGGTGTTCGCCAGGTGGGTGTCGCCGTTCGACCCGCTGGCGGTGGACTACGAAAACCTGCTGGCGGCGCCGTCGCTGGCCCATCCAATGGGCACCGACAATTTCGGCCGCGACGTTTTCTCGCGCATCATCTACGGCTCCCAGACCGCGCTGTCGGTTGGCTTCCTCGCCTCGTTCTGGGGCTCGACGGCGGGCGCCATCATCGGCGTGGCCTCGGCCTACTTCGGCGGCCGCATCGACATGGTGATCCAGCGCTTCATGGACGTGCTGCTGTCGTTCCCGATCATCGTGCTGGCGCTGGCGGTGGTGGCGATCCTGGGCCAGAACATCGTCTTCGGCATCGACTTCAACCTGATCTTCGCCATCGGCCTGCCGATGGTGCCCAAGGTGGCGCGGGTGGTGCGCTCCTCGGCGCTGGCGATTCGCGAGCTGCCCTACATCGACGCGGCGCGGGCGGCCGGCTTTTCGCACTCCCGCATCATCTTCCGCCACATCGTCCCCAACGTGGTCGCGCCGTTCCTGATCATGCTGACTGCGTTCGTCGGCCAGGCGATCCTGCTGGAAGCGTCGCTGTCGTTCCTCGGCCTGGGCGTCACCGAGCCGACGCCGGCGTGGGGCCTGATGCTCTCCGGGTCGGCGGCCGACTTCTACCAGGAGGCGCCGTGGATGATCATCTTCCCCGGTGTGGCCATCAGCCTGGCGGTGTTCGCCTTCAACCTGTTCGGCGACTCGCTGCGCGACTGGCTCGATCCCAAGATCAAACTTTGAGGCCTGGTCGACGCGAGGCGGAGCGCGAGTCAAAATCATCACAACGCAAAGGACGCAAAGGACGCAAAGGAAGAGCCAAGAGCCCGCTTCTCTTTGCGCGCTTTGCGCCCTTTGCGTTGAAGGATGGCTTTTCTGACCTTCTCCGCGCCTCCGCGTCTCTGCGTTGAAAGAATCCTGAATTGACCCCCCCGACTCCCACCGGCGCGGCGTTCCAGATGGGTGTGCGCGAGTCCTTCGGCGTCCCTTCGGCGGTGATCGGCGCCGGCTACGTCGGCTTCGGCGCGCTGGCGGCCGGCAACGATTTCTCGCTGTTCGCCGCGGTGCTATCCACGCTCACCATCTGGGCGCTGCCGGGCCAGGTCGTCATGGTGGAGATGGCTACCATCGGCGCGCCGCTGGCGGCGCTGATCGTGACCGTCATGCTCACCAGCGCGCGTTTTCTGCCGATGTCCGTGGCGCTCATTCCCCTGCTGCGCACGACGCGTCACGGCCGGCTGCGTGTTTACCTGGCCGCGCAGCTGGTGGCGATGACGGCCTGGGCGGCGGCGATGCGGCGCTGCCCGGACCTGCCGGCCGAGGAGCGTCTGCCCTACTTCGTCGGCTTCGCGCTCACCAACTGGTCGGCGGGCGTGATCTGCACCGTGATCGGCTATTTCGTCGCCGAGAGCCTGCCGCCGCTCGTAAAATTGGGCCTCGTGTTCCTGAGCCCCATCTACTTCCTGCTGATCCTTACCGGCGACGCACGCACGCGCGCGACGGTCGTGGCGCTCGTCTGCGGCGCCGCCGCCGGGCCGCTCGCCCATCTGGTGACGCCGGACTGGAGCGTGCTGGCGGGCGGCGTCGTCGGCGGGACCCTGGCGTATCTGTGGCTGCGAATGGGACGGCGCGATGCCTGAGACGGCGCAGCTGTCAGCCTGGGCGGTGGCGCTGCTCTGCGGCCTGGCCACCTATCTCTGGCGCGGGATCGGCGTCGCGCTCTCCGGGCTGGTGCGGCCGCAAAGCGAGCTCTTTACCTGGGTGGGATGCGTCGCCTATGCCATGGTGGCCGGACTGGTGGCGCGCATCCTGCTGATGCCCGGCGGCATGCTGGCGCAGACGCTGCTCGCCGACCGGCTGCTGGCGGCCGCGGCCGCGGCGGCGGTGTTCTTCTTCGGCGGCCGCAATCTGTTCGTCGGCGTCGCCACCGGCGGTGTGGCGCTGGTGATCATCAACCTCCTGCGAACCGTGTAGCGGCGATGGCGGAAGACAATCGCCTCTCGGCCCTGGGCGTCGACGATCGCATCGCCCGCCTGTTCGACCAGGGCAGCTTTGCGCGCGACGGTGACGTCTGCGGCGTCGTGGGCGGCACGGCGCGGCTGGATGGCCGGCCGGTCGTGGCGGTGGCCTTCGACCGCACGCAGCAGGGCGGGTCGATCGGACGGCGCGAATCGCAGCGGCTCGCGGGGGCGTTCCGCGCGGCGGCCGAGCGCCGCGTGCCGCTGGTGCTCTGCGTCGACTCGGCCGGCGCCCGCCTGACCGAAGGCATCGAGGCGCTGGGCGCATTCCGCGCCATGTTCCGCGCCGGCCTCGACGCCAAGGCGCAGGGCGTGCCGATGCTGTCGCTGCTCGCGCGCAACGCGTTCGGCGGCGGCAGCATGGTGTCGTTCCTCGGCGAGCCGCGCGTGTATTCGGAGTCGACGCGCCTCGCGATGTCCGGGCCGGGCATCGTCGAGGCGCTTGGCGGCGCCGGCGAGCTGAACGCCGGGGACAAGGGGCAGGTCGAGGCGCTGATGGGCGGCAGGGCCCGCGCGGCGCACGGCGCCGCCGAGGGGCTCGTCGCGGATGACGCGGCGGCTTTTCGCGCGGCGGCGGTGGACTGGGTGCGAAGCGTCGGCGGCGGCAGCGCGCCGGACCTGGCGGCGCGCCACGCCCTGCTGGGCGAGCGGCTCGCCGCGGCCGGCGTCGCGCCGCGTCCGCCGCTGCCGAACATGAACCTCCCGCAGGCGCTGGAAGAGCGGCTGGACGCGCTGCTTCCGGAGGGCTACACGGCGAACTGCACGGATGGCGTGCTGTGGGGCGCGGCGCGCGCGGGGGGCGCCATGTTCAGCATCGCCGGCCTCGTTGGCGGCGGCCAGGTCGGCGCGCGCGCGTGCTGGGAGCTGGCCGAGGCGGTGCTGCGCCTCGAGCAGGCCGATCCGCGCGCCGTGCTGGTGCTGATGGATGCTTCGGGGCACGCCACCCGGCGATTCGACGAGAGCGTCATCCTCTCCGCCTACATCGTGCACTTGGCGGAGGTGCTGCACGCCGTCGGCAGCCGGCGGCCGCTCGCCCTGCTGGCGATGGGCCAGGGCGCGGGCGGCATCGTGCCCTGCCTCGCGAGCCCGGCCCGGCGGGCCTGGGCGCTGGAGGACGCGCACATCCGCGAGCTGCCCGCGGCCGCGGTTGCGGTGGTGCTGCCCGGCGCCGCGGAGGAAACGGTGACGCCGGCGGCGCTGACCGGCGCCGGCGTCGTCGAGCGCGTGCTGAGCGCGGAAGAGTTCGCGCGCTACGCCGCCGACATCTTCGACTGACGCATCCGCAGGCTGCCATGAACGCCAATCTCTACGCGATCCTCAAGCGCTGCTTTCCGGCTTCTGCCGACGCGCCGCTGCTGGAAAGCGACACGGGCGAGCGCTACAGCTACGGCGAGCTCGATCGCGAGACTGCCCGGCTCGCCCGCTTCCTCGTGTCGCTGGGCTTGAAGCCCGGCGACCGCGTCGCGGCGCAGATCGACAAGTCGCCGCAGGGACTGTTCCTCTACCTCGCCACGCTGCGCGCGGGGCTGGTTTTCCTGCCGCTCAACACGGCATACCAGAAGGGCGAAATCGGCTACTTCCTCGGCGACGCCGAGCCGGGGCTGATGGTGTGCCGGCCCGACGCCGAGGGCTGGATCGCGCCGCTCGCGAAGCAGGCCGGCACCGCGCACCTGCTGACGCTCGACGAGCAGGGGCGCGGGTCGTTCACCGATGCGTCGGCGGACACGGACGCCGATTTCGGCATCGCCGAATCGGCCGAGCGCGATCTCGCCGCCCTCATCTACACCTCGGGCACCACCGGACGCTCCAAGGGCGCGATGGTCTCGCACGGCAACCTGTCGTCGAACGGGCTCACGCTGCGCGACTATTGGCGCTTCACCGCCAGCGACGTGCTGATCCACGGGCTACCGATGTTTCACGTGCACGGCCTGTTCGTCGCGCTGACCACCGTGCTGGGGTCCGGCGCGCGGCTGCTGTTCCATCGCCGCTTCGACGCGAAGGCCATCCTGGCGGACTTCGCCCGCGCCACCGTGTTGATGGGCGTGCCGACGTTCTACACGCGGCTGCTGCAGGAACCCGGCCTCACGCGCGACGCGTGCCGCGGCATGCGCCTGTTCGTCGCCGGCTCCGCGCCGCTGCTCGCCGAGACGCACCGCGAGTGGTCCGCGCGCACCGGGCACGCCATCCTCGAGCGCTACGGCATGTCGGAAGCCGGCATGATCACGTCGAACCCCTACGACGGCGAGCGCCGCGCCGGCACCGTCGGCTTCCCGCTGCCGGGCGTGAGCCTGCGCATCGCCGGCGACGACGATCGGCCGCTTCCGGACGGCGAGGTGGGCTCGATCCAGATCCAGGGCCCCAACGTGTTCCTCGGCTACTGGCGCATGCCGGAGAAGACCGCAGAGGAGTTCACCGCCGACGGCTGGTTCCGCACCGGCGACGTCGGCACGATCGGGCCGGACGGCTACGTCGCCATCGTCGGCCGCGCCAAGGACCTGGTGATCAGCGGCGGCTACAACGTCTACCCGAAGGAGATCGAGCTCTTGATCGACGAGATGGCCGGCGTGAAGGAATCCGCCGTGATCGGCGTGCCCCATCCCGACTTCGGCGAGGCGGTGACCGCCGTGGTGGTGCGCGACGGGAGCGGCGCTGAATTGAGCGAACAGATCATCGTCCAGCAGCTCAAGAGCCAGCTCGCCGGCTACAAGGTGCCGAAGCGCGTGCATTTCGTCGAGGAGCTGCCCCGCAATACGATGGGTAAAGTGCAGAAGAACGTCCTGCGGGAGCAGTACTCGAAAGCGTCGTAGGCGGGGCAGCTTGTGCAGCCGCGCCCGCGCGAGGGCGTCGCCCCGGCGGATGCCGGGGTCCAGGCTTTAAACCCCTGGATTCCGGCCTACGCCGGAATGACGAATTCGCCGTCACCCGCCACCCATTGCCGGAATGACGAATTCGCTGTGACCCATCACCGATTGCCGGAATGACGAAGACGCCGTCACCCCGGCGGATGCCGGGGTCCAGGCTCCAACCCCCTGGATTCCGGCCTACGCCGGAATGACGAAGATGCGGTCACCCCGGCGGACGCCGGGGTCCAGGCGTTAAACCCCTGGATTCCCGCCTACGCCGGAATGACGAAGACGCCATCGCCCCATCACCCATCACGCCCACAGGTTGCTCAGCATCTTCGTCGCCAGGATGTAGAGAAAGACGGCGAACACCCGGCGCAGAGCCACCACCGGCATGCGGTGCGCGACACTTGCGCCGATTGGTGCAGTGAGAACGCTGGCCACCACCACGCCCGCCAGCGCCGGCAGGTAGACGAAGCCCAGGCTCCAGTCAGGCAGCCCGGACTCGAACAAGCCGGTGATCAGGTAGCCGGCGGTGCCGGCGGCCGCGATCGGAAAGCCCAGCGCCGAGGACGTGCCGATCGCCATCAGCAGGGGCACGTTGCAGAAGAGCAGGAAGGGAATGGTCATGACGGCGCCGCCCGCGGCCACCCAGCTCGAGACCGCGCCGATGCCGGCGCCGACGCCGGCGAGCGCCCACGGGCCCGGCAGCCGGCGCGTCGGCTTCGGGTTGATGCCGACGAACAGCTGCGTCGCGGCGATGTAGACGAATACCGCGAAGAACAGGGTCAGCGCCTGGGTCGAGAGAGCGCTTGCCACCAGTGCGCCACCGAAGGTGCCGGCGAGAACGCCGGGCGCCATCGCCTTCGCGACCTGCCAGTTCACCGACTTGCGGCGATGGTGCGCGCGCACGCTGGAGATGGCGGTGAACAAGATGCTCGCCATCGCCGTGCCGAGCGCGAGATGCACGATGTGCTCGTGCGGAAAGTCCTGCCGCTGGAAGAAGAACACCAGGAACGGCACCATCGTCATGCCGCCGCCGATGCCGAGCAGGCCGGCGAAGAAGCCGACGAAGGCGCCTACCGCGACGTAGGCCAGCAGCCATTCCATTCAGGAGTCTTTCGCGGACGATAACGGCAAAGCGTTGACCGCCAAGGGCGCAAAGGACGCAAAGGAAACGGCCACGATGTGGGCGCCAATCTCCTTGGCGTCCATCCCGTCCCTAGAGGTTCGCGCTGAGGCCAGCGACCATTCCATTCGGTGGCGGAGTCCCAACCGCGGAGGCGCAGAGGCGCAGAGGGGACGAACAGTCGTCCAGGGCAGGGGTAAAAGAGATGGGGCGCAGGCGGGCGGAACGCCCTGGCATCGGCTTGCCGGGCGCCCAAGGCCTCGAAAATGCCGAATTTTCCCTTGGTGTTCTCCGCGCCTCAGCGTCTCCGCGGTTAAGGGGCCGTTCCTTTCCCCGCGCCACCGACGAGCGCATCAGGCGCTTCCCTTCAGCCGCAAGGCCTCGTCGTTGAACGCGCTGTCGATGCCGTGCACGATCTTCTCGACCATGCGGAAGCCCTCCACCGGCGCGTCGTCCTTCATGTACTCGAGCCGGATCGGGCCGAGCGCGGCCACGGCCTGCGCGCGCTCGATCGGCGCGCCCGGATCGGCCGCGCCGCTGCGCTCGAACAGCGACAGCAGGATCGCACCCGCCACCGGATTGCGATGGCCGCCGGCGCGCGCCTTGGACAGTGTCTCGTCCGGCGTGCCGTCCAGCAGGTCGTAGGGCGTGTGCGCGTCCAGGTAAGTCAGCAGTTCGGCAAACGTCATGGTGTGCGTCGTCAGGCGGAAATCAGCAGGCCCTCGCGGGGACTCGCCCGGCAGGCCGTCTCCACGCGCTGGATGTAGTACATGAGATCGATCGGCAGGGTGACGCCGTCGAGCAATTGTAGCGGAAACAGATCGCACGCCAGCGCGAAGTCCGCGGCCGTGGGCTCGCCGGCGGCGAACCAGCGCTCCCTGGCGAGCCGCCGCGCAAGGCCTTTGAGATCGGCGGTGCGCTCGAGCTGGCGGTAGGCGTCGTAGCGGTCGTTGGAAAGCTCCTCGACCGAGACACCGAAGCGGCGCCGGACCTCGGCCTTGTAGGCGGCGAGGCTGTCCGCGCTGCCGCCGACATCAACAAAGGCGGGCAGCACCGGCGCGGTCAGGCGCTCGAGCAACGGCGCATTGCGGCTTCGCCACGCCTGCAGCACGTTCCAGATCTCGAGCGGCACGCAGCCGTCGAAGATCGCCCGGCCGCCGCACCAGCGATCCAGGTTCAGGAGGATCTGCTCGGGGTCAGTGTGGACGTCATCGTCGAGGCGCAGCACGAGGGGCGCGACGGCGATTCCGAGCTCGAAGAACAGCGCGTCGGCGTCGGCCCCGAACGGCTCGGCGCGGTGCGGCACGCCCTTGAAGGCGAGCGCCAGCCGCACGCTTTGCGCCGGCATCGACGACCAGGCGTGGTGCAGGACGACGGTCATGGATGGCAATGGGAATGGGCTATGGGCGATGGGTGATCGGTAATGGGGGATGGGTGGTAAGCGATGGGCGACGGGGAGTGGCTAATGCGTAAGACAAGGGCGCGCCGTCACCCCGGCGGACGCCGGGGTCGAGGCTTTAAACCCCTGGATTCCGGCCTACGCCGGAATGACGAATTCGCCGTCACCCACCACCCATTGCCGGAATGACGAACTCGCTGCCCATCACCGATTGCCGGAATGACGAAGCCGGCCCCCGTATCGCGGTATTGGGCAGGCTTCGCCGGAATGACGAAGCCGCCGTCACCCCGGCGGATGCCGGGGTCCAGGCTTTAGACCCCTGGATTCCGGCCTACGCCGGAATGACGAATTCGCGGTGTCCCATCACCGATCGCCGGAATGACAAAGTTGTCGTAACCCATCATCCATCGCTCATCACCCATCAACCGTCGCCGCGAAGCAACCGCGTGGTGATGAACTTCCACTCCGCCGGCGTCACCGGCGTAATCGAGAGGCGGTTGCCGCGCCGCAGGATCTGCATATCCGACAGCTCCGGATGCGCGCGCAGCTCGGCGAGCGGCACGAGCGGCGTCTTCTGCGTAAGCTTCACGTCGACGTGGACCCAGCGCGGATTCTCGCGCGTCGCCTTGGGGTCGTAGTACTCGCTCTTCGGGTCGAACTGCGTCGCGTCCGGGTACGCCGCCTTCACCACCTCGACGATGCCGGCGATGCCGGGCTCCGGGCAGCTGGAGTGGTAGAAGAAGGCGCGGTCGCCGACCCGCATGTCGTCGCGCATGAAGTTGCGCGCCTGGTAGTTGCGCACGCCCTCCCACGGCGTGCGCTGGCCGCGCGCCCGCTCGATGTGGTCAATGCCGAACACGTCCGGCTCGGACTTCATCAGCCAGTAACGCATCGTTCACGCCCGTGAAAAAAGAAAGAGCCTTGGTCGCCCAAGACTCTTTCCGTGGTGAAGCGCCCCCCGCCGATGCCGTCAGGCCCTCATCTTGAACCCAAGGGTTCAAGGTGGTCGCCTACCGAGCGCTTTAGGCGCTTCCGACGTGGGACGCGCACACCGTCGCTCCGGGCTGGCAACCTAGGCTACATCTAGGTTCGAAGAATATTGGCCTAGGCGAACACCGCAGGGGACAACCGGTTGCGGCGAGAGCGCCGCGCGATGGCCTAGAAGAGCTCGTCCTGGTCCGTCAGCGCGCGGTCGACCGTCGCCTGCATCGAGGCGATTTTACGACGAACGTCACCCAAGTCAAACCCGTTGCCGACGCGCATGGTGAGCAGCTCGTGCGAGATGTTGAGCGCCGCGATCATGGCGATGCGCTCGGCGCCCGTGACCTTGCCGCCGTCCTTGACCTCGCGGATGCGCTTCTCGAGGTAGGCGACCGCGTCCAGCAGCTGCTGGCGCTCCTCCTCGCGGCAGGCGACGCGAAAATCGCGGCCCATGATGGTGATATCGAGGGCCTTCGGTTCCGAGCTCATTCGTTGCTTTCGGGGATCTTCTCCAGGAGGCCCTCGAGCCGGGCCCGGGCGGTGCCGATCTTGTCGTCCAGGCGCTTGTTTTCACTCTGGGAAGCGGCCAGCTTCTGGCGCAGCTCGCTGTTCTGCTCGCGCAGGCGTTGACACAGCGTCACCAGCTGCTGAATCTTCTCGTCGAGGGCTTTGAGTTCCGCGTCCATGCCGCAATTTAATTTCAAAAATCTTGTAAAGTCAACCGCTAAGAGCAGATTGTGAGCAAATTACTTGCATTTCGGGCCGTGCGGTGAGCGAGTTCTGGCAGCGGATCGACCCGGCGGCGGATTTCGACGCCCTCAACCCCCTGCGGGACGACGCCGTACGCTACGAGACGGTGACCCGCCAGGGGCGCCCCTGCGCCCTCACCGACAACACGGGCCGCGGCCTGCCGGCGGCGGCGGTGCGGGAGATCCTCGATGGTCTGGTGGCGAACGACGTGTTCGGTTTCAGGGCCCGCTCCGCGGCCGGCGCCGCCACTATTGGCTTGGATCAGGCCGAGGCCACCCACGTTCAGATCGGCGACGAGCTCTACCGGCTGGTGGTGCGCCGCTATGAGGCGCGGCTGGAGCCGTTCTGACCGCGGCCCCGCGGGGTTGACGGTATACTTCCGCGAAATGCCGACCGGGCCGTCCCTCGCCTGCCCGCCTGACGCGCCGCAGAAGCGCGCGGGCAACCGCCCCTCTCCCCCATGACCAGCGGCCAGCTCTACTTCCGCCTGCTCGGCTACGTGAAGCCGTACTGGCGCACGTTCGCCGTCGCGATCTTCGGCATGATCGTCGTCGCCGCCACCGAGCCCATGCTGCCGGCGCTGATGAAGCCACTGCTGGACGGCAGCTTCGTCCAGCGCGACGAGGCGATGATCAAGCTGGTACCGATCGCCATCGTCGGCATATTCTTGGTCCGCGGGCTGGCCTCGTTCTTCGGCGACGTCGCCATCCACTGGGTCGGCAACAAGGTGGTCATGGACCTGCGCACCGCCATGTTCGACCGGCTGATTACCCTGCCGACGCGCTTCTATGCCGACCAGGCCTCGGGAACCCTGATCTCGCGGGTGACCTACGACGCCGCGCAGGTCACTACGGCCGCCACCACGGCGCTCACGGTCGCGGTGAAGGACTCGCTGGCGCTGATCGGCCTGCTGGGCTGGATGATCTACCTCAACTGGAAGCTGACGCTGTTCATGCTGGTGGTCGGGCCCGTCATCGGCACCATCATCGCCGTGGCGAGCAAGCGGCTGCGGCGTGCAAGCCGCGGCACCCAGGAGGCGATGGGCGACATGACCCAGGTGGTGCAGGAGACGATCGAGTGCCACCGGGTGGTCAAGGTATTCGGCGGCGAGACCTACGAGTCGGGCCGGCTGCGCGACACCGCGAACCGCGTGCGCCAGTTCACCATGAAGCACGCCATCGCCGCGGCGGCCACCGTGCCGCTGACGCAGGTGGTCGGCTCGCTGGTGCTGGCGGGCGTCATCTACCTCGCCGCGCGGCAGGCCGGCGCGGGCGAGACCACGGTCGGCGGGTTCGTCTCCTTCGTCACCGCCATGGGCATGCTGCTCGCGCCGCTCAAGCGACTGACGCAGATCAACGAGCACATCCAGCGCGGGCTGGCGGCGGCCGAGAGCGTCTTCGGCGTGCTGGACCGCGAGCCGGAGCGCGACACCGGAACCGTCCCGCTGGGCCGGGCGCGCGGCGAGGTCGAGTTCCAGCACGTCGGCTTCCGCTACGAGCCCAACGCGCGGCCGGCGCTGGTGGACGTGTCGCTCAGGGCGAGCCCCGGCGAAACGATCGCGCTGGTGGGACCCTCGGGCAGCGGCAAGACCACGCTGGTGAACCTGATCCCGCGCTTCTTCCACGTCAGCGACGGCCGCATCCTGGTCGACGGCCACGACGTCGAGACCATCCGGCTCGCCGGCCTGCGCGCCAACATCGCGCTGGTGTCGCAGGAGGTGCTGCTGTTCAACGACACCATCGCGGCCAACATCGCCTACGGCGGCAACGCCGGCGCCAGCGAGGCGGAGATTGTCGCGGCAGCGGAGGCCGCCCACGCGATGCACTTCATCCGCCAGCTGCCCGAGGGCCTGAAGACGCTGGTCGGCGAGCACGGCGTCAAGCTCTCGGGCGGCCAGCGCCAGCGCCTCGCGATCGCCCGCGCGGTGCTGAAGAACGCGCCGATCCTGATCCTGGACGAGGCGACCTCCGCGCTCGACACCGAGTCCGAGCGCCACGTGCAGGCGGCGCTGGAGACGCTGATGAAGGACCGCACCACCTTCGTCATCGCCCACCGCCTGTCGACGGTGGAGAACGCGCACCGCATCCTCGTCATGGAGCAGGGCCGCATCGTCGAGACGGGCAACCATGCCGACCTCCTCGCGCGCGACGGCCTCTACGCGCGGTTGTACCGCGTGCAGTTCGAGGAACCCACACGCGAGGAGGTGGCAACGTGAGTTACCTGGCGAGGGCCCCCGACCTTAGGTCGGGGATCGACAGTCAAACGAGCGTTGCCAGCCGCCGACGCGCAGTCCCGAAACGGCCGGTGACCTTCGCAGAGGCGGCGCGATGAGGTGCGCCATCCTCGGCGGCGCCGGCTTCATCGGCTCCCACATCGCCGAGGCGCTGCTGGCCGCCGGCCACGCGGTGCGCGTGTTCGACCGGCCCGACCGCAACCGCGTGGTGCTGCTGCCGTTCCGCGAGAGCGTCGAATGGCTGGAAGGCGACTTCGTCAACCCGGTCGATGCCGAGCGCGCGGTAGCTGGCTGCGATGTCGTGCTGCACCTGGTCTCCACCACGCTGCCGAAGAGCTCCAACGAGAACCCGGTCTACGACGTCGAGACCAACGTCGTCGGCACGTTGCGGCTGCTGGACCTCTGCCTGCGCCACTGCGTGCGCCGCGTGGTCTTCATCTCTTCCGGCGGCACCGTGTACGGCGTACCGCGCGAGGTGCCCCTCGCCGAGACCCACCCCACCGAGCCCACCTCGTCCTACGGCATCGGCAAGCTCACGATCGAGAAGTACCTGCACCTGTACCGGTTGCTGCACGGCCTCGACTACTGCGTGCTGCGGGTGGCCAATCCCTATGGCGAGCGCCAGCGAGTCGCTTCCGCGCAGGGCGCGGTGACCGTGTTCCTGGACCGCGCGCTGCGCGGCGTGCCGATCGAGATCTGGGGCGACGGCAGCGTGGTGCGCGACTACGTCTACGTCGGCGACGTGGCGCGGGCATTCGTCGCCGCGATCGACTACGACGGCCCGGAGCGGGTGATCAACGTCGGCAGCGGCGAGGGCCGCAGCCTGAACGACACCGTCTCCGTGATCGAGGCCACCCTCGACCGTCCGGTCGCGGTCAACTACCTGCCCGGCCGGCCGTTCGACGTGCCCGCCAACGTGCTCGACATCTCGCTGGCGCGCTCGCGCCTGAACTGGCGCCCGCAGGTGCCGTTCGCCGACGGCATCGCCCGCACCGCCGCCTGGCTCGCCGACCGAATCTAGCCGCGATCTTCCAGCAGCGCGCGCGCCGCGTCGATGACGCGCGACGCCGGCAGTTCCTGCAGGCAGTCGCTGTAACTCTCGACGTGGCGCCCGCAGCCTTCGAGCAGGCACGGCACGCAGGACTTCTCGCCCTGCACCAGGAACACGTTGCCGACCCGGCCGCTGCCGACGCGCGCCCACGGGTTGCGCTCGGCGGGATGCCCCCGCGGCCACGGTCCCCACTTGACCGGGTTCGACGGCCCGAACAGCGCCACCGTTGGAATGCCGACCGCCGCGGCCATGTGCGTCGCCGCCGTGTCCGGGCCCACGTAGAGCGAGGCGCGCGAGAGCAGCGCGCCCAGCATCGGCAGCGACAGCCCGCCGGCGAGATTCAGGGGCGCAGGCAGCTCGCGCGCAACCGCGGCGACGTACTCGCGCTCGGCCGCGTCGGGCCCCCCGGTCAGGACGATGCGAAGGCCCCGCTCCGCGATCCACGCGCCCAGCTCGCGCCAGCCGGCCGCGTGCCACTTCTTGTAGTTGAACTTGGGGAATGGATGCAGCACGGCGAACGGCGCGTCGCTGCCCAGCGCCTCGGTCACGCGCGCGGCGTCGCGTTCGCCCCAGCTCACCACGACCTCGGCGGTCTGCGGCACGGCCAGAGTCTCCGCCAGGGCCAGGTGCATGCGCACGGTGTGCGTGTCGAGGTTGTCGAACGGCACCCACCGGTCGAGCAGCCGCCGCTTCCAGCTTTCCTTCGCGGTCGGCGTCTGCAGCCCCGCCTTCCAGCGGCCGAACGCCGCGGCATAGAGCGTCGGCCGGTCGCCGGTGAGCAGCGACAGCGCGACGTCGTAGCGGCGGAACAGGCGCGCGTAGAGCCGCGCGTGCTCGCCGAGGCCCGCGCGCTGCGGAACGGTCAGGACGCGATGGACGTCCGGGTTGGCGGAGAGCACGCCCTCGGTGCCCTTGAAGACCAGCGCGTCGATGCGCGCCTGCGGCCATGCCCGCTTCAGCGAGCGGATCAGCGGCGTGGCCAGCAGCACGTCGCCGATGCGGCGCGTGACGACGACCAGCACGCTCTTCGGCTTCACAGGTACTGGCTAACGCCCTGCAGCGCGGTGATCCGCGGCGAGCGCATGACCTCGTCGAGGCGCTTCCGGTTTTCGTCGAAGCGGCTCTTGTCGCGCTCGCGGTGGAAGAGGTGGAACACCGGCGCCGCGAAGCGGGCGCTCTTGTGCTTGATCCCGGCCTTGATGAGCCGGATGACGAGGTCGGAGTCCTCCAGCCCCCAGCCGGCGAACACCTCGTCCATGCCGTCGACGCGCAACAGGTCGTCACGCCAAGCCGACAGGTTGCAGGTCTTGCAGCCCTTCCAGCGCTCCGGCGCGAGCTTGCGCTGCGGCCCGTCGGGCAGCGTGATCAGCGGCTGGATGCGGTTGATGTCGCCCCGGCGCCAGGCGGCGACCCAGCCGCCGAAGCTCCACCGGTGCACGGGGATGTGCTCGCCCAGCACGCGGCGCGTGAAGTCCTCGCTCATCAGCACGCGGTTGCCGGCGAGAAAGCGCCCGCGCTCGGCCAGCCGCCGGTGCCGGGCGATGAAGGTGGGCGGCGGAATACAGTCGCCGTCGGTGTAGATGACGTATTCGGCGTCGGTGCGCGCCAGCGCCTTGTTGCGGATCGTGGCGGCGCGGTAGCCCTGGTTCGGCTGCCAGACGTGGTCGATGCGCACGGGCGACCTCGCCTGATAGTCGCCGATAAGATTTACGGTTTCCGGCGCCGAGCCGTCGTCGGCAATGACGATCTCGAAGTTGCCCTCGGTCTGCGCCAGATAGCCGTCCAGCAGCGCGGCCAGGGCGTCGGGCCGGTTGTAGACGGCGCGAATGACGGCGATCTTCACGGCGTGCGGTCGCGCTGCTCCCCGAGCAGCGCCAGCTTCAGATAGCGGTAGTATGCCCCTTCGGCATTGGACACCGCGAGCATGAAGCCCTCGCGGCCGTCGAGGAAGCCGCGCCGCAGCACGTAGGTGCGGAAAAACGCCGACAGCCCGTGCAGGATCGCGGCGCCGAGCGAGCCGCGCCGGCCCTCTTTGAGCATGTTCGCCGCGCCGGCGCTGGAATAGCCGTTCACCTTCTCCAGCACCTGCTCGAGGCTGCGGATCGCCTCGTGGCGCAGCGGCTGCGTGAGCGTGCCGACCTCGCCGTCGACCAGCAGCCGCTCATGCACGAGGTCGTCGCTGAAGCGCGCGCTCCGGCGGCGGAACAGCCGCACCACATGATCGGGCCACCAGCCCGAATGCCGCATCTCGCGGCCGCAGTAGCTCGACAGGCGCGGCACGCGGAACGCGGCGCGGCCCGCAGGGCT
>DATIUV010000295.1:0-9613 GCA_035466595.1 Pelomicrobium sp.
CGCGGCCCACGGGCGCGCCGCTGACGCGCCGGCCACGGACGACGATGCGGCGCGCAGCGGCGCGGCGAGAAACGCGCCCGCCGCGGCGGCGGCCGCGGCGGCGATCACGAGCGTCCAGGACATCGGGAAGGTCCCGCCCGCCGGCGCCGGCGGGCGCACAACCGGCTACTGCGCCGCGGCCTGCTTGCTGCCGCCGTGCGCCTTCGCCATCGCCTCGTCCAGCAGCTTGATGCCCTGCTGCGACAGCGCCATCGACTTGTTCAGCGACTCCACCGCCTGGTCCGGGTTATGGAAGTGGGCGCCGTTGGACGCGGTCCACCATTCCCAATGGATGTCGGCCTCCCAGTGGATCTCGCGCGCCTGCTTGAGCACGTCCTCGGGCACGCCGGCCCCCTGCGCCTGCTCGAACTTGTCGATGAAGCGCGTTAGCCAGAACTCCGCCTTGCGTTTCTTGCCCTCGAACCGGTTGCGCAGCGACTCGATCACGTACTTGGCCTGCGTCTCGCTCCATTCGCGGTGGCAGGTCAGGCAGGTTTCCTTGATGTAGTGCTTCGGGCTCACCTGCCAGTGCGAGGTGAAGGTCTTGCCGGTGGCCTTGTCCTTCATCTTCGGCATGTGGCACTGGCTGCACTCGACGCCGGCCTTCTGGTGCTTGGAGTCGTAGTAGTTCTCGACGTCGGGGTGCTGGCCTTTCCACAGCAGCGCGCCCGTGATGGCGTGCTTGAAGTCGCGGAACTGGATCGCGTCGTAATGCTTGGCGATTTCCCACACGTTCTTGTACGGGAAGTGGTTGGCGCGCTGGTCGGCCATCGTCACCTTCTCGCCGCTGGTGGGGTTGGTGCCCGGGTTGCAGTTGTACTCGACGTGGCACTGGCCGCACTGCAGGTTGGTGTCGTAGCGGTTCATGACCGCGATCTTGCGCGTGAAGCCGCGCACGCCCATGTCCTTGACCTCGATCTTGGCGCCACGCGGGTCCTTGTGCCACAGCGTGTCCTTCTCGGGGCGGGTCAGGGCCTGGATCAGGCCATCGCGCACGATGCGCGGCTGCGCGGAGTGCGGGTCATGGCAGAAGAAGCAGTTGAGCGCGTGGTTCACGTCCTTGACCATCGCGACGACGTTGGAGGTGCGGCTCCACTTGGCGCCGTCGACGGGATCGCCCATGTAGGCCCAATCGAGGATGTGATCCTGGGTCTTGCAGTTCAGGCACACGGGGTTGGCCGCGGCCGCGGTGCCGGGCTTGAATGCCTTGTGCGGCTCACCGGGATGCAGGTCCTCCAGCACGTCCCAGATCTTGAAGTTGCCGCCGCCCTGGGCCAGGCTCTGCCAGCCGCGCTTGTCGGCGAAGCGGCCGCCGAAGGCGCGGTCCACCACCAGCTGGTCGTAGAGCGCGAAGGCGTGCGAGCGCGGCTCGTTGTGCTCCTTGGTGAAGCCGTGCGGAATCATCAGCTTCTCGAACGACGGGTTGGGAGACGGCCCGCCGTACTGGGATTTCTCGTTGCGCGCCTCCTTCTCCCAGTTCATCTTGTAGGCCGACTCGTACTGCGGCTTGTGGCACGCGCCGCAGGCCGCCGGGTCGGTGATTGTCTTCGGCCGCTTGGCGGTGTCCTTGATGTGGTCCTGAATGCCGGTGTGGCAGGCGTTGCAGTTCACCTTGGCGTGCTTGGCGCCCTTGTGCATGTCGGTCACCGGCGTATGGCAGTTGGCGCAGGTGGCGACGTTGACGGCGGGCTCGCTCTTAGCCTGCGCCTGGACCGCGAACGGGGACACCGCGAGGACAAAGGCAAGCAGCGACGACGGGACGAGGCGCAGCGCGCCGGCGGCAAATGAATTCATGACGATCTCCCTGGCCGAAACGAAGGTCGGTTTTCTTTTTTGCGACCCAAGATAGACGAGCGATGTTCCTGCCGCAAGCGGCAGCGCGAAAGTTTCATGTGGCGCTAACACGCCGGCAGTTGCGCCATGCGGTTCAGCGTGCCGGATCGCGGACGAGCGGCGAAGTGGCCGGGTATTCCGGCTGGCGCGAACGGCGCAGGCCGAAAGCCGCGAGCGCGCCGCCGCCGGCCATCAGCAACGCGCCGCCCCAGATCCAGGCGACGAAGGGCTTGACGTAGACGCGCACGGCCCACGCGCCGTCTTCGAGCGGCTCGCCGAGCGAGACATAGAGGTCGCCGGTCGGCCGCCGCCGGATGGCGGCCTCGGTCATTACCGCGCCGCTGGCGATGTACACGCGTTTCTCGGGGTGGAGCACGGCGATGGTCTCGCCGGCCCGCGCGACCTCGATGCTGGCGCGCTGCGCCGCGTAGTTGGGGCCTTCCGCGCGCTCCGCGCCGACGAAGCGGAACTCGTGACCGGCAGCCGCCAGTGTTGCGCCGGGCGCCATGCGCACTTCCAGCTCCGTCTCGAAGCCGCGCACCAGCGTGATGCCCATGACCGTGACCGCCAGCCCCACGTGCGCGACGGCCATGCCGAGAACGCGCGCCGACAGGCGTTCGCGTGCGCGCAGCGCCACCAGCGCACCGGCCGCGATCCACACGGCGAGGAAAACGCCGAGCCCCACCAGCGGGCGCAGTCCGCCGCCCAGGACCATGGCCGCGAGCGCGGCGACGACGCTCACCGCCAGGGCCCAGCGCAGCCGGCCCGCCAGGCGCGGCGCCGCGTCGGCGCGCCAGCGCGCGACGGGTCCGGCACCCATGAGGAACAGCGCGGGCGCCATCAGCGGCGCGAACACGGCGTCGAAGTAGGGCGCGCCGACCGAGAGCTTGCCGAGGCCGAGCGCGTCGAGCACGAGCGGGTAGAGCGTGCCCAGCAGCACCGCGGCCGCAGCCACGAGCAGCAGGGCGTTGTTGGCCAGCAGCAGCGCCTCGCGCGAAACCGGCATGAAGCCGTGCGCGGGCGCGGCACGCGATCCCCGCCTCGAGTACAACGCCAGCGGCACGCCCACCGCGAGCGCCAGCAGGCCGAGGATGAACAGCCCGCGTTGCGGATCGTTGGCGAACGCGTGCACGGAGGAGAGCACGCCGGAGCGGATCAGGAACGTGCCCAGCAGGCTCAGCGCGAAGGCGACGACCGCCAGCAGCATGCTCCAGCGCGCCAGCGCGCCGGAGCGCGCCGTCACTGCCAGCGAGTGGATCAGCGCGGTGCCCGCCAGCCACGGCATCAGGGAAGCATTCTCGGTCGGATCCCAGAACCACCAGCCGCCCCAGCCCAGCTCGTAGTACGCCCAGTAGCTACCGAGCCCGATGCCGAGGGTGAGAAAGCACCACGCCGCCAGCGTCCAGGGCCGCGCGCGCCGCGCCCAGCCCGCGTCGGGCTGCGGTTCGAGCAGGGCCGCCACGGCGTAGGCGAACGCCACGGCGAAGCCGACGTAGCCCATGTACAGCAGCGGCGGGTGGATCACCATCGCCGGGTCCTGCAGCAGGGGGTTGAGGTCGCGCCCCTCCGCGGCCGGCGGGAACAGCCGGGCGAAGGGGTTGGAGGTGAACAGCAGGAACGCGCCGAATCCCGCGTTGACCATCCCGAGCGTGCCCAGCGCGCGCAGCCGGAAGCGCGGCAGCGACGCGCGGTCGAGGAGGGCCGCGGCGGCCGTCCAGCCGGACAGCATCAGCAGCCACAGCAGCAGCGAGCCCTCGTGGGAGCCCCAGGTCGCGGCGAAGCGGTAGGCGAGCGGCAGACGCGAGTGGGCGTTGTCGGCGACGTTGGCGACGGAGAAATCGTAGGCGACGAACGACCAGGCAAGACAGCCGAAGGCGGCGGCGACAAGTGCAAACTGCAGCACGGCCGCCCGCGTGGCGACCGCCGCCCACGCCGGTGCTGCGGGGCTGCGTGCCGCCAGCGGCGACGCCGCCAGCATCGCGGCGGTCGTCAGGGCGATGGCGAGGGCGATCTGGCCAATCTCGGGGATCATCGGTTCGGATGATGGGCGGCAGCGGCCGGCGCGCCGGCTGCCCTCATGTTAGCCGCGTGCGGCGCGTTGCGTCAGAGGGCCAGCGGCCGCGTGAGATCCGTGCCGTCGAGGATCCACGCAAGCAGGGCGTCGAGCTGCTTGGCGGCCGACGGCGCCAGCGCGGCGCCGGGATGGCGCACGCGATGGCTCGCGAGCAGGCCGCGGCGGCGGAAGATTTCCTTGCGCACGGCGACGCCCGGCTGCTGCTCGAACACGATCAGCGGCAGGAAGCGGCGGTAGATCTCGCGCGCGCGCGGCCAGTCCCGCTCGCGCGCCGCCGCCACCAGCGCGAGCAGCGCTTCCGGAAAGGCGAAGCCGGTGTTGAAGCCGTCGCTGCCCTGCTCGAGGTCGAACAGGCCGTAGAGCGCGCCGAGTCCGGTCAGGATCGGCAACGGCCGCTGCAGGAGGCGCCGCAGGGCTTCGATTCGCGCCGGCGTCGGCAGGCCCTCTTCCTTGATGCATGCCACGGCCGGAACCTCGGCGGCGATGCGGGCGATCAGCGGCACCGGCAGGTGCACCTGGGTCGAGGCCGGGTGATCCTGCAGCACCAGCGGAATTCCCGCGCGTTCGCCGACGCGGCGGTAGTAATCGAGCACGCGCTCGTCGCTCGGCACCGGCTCTTGCGAGGGGGCCACCATGACGGCCGCCGCGCCGCGCTCGCGGGCCATGACTGCGAGATCGATGGTCGCCTGCGTTCCCGGGTGGCTGGCGCCGACGACGACGGGCAGCGCGCCGGCGGCTTTTACCGCCGCGGCGACGCAGCGCTCGCGCTCGGCGTCGGTCAGGCGGTTGGATTCGCCCAGCACCCCCAGCACGGTGACGCCCTGCACGCCGACGCTCGCCATGAAGCGGATCGTGCGCTCGAGCGATTCGAGGTCGAGGGACTCGTCGTCGTGGAACGGCGTCGGCAGGATCGGCACGACGCCGCGGAAATCGAAATCGGGCATGCCGCCGAATTTAGCCGCTGGCGCCGCTTTCGCCAAGCTCCGCTTCCCGCAGGAGCTTCATCTGGAACAGCGCATTGCGCTCCTCTTCCTCCAGCGCCGAGCGGATGTCGCGGATCTTGGCGCGATACATGGGGATGATGTTGTACTTGAGCGCGTTGACGCGCTTCTGCGTCTTGCGCTGCTCGATCAGCAGGCGCCAGAGCGCGGTCTCGGCCTCGCCCAGGCGCGCCAGCAGCACCGCCATCTCCGCCAGGCTGGCGCGCGCCTGGTCGAAGCTGGGGTCGGTCCACATCAGCGCCACGGCGTTGAGCGGCCGCGGCTGCGCCTCGACGGCCGGATACTCCACGCCGACGTGTGAGCGCGGCAGGATGTTGATCTCCAGCGCCGGCGGCATCACCACGGCGTGCTGGCCGAGCACGTGGCTGCCCATGCGGATGTGGGCGATGGCGAGCCAGCGGTAGGCCTCCGTCACCGCCTCTGCAGCCTGGCGCCGCAGCGCGCGGTATTGCGCCAGGCGCTCCTGCACCACCCGCGTGAGCAGCTCGCGCTTGCGCTCCAGCATGTCGTGGCCCTGCTCGAGGAAGCGGCTCTGCCGCTGGAGCTGGAGCAGGGCGCTCTTGGTCGGCGCGACCCTAAGCTGCTGCTTCACGGGCGGCGCCCTGGAAACGGTGGTGGCGGCGGATCTCCTCTTCGCTCACCCGGGTGAGGGATTCGGGCGGCAGCAGCGAGAGCACTTCCCAGCCCGCCGCCAGCGTGTCGAACACGGTGCGGTCCTCGGTCTCGCCCTGGTTGACGAAGCGGCTCTCGAAGGCGTCGGCGAACGCCAGGAAGCGGCGGTCGGCCTCGGTGAGCTCCTCCGCGCCGATGATGGCGGCGAGGTTCCTGACCTCGAGCGCACGCGCGTAGGAGGCGAACAGCTGGCTCGCCACCCGCGGGTGGTCGTCGCGCGTGTAGTTCTTGCCGACGCCGTCCTTCATCAGCCGCGACAGCGACGGCAGCACCGCCACCGGCGGATAGACGTGCCGCGCCTGCAGTTCGCGCGCGAGCACTATCTGGCCCTCGGTGATGTAGCCGGTGAGATCCGGAATCGGATGCGTGATGTCGTCCGCGGGCATGGTCACCACCGGAATCTGCGTGATTGAGCCCGCGCGCTCCCGGATGCGGCCGGCGCGCTCGTAGATCTCGGCAAGGTCCGAGTAGAGGTAGCCGGGATAGCCCTTGCGGGCCGGCACGTCGCCCTTGGCGGTGGCGACCTCGCGCAGCGCCTCGGCGTAGTTCGTCATGTCGGTGAGCACCACCAGCACGTGCAGGTCGAGATCGAAGGCCAGGTACTCGGCGGCGGTCAGCGCGGTGCGCGGCAGGATCAGGCGCTCGATCGGCGGATCGTCGGCGAGGTTGGTGAACATGACGACCTGCCCGAGCACGCCGCTCTGCTCGAACTCCTCCTTGAAGAAGCGCGCGTCGGCGTGCGAGACGCCCATCGCCGCGAAGACGACCGCGAAGCCGCCTTCCTCGCCGGGCAGCCGCGCCTGGCGCACGATCTGCGCCGCCAGCCGGTTGTGGGGCAGTCCCGAGCCGGAGAAGATCGGCAGTTTCTGGCCTCGCACCAGCGCGTTCATGCCGTCGATGGCGGAGACGCCGGTCTGGATGAACTCGCGCGGGTAAGCGCGGGCCGACGGGTTCACCGGCGCGCCGTTCACGGGCCGCTTGAGCGCCGAGACCAGCGGCGGGCGGTCGTCGCGCGGCGCGCCGACGCCGTTGAATTCGCGCCCCAGCAGCTCGCGCGACAGCGGCAGCTCGAACGGCTCGTCGAGGAAACGCGCCCACGTGCGCTCGAGGTCGAGATCGTCGGTGCCCTCGAACACCTCGACCAACGTGAGCTCGCGCGAGCAGCGGATCACGAGGCCGTTGCGGCGGTGGCCGCGGTGGTCCTTGATCACGACGCGATCGCCGAGGGCGACGCCGGGGACGTTTTTCATGAACAGCAGTCCGCCTCGAGCCGCCGTGGCCGTACGAAACTCGACGTCTTTCACCGGCGTGTCCTTTGATCAATCGCCGCCGCGCAGGCGGACGGCCGCCACGCGCCGTGCTCGCATCCCCGGCCCGCGGGGCCGGGGCCCCTGCTCGGTGGCTTGGACGGCCCGCCCCAAGCCGTCGTGGCCGTACGAAACTCGACGTCTTTCACCGGCGTGTCCTTTGATCAATCGCCGGCGTGCCCGCCGATGCCGGATTCTTCACGCCGCGCTCTCCTTCGGTTTCGTGTACTCCGTGCGCAGCGCGTCGAACGCGTCGCGGATCTCGCCGCGCAGCGCCTGCAGCTTCTCGGTCGCGTCCGACGGGTACAGCATCTTGTAGCGCCGCGCCCGCGCGAGCAGCGGCAGCTTCAGCAGCTCCTGCACCGGGATGCCGAGCTCCAGCATCGCCATGCCCTGGTGATGGATCTCGAGCAGCAGGTCGAGCAGCAGAAACTGCTTGTCCGGCGAGCAGTAGCTGTCCACGTCATCCAGGGCCGACTGCTGCAGGACCCCCTCGCGCACCAGCGCCGCGGCCTCGAGGGTCCAGCGCTGGCCGGCCGAGAGTGCCTCCATGCCCACCAGATTGACGATGCGCGAGAGCTCCTCGGCTTGCGCCAGCAGCGACAGCGCCTCGGCGCGGCGGGCGCTCCAGCCGGCGTCGACGTTTTCGTGCCACCACTTCGCCGCCGGCTCGACGTAGCCCGAGAAGCTGTCGGTCCAGTCGACGGCCGGGTAGTGGCGGGCGTCGGCGAGCGCCTTCGACAGCGCCCAGAACGATTGGATGATCTCCTTGGTATGGCTCGTCACGGGCTCGGAGAAGTCGCCCCCCGGCGGCGACACCGCGCCGATCAGCGTCACCGAGCCGAGGTCGCCACCGAGCGTGTGCACGCGGCCGGCGCGCTCGTAGAACGCCGCCAGATGCGAGGCGAGATAGGCCGGGTAGCCTTCCTCCACCGGCATCTGCCGGAGCCGCCCGCTCACCTCGCGCAGCGCCTCGGCCCAGCGGCTGGTGGAATCCGCCACCATGACGACGTCCAGCCCCTGGTCGCGGAAGTACTCCGCGATGGTGATGCCGACGTAGACGGAGGCCTCCCGCGCCACCACCGGCATGTTGGAGGTGTTGGCCACCAGCAGGGTGCGCTCCATCAGCGGCCGCCCGGTGTGGGGGTCAACGAGCCTGGGCATCGACTCGAGCACGTCCACCAGCTCGTTGCCGCGCTCGCCGCAGCCGACGTAGATGACGATGCGCGCGTCGCACCAGCGCGCGATCTGGTGCTGCAGGACCGTCTTGCCGGCGCCGAACGGGCCCGGGATGGCCGCCTTGCCGCCCTTCACCAGCGGGAAGAAGGTGTCGAGGATGCGCTGGCCGGTGATCAGCGGCAGCGTGGCCGGGTCGCGGCGCGCGTACGGCCGCGGCACGCGCACGGGCCAGCGATGGAACAGCGTCAGCTTGCGGAAGCTGCCGTCGGCGGTGCGCACGCGGGCAACCGCCTGCTCGAGGGTGTAGTCGCCCGCGGGCGCCAGATCCTCCAGCGTGCCGTTGACGTCGGGCGGCACCAGGATGCGGTGCTCGATGCTGCCGGTCTCCTGAACGGTGCCGAGCGTCGCGCCGCCGCGGACCGGCTCGCCGAGCTTGAGCCCGGCGTCGGGCCGAAACGGCCACCGCCGCTCGCGGTCGAGCGACGGCACCGCAAGGCCGCGCTCGATATGGTCGCCGGAGAGCGCCGCGATGCCCGCGAGCGGCCGCTGCACGCCGTCGAAGATGGCGCCGAGCAGCCCGGGCCCGAGCTCGACGGACAGCGGATGGCCGAGCGCCTCGGCCGGCTCGCCGGGCCGCAGGCCCTCGGTGGCTTCGTACACCTGCACCGTGGCGCGGTCTTCGTCGCGACCGATGACCTCGCCCGTCAGGCCGAGCCGGCCGACCCGCACCTGCTCGCCGATCAGCACGCGCGGCAGGCGCAGCGTCAGGATCGGGCCGTTGACGTCGAGGATCTCGCCCGCAGCCGGCGGTGCGTCAGCCATGGGACAGCGCCTCCATCTCGGGCACGGCGGCGAACAGGCGCTCGAGGATCAGCCGGTTCACGGCGTCGCCGGCGCGCTCGATGCGCCCCTCGATAGTGTTGTCGACCCGCAGTGTCTGCGGGCGATTCATGATCACGGCGCCGCCGCTGCCCTCGCAGGCCGTGTCCAGCAGCTCGACCCGGTGCTGCGTGGAGGCGGCGCGACTCAGCTCCGCCCAGCGCGCCCCGAAGCGCTGGTGATCGCGCGCGTTGAGCTGCACCACGACGCCTTCCTCGCCCACCAACGCAACGCCATGGGCGATGAGCCGCTGCAGCACCGGCAGGTAGGCGGTCTCGTCGTCCGCCAGCGCGCCCAGCCGGCGGCGCACGTCGCCCAGCACCGATTGCACCAGCGTCCAGCGCAGGCGATCGAGCTCGCCCTGCAGCGCGATTTCCGCCGCCTGCACGCGCTGGCGAAACAGCCGCTCGGCATCCGCCTTCGCGGCCAGCGTCTCGCGCTCCTCGCGCAGGCGCAGCCGTTGGCCGCACTCGCGCAGGATGCGGTCACGCTCGCTGGCACCCTTGTCGAGATGCTCGCGCACCAGCTGCCGGGCGCGGTTGAGCAGCGCCGATTCGAGGTCGCGAACCTGGATCTCCATGCTCATGGCGCGCCTGCGTCCAATGCCGCGTCGCCGAGCAGGCGGCGCA
>DATIUV010000296.1:0-8993 GCA_035466595.1 Pelomicrobium sp.
CCAATAAGCTGCTTGAAATCGATCTCGCGGTACCAGATGGCAATGCCGATCGCCGCCACCACCGCCAGGCCGGCGCCCTCGGTCGCGGTGACCAGCCCGCCGAAGATGCCGCCGAGGATGATGAGCGGCAGCAGAAAGGCGAGCGCGGCGTCCTTGAACGTCTGCCACAGCCGGCCGAGCTGGAACGCCTCCTCGACCGGGTAGTTGTACTTGCGCGCGTAGTAGTAGCACAACGCCATGAGCAGGCCGCCGCCGAGCACGCCGGGCACGATCCCGGCCACGAACAGCTGCACCACCGAGCTGCCCGACATCACCGCGTAGAGGATCATCGGGATCGAGGGCGGGATGATGATGGCGAGCGACGCCGACGACGAGGTGATGGCGGCCGTGAACGGGCCGGGGTAGCCCTTGCGCTTCATCGCCGGCATCAGCACGGAGCCGAGCGCGGCCACGTCGGCCACCGCGGAGCCGGAGATCTCGGCGAAGAACAGCGACGTGCCGACGTTGACCATCGCCAGGCCGCCGCGGATGAACCCCAGCAGCGCCGAGGCGAACGCGATCAGGCGGCGGGAGATGCCGCTGGTGTTCATGATGGCGCCGGCCAGGATGAACAGCGGGATGGCGATCAGCGGGAAGTTGGTGGCGCCGTTGTACATCGTCAGCGGAAAGTTGGGCAGCGCTTCCCAGCCCTGGCCCGCCAGCAGGGCCACGACCGCCGCCGCGCCGAGCGCCACGGCGATCGGCACGTTGATCAGGACCAGCGCGAGGACGCCGAGAAAGAGGAGCAGCAGCGCCATTTACGGATTCGCCTCGGCGGTGCCGCCGCGGCCGTTCTGCCGCGCATCCTGCAGCACGTCCGGCAGGACCAGCAGTTCGGCGATCACGAACAGCGCCGCGCCGATCGGAATCACCGACTGCGTGTACATCACCGACACGTCGGGCAGGCTGACCAGAAAGTCAGTGGCCAGCACGTCGAGGATCACCGCTCCCGAGTAGGCGAGCAGGACGAAGAACGCGATGATGATCGCTTCGGCCAGCAGAGCGACCGCCATCCGCGGCCCGCGCGGCAGCAGCTCGACCAGGCCGGGCACGCCGATGTGCGCCCGCTTGAGCGCCGCCAGCGCGGCGCCGTAGTACGTGAGCCACGCCAGCAGGATCGACGCGACCTCGTCGTACCAGACCAGCGGCGCGCCGGCCTTGCGGTAGATGACGCCCAGGACCACGATCGTGGCGAGCGCCAGCATCAGGACGATGACGACGGATTCCATCAGGCGCTCGAACGCCCGGCGGACACTGGCGAGCGACATGGGCCTCCCCGCTTGCGGACGAAACGAGGCCGCCCGGGGGGCGGCCTCCGTGCGTTGCCTGCCTTAGCGGCCGAGCGCGACGGCCTTGTCGATCATGCCCGCCCCGTCCGCCACTTCCTTGCCGAACTCGGCGTAGACGCCCTTGCTGGCGGCGATGAACGCGTCCTTGTCGACCTCGTTCACCTGCATGCCGGCCGCCTTGAGTTTATCCAGCAGGTCGGTTTCCGCCTTCGTCGCGGTTTCGTAGACGTAGGCCTGCGTTTCCCTGGCCGTGTCCTCCAGGACCTTGCGCACGTCAGCGGGCAGCGAGGCCCACTTCTTCGACCCCACCATGACGTAGGCCGGCGTGTAGACGTGGCCCGACAGCGACAGGTACTTCTGCACCTCCTGGAACTTGGCGCTCCAGATTTGGGTGAAAGGGTTCTCCTGGCCGTCCATGACGCCGGTCTGCAGCGCCGTGAACACCTCGGAGAACGCCATCGGGCTCGGGCTGGCGCCGTAGGCCTCGAACATCTTCACGCGCCACTTGCCCTTCGGCGTGCGCAGCTTGAGGCCCTTGAGGTCATCGGGCTTCACGATCGGCCGCTTGCTGTTGGTGATGTGGCGATAACCGTTTTCCCACACGGCGATCATCTTCAGGCCCTTCTTCTCCGCCGCGGGCGCGAGCTTCGGCCAAACCACTTCCTTCTCGATCTTCTTCATGTGGTCGCGGTTCTTGACCAGGTAGGGCATCTCGAACAGGCCGAAGGAATCCACTTCCGAAGACATCACCGTGGAGGGCAGCGCGAAGTCGACCGTGCCGAGCTTGAGCTTCTGCAGCAGCTCCTTGTCGGAGCCGAGCTGGCTGGAGCCGTACACCACCACCTTGTACTTGTCGCCGAGCTTGGCATTGGCGCGGTTGGCAAACTCCGTGGCCGAAGCCGCGAACAGCGAGCCGGGCTCGCCGACGTGGCCGAACTTGAGCTCGGTCGCGGCGCCAGCCGACGTCGTGACCGCGGCAGCCGAGAGCGCGAGGGATGCGATGACTCGGGATAGTTTCATTTGCCGTCCTCCTCTAGGTCTTGTGGTGTGATGCCCCGGCGGGATGGCTTCGAGCCGGGGCGGGGGGTGATACCGACTGCTTCAGGCGGCGTTGCGGGCCCGCGCCTTCTCCGCCGAGCCGGCGGTCTGGGCCAGGTAACCGAGCGCGCTCTGAACCCCGCCTTTCCGGTGCGGCACGCCGGCCAGCTCGAGCCCCATCTCGACGCCGGCGAGCGTGCCCGCCAGCATGAGGTCGTTGAAGCTGCCAAGGTGGCCGATGCGGAACACCTTGCCGGCCAGCTTGCCGAGGCCGTTGCCGAGCGACATGTCGAACGCCTCCAGGATGACGCGGCGCAGCTCGTCGGCGTTGTGCCCCTCCGGCAGCAGCACCGCGGTGAGCGAGCCGCTGTACTCGGCGGGGTTCAAGCATAGCACCTCGAGTCCCCACGCCGTCACGGCGCGCCGCGTCGCTTCCCCGTGGCGCGCATGCCGCGAGAAGACGTGGTCCAGACCTTCCTCGAGCAGCATGGCGATCGCCTCGCGCAGGCCGTAGAGCAGGTTCGTGGCGGGCGTGTACGGAAAATAGCCGGTCTTGTTGGCGGCGATCATCTCCTCCCAGTTCCAGAACGACTTCGGCAGGGTCGAGGACCGGGAAGCCGCCAGCGCCTTCTCCGAGACCGCGTTGAACGACAGGCCCGGCGGCAGCATGAGGCCCTTCTGCGAGCCCGCCACGGTGACGTCGACGCCCCACTCGTCCATGCGGAAGTCGATCGAGGCCAGCGAGGAGATCGTGTCCACCATCAGCAGCGCCGGGTGGCCTGCGCGGTCGATCGCCTTGCGCACCTCGCCGATGCGGCTGGCGACGCCGGTGGACGTCTCGTTGTGCACGACGCACACGGCCTTGAGCTCGTGCGCCTTGTCTTCCCTGAGGCGCGCTTCGATCGCGGCCGGGTCGGCGCCGTGGCGCCAGTCCGTCGGGATGAACTCGGTCGCGAGGCCGAGCCGCGTCGCCATCCGGTGCCAGAGCGTCGCGAAATGGCCGGTCTCGCACATCAGCACCTTGTCGCCGGCCGACAGCGTGTTCACGAGCGCCGCCTCCCAGGCCCCCGTGCCGGAGGCCGGGTAGATGATCACCGGGTGCTTCGTCTTGAAGATCTTGCGGATCTCGGTCAGCACCTCGCGGCCGAGAACGCCGAACTCGGGCCCGCGGTGGTCGATGGTGGGGCGGTCGATGGCGCGCAGCACGCGGTCGGGAACGTTCGTGGGGCCCGGTATCTGCAGGAAGTGCCGGCCGCTGACGTAGCTCATGACGGATCCTTTCGAGGCATTCTGAAGCCGGCGGGCGCTGGACCCGGCCGCGGGATTTCAATTTTGTATACAAAACCTCCGGAATGCAAGAACTTTTATCTACATGATTAACATGACTTGTTTTAAGACCAGCTTGTCTATCCCAAGCCTCGCAGGTATATTGTATGCAGTTTATTAAGGAGTCCTGATGAACGCCCGCCTGTCCCCGGTTTCCGGCGACGCCATCGGCCGCCGCCCCTTGCACGACGAGGTGGCCGCGCGGCTGCGCGACCTCATCACCCGCGGGGAGCTCTCTCCCGGCGAGCGCCTCAACGAGCGCGTGCTCACCGAGCGCTTCGGCATTTCGCGTACGCCGCTGCGCGAGGCGATCAAGGTGCTCTCGTCCGAAGGCCTGGTGGAACTGCTGCCGAACCGCGGCGCGGCGGTGACGCGGATCACCCGCGCCGACGCCGAGGACATGTTCCAGGTCATGGCCGTGCTGGAGGCGCTGGCCGGCGAGCTCGCCTGCCAGCGCGCCACCGAAGACGACATCGCGGAGGTGCGGGCGCTGCACTACCAGATGCGCGCCCATCACGCGCGCGGCGAGCTGGCCGAGTACTTCCAGCTCAACCAGCGCATTCACGAGAAAATCATCGATTGCGCCCGCAACGCGGCGCTGACCGGCGTTTACCGCGGGCTGTCGGGCCGCATCCGCCGGGCACGCTACATGGCCAATCTCTCCCGTGAGCGCTGGGATCACGCGGTGGAGGAGCATGAGCAGATCCTGGCCGCGCTGACGCGCCGCGACGGCGAGCAGCTGAAGGCGCTGCTCCGGCGCCACCTCGAGAACAAGCTCGACGTCATCTGCGCCTCGCTCACGGACGCCGGCGGCGCAGTGGCAGCGCGCGCCGCCGGCTGATCGCCGCAGCTCCCTCATGAATGCGCCGCTGATTTCGCTGCGCTCCGCCGTCAAGCCGGGCGATCCGGAGCTGGCGGCCCGCCTGCGCCGCGAGCTCGAGGGCGAGGTGCTGTTCGACGCCTTCTCGCGCGGGCGCTACGCGACCGACGCCTCCATCTACCAGGTCGAGCCGGTCGGCGTCGTCGTGCCGCGCAGCGACGAGGACGCGCTGCGCGCACTCGAGATCGCCGCCGACGCCGGCGTGCCGATCCTGCCGCGCGGCGGCGGCAGCTCGCAGTGCGGCCAGACCGTGGGCGAAGCGCTCGTCGTCGACAACAGCAAGCATCTCAATCGCCTGCTGGAGCTCGATGCCGAAGGCCGCACCGCCTGGGTGCAGCCGGGCATCGTGCTGGACCAGCTCAACGCCGGGCTCAGGCGCCACGGGCTGTGGTTCCCGGTCGACGTTTCGACCGCGGCCCAAGCCACCCTCGGCGGCATGACCGGCAACAACAGTTGCGGCGCGCGCTCGCTGCACTACGGCAACATGGTGCACAACGTGCTCGCGGCGGAAGCGTGGCTCACGAGCGGAGATACCGTGCGCTTCGGGATGGTGGACGGCGCGGCGGCGGAGGGACCGGCCCGGTACCGGGAGCTGGTATCGATCGTGCGCGGGCTCTACCAGCGCGAGCGCGACGAGATCGCCGCCCGCGTGCCGGGCGTGCAGCGCCGCGTCGCCGGCTACAACCTCGACATGGCCTCGGGCGGGCCGTTCAACATGGCGCACCTGCTGGTGGGCTCGGAAGGCACGCTGGGCTACTTCCGCCGCATCCAGCTCAAGCTCTCGCCGCTGCCGAAGCACAAGGCGCTCGGCATCGTCCACTTCCCGACCTTCTACCAGGCGATGGATCTCACGCGGCACATCGTCCAGCTCAAGCCGGCGGCGGTGGAACTGGTGGACCGCACCATGATCGGCCTGTCGCGCGAGATCGCGGCGTTCCGGGCCACCGTCGAGCGCACCATCCGCGGCGACCCGGACGCGATCCTGCTGGTGGAGTTCGCGGGCGACGACAAGTCAGAGCAGCTGGCGAAGCTCGCGCGGCTCGGCGAGCTGATGGGCGACCTCGGGCTGCCCGGCAGCGTCGTCGAGGTCGACGACGCGCAGCTGCAAAAGGACGTCTGGGAGGTGCGCAAGGCAGGGCTCAACATCATGATGTCGATGAAGGGCGACGGGAAACCCGTCTCCTTCATCGAGGACTGCGCGGTGCCGCTCGAGCACCTGGCCGACTACACCGACCGCCTCACGCGCGTGTTCGAGAAGCACGGCACGCAGGGCACCTGGTATGCGCACGCCTCGGTGGGCTGCCTGCACGTGCGGCCCGTGCTCAACATGCGCTCGGAAGACGGCGCGAAGAAGATGCGCGCGATCGCCGAGGAAGCCTGCGCGATGGTCAGGGAGTACAAGGGCTCCTACTCCGGCGAGCACGGCGACGGGCTGGTCCGCTCGGAGTGGATCGCGCCGGTCTACGGCGAGCGGCTCGCGCGCGCCTTCGGCGAGATCAAGCAGGCGTTCGATCCGCGCGGCCTGATGAATCCCGGCAAGATCGTGGCGCCGCCGAAGATGGACGACCGCCGGCTGTTCCGCTTCAAGCCGGGCTACGAAACGCTGCGCGTCGAGCCCGGCCTCGACTGGTCCGAGCACGAGGTGGGGCCGGAGAACCGCGGCCGCGGCTTCGCCGCCGCCGTGGAGATGTGCAACAACAACGGCCACTGCCGCAAGTTCGACGCCGGCACCATGTGCCCCTCGTACCGCGCCACCGGCGACGAGCAGCACCTCACGCGCGGCCGCGCCAACTCGCTGCGCCTGGCGCTCTCCGGCCAGCTGGGGGCGGACGCGCTGACCTCGCGCGAGATGTACGACACGCTCGCGCTGTGCGTCTCCTGCAAGGGCTGCAAGCGCGAATGCCCGACCGGAGTCGACATGTCGAAGATGAAGGTGGAATTTCTCTACCAGTACCACCGCCGGCATCCGCGCTCCTTCAAGGACCGGCTGGTCGCCCATCTGCCGCGCTACGCGCGCTGGGCCGCGCGGCTGGCGCCGCTCGCCAACCTGCGCGACCGCGTGCCGGGACTGGCGGCGCTGTCGGAGAAGCTGGCGGGGATCTCCGCGCGGCGCACGCTGCCGGTCTGGCGGCGCGACGCCTTCCGCGGCCAGGCCGAGGTGCCGGCATGCGGCGAAGCCGGCGAGGTCGTGCTGCTGGCCGACACGTTCAATGCCTACTTCGAGCCGGAGAACCTGCGCGCGGCCGTGAAGGTGCTCTCGGCCGCGGGCTACCGCGTCACCGTCGCGTCGGCCGGGGAGGGCGAGCGCGCCCTTTGCTGCGGCCGCACCTACCTCGCCGCCGGCATGGTGGACGAGGCGCGCGCGGAGGCGAGCCGGACGCTGGCGGCGCTGAAGCCGTACGTCGCGCGGGGCGTGCCCGTGGTCGGGCTCGAGCCGTCGTGCCTGCTGGGCCTGCGCGACGAGTTCCGCTCGCTGCTGCCGGGCGCCGACAGCGCTGCGCTGGCGAACGCCGCCCTGATGTTCGAGGAGTTCCTCGTGCGCGAGCATGAGGCCGGGCGGCTCCAGCTGCCGCTGCGCGGCTCGCGCCACGCGAAAGCTCTGGTGCACGGCCACTGCCACCAGAAAGCGTTCGGCGTCATGCCGGCCGTGACCGCGGCGCTCGGGCTGGTGCCGGGGCTGCGGGTCGAAACCGTGCCGTCGAGCTGCTGCGGCATGGCGGGTGCGTTCGGATTCGACGCCCGCCACATCGACGTGTCGCTGAAGATGGCCGAGGCGGCGCTGCTGCCGGCCGTGCGCGACGCCGACGAGCAAACGGTCGTCGTCGCCGACGGCACCAGCTGCCGGCACCAGATCCGCGACGGCGCGCAGCGCGACGCGCTGCACGTGGCCCGCGTGCTGGCCGACGCGCTCTGAAGCCGGCGGCCGCGCCCCGGCCGCCCCGCCGGGCGGCGTTTTTGTTTTATGATGCCGCGGTATCCGCGCCATTGCGGGGACCGGCGCCGTTGGACGCCGGGGGAGCGGTCCGCGCAGGCCCGACAACGACATGACGAAACCGGGGCTCAGTTTCAGTCAGGAGGAACTCAAGGGGTTTTCGCGCACCGTCGCGGAGCTCGAATGGCTCACGCTCGTGCTGGTGCTGCTCTACCTCGTGGTCGAGGCGCCGAAGCCCGAGGCGCGTCTGCCCATCACCACCGGCCTGTTCTTCTACGGCGCGTTCGTCGTCGGCTTTCACTACTTCCATTTCTACCGCGAGGAAAGCCGCGTCCGCGTGACGGTGGAAACCCTGGTCATGATCGCCTTCGTCACCTGGGTGGTGTGGTTCACCGGCGAGCTGGAGAGCCCGCTGCTGAATCTGTACCTGATCCCCGTCATCACCGCCGCCCTGACGCTGGGCAAGCTGGTGACATTGCTCCAGGTGCTGCTGATCGTCGCCTGTTTCATTCTGCTCGGCTACCAGGGCGGCTCCACGCCGGCCATCCTGAATGCCGCCTACGCCGGCCAGCTGGCGGCACGCCTGGCGCCCGTGCTGCTGGTGGCCTACCTGGTGACGATGTTCTCCGCCGACATCCACGAGGCACTGCGCAAGATGCGGCTCCTCTCGGACACGGACGAGGACACCGGCCTGCTGACCGCCGGCGCGTTCGTCTCGCTGCTGGACCGCGAAGTGGAGCGGGGCACGCGCTACGAGCGGCCGTTCAGCGTGGTGACGCTCGAAGTCGGCGCGCTCGCCGGCCGTGACCGCGTCTGGCACCGCGATTCGGCGCTGCGCCTGACCCGCCACGTCACCGATCTGCTGCGCGGGGAGCTGCGCTCGAGCGACGTCGTCGCCAAAATGAACGAGGACGAGTTCGCGATCCTGCTGACCGAGACCGATCTGGCCTCGGCGCTGCTGGTCGCCCAGCGGTTGCGTACCGTGCTGGCGGCCAACCCGTGGCGCAGCCGCAACCGCACGACGTCGCTCGCGGCACGCCTCGGCGTCGGCGCCTATCCCGACCATGGCCGCCGTGCGGAGGACCTGCTGGCGCGCGCGGAGAAGGCGATGGGGGAAGAGCCGGAGCTGCTCTCGGACCTCGCCGTGCCGGAGACCGCGTGATCACCCACGCCACGGTGCGCGTCAGCGGCGAGACGGCGGCGCTGGAGCCGTTCAAGGCCCGGCTCGCCGAGCTGCTCGCCGCCGAGGGCCTGAGCGACGCCGTGTCCGAGCACCACAGCCCCGGCTTCCTGCACTACGACGTGAAGGTGGAGGGCGGCTTGCCGTTTCCGCCGTTCGTCACGGCGTCGCAGGATTTTCCGCTCCTCACGCTGTCCCTCGACTGGGTGAGCGGCGACGGCGCTGCGCAGGGCAGCGCCGTGATCCAGGAAGGCCAGCTCGTCAGCCACGATGCCGAGCCGGCTCGCGCCGCCGGCGGCGGCGCCACCT
>DATIUV010000297.1:0-3864 GCA_035466595.1 Pelomicrobium sp.
CTGCCATGACGGCTTCGTCGACGCGGTTGCTGTCGCGCGCGAACGCCTCGTAGGTGCGGTGGTAGTCGGCGGCGCGGGCCGGGTCGAGACGGATCAGCGCGTCGCGGATGTTCATCGCCTGCAGGCGAACCAGCGGCGGCGACAGCCAGACATGGGGATCGTCGCCCGCATGGTCGTGGGCGTGGCTGTGTCGGCCGACGCTGCGGGGCTCGGCCATCTTCAGCCGCTGGATGCCCAGCGTGGTGTCCACCACGTCGAGGCCCGGCGCCGCCTTGCGGAAGCGCGGCAGCCAGGCCTGCTCGAACTCGACGCCGATCGCGAAGTAAGCCTTGGACCGGGTCAGTGCCGCCATCTGCTGCGGCGATGGCTCGTACTCGTGGGGCGACGAGCCCGGGCGGACCATGATGTTGACCTTCACGGCGGCGCCGCCGACGCGCTCGACGAAGTGCTTCTGTGGCGGGATGCTGACCGTGACCTCGAGCGGCTGTGCCCCCGCGACATCGAAAGACAGCGCGCCCAGCAGGGCGAGAAAGCCGGAAAGGATGCGGTTGATGCGCATGACCGGAGGGGGCGGGTTGTGGGGACCGGCATTGTAGCGCGAAACGCAACCGAGTTGCACAAACGCCCGGGTCGGCGCGTATAATCCCGGCCATGTCAGCGACGGCCCGACGCAACTCGGTCGCAGGAATTCCGCAGGCGCGGCTGCGCGGCGCGGAGGCGCAGATCGCCGCCGCCGGTCAGCGCGCGACCCCGGCGCGCTCGCGGGTGCTGGCGGTGCTCACCGACAGCGAGCGGCCCGTGTCCCATCACGAGGTCGAGCAGTCGCTGGCGCGCGACGGCCGCGTGGACCGCGTTACCGTCTACCGCGTGCTGGAGTGGCTCACCAGCGTCGGCCTCGCGCACAAGATCGCCGGCGACGACCGCATCTGGCGCTACAAGTCGCACGGCGGCCACGGCGACGCGGTTCACGCCCACTTCAAGTGCAGCCGCTGCGGCACGGTGTTCTGTCTCGACGACATGAGCACCGCGTTCGCGCTGAATCTTCCACCCGGCTATCGGTCCGAGCAGGTGGAATTGACGATCCGGGGCCGTTGCGCGGGCTGCTCGGGCTCGGCCTGAGGCGCAGCGCTCGACTTCCCGGCGACAAGGAGCATCGACGTGGATTACCAGGCCATTGCCACTACCCTCCAGAGCGCGCTGGCGCTGCGGCAGCCGCCGGTCGCCGTCTGCCTGACCGACCACGTTCCCGAAGGCGTGCCCCTGCATCAGGGCCGCGTGCCGGCCGGTTGCGTGTTCTGGCAGCAGGCGGCGCAGGGCGCCTTCGCTACCGCCGCGGGCGATCACGAACTCTGCGCCGTCGGCGTCTATACCCACAACCTGGCGCAGCCGTCGGCCGCGTACGAGGGCGAGCTCGCCTCGGTGCTGAAGGTGATGGCCGGCATGGAATACGTGCGCGAGGAGGACGTCGCGCGCATCCCCGTCATGGCACGCCGGGTCGGCTACGTGGTCTACGCGCCGCTGGCGCAGACGCCGCTGCCGCCGGATGCGGTGCTGATTTTCGCCGACTCGCGCCAGGCGCTGGTGCTGACCGAGGCGATCCAGCAGGTGGAACCGGCGGTGCCGCCGGCGCTGGGGCGTCCGGCGTGCGCGGTGGTGCCGCAGGCGGTGAACAGCGGCCGCGCCGCGCTGTCGCTGGGCTGCTGCGGCGCGCGCGCGTACCTCGACGTGTTCACCGATGAGGTCGGACTGTGGGCGCTGCCCGGTCCCACGGTCGACCAGTATGCCCGGCGGGTGGAAGCGCTGGCGAAGGCCAACGACACGCTGGGGCGGTTTCATCGGCTGCGCCGCGTCGACGTCGAAAGCGGCGGCCAGCCCACCTACGCCGAGTCGCTCGCGCGGCTCGGCGGCTGATCGAAGAAGGAGCGAAGCCATGATCATCGTCATGGGACGCGACGCCGCCGACGCCCAGATCGACGCGGTGGTGCGCAGGATCCGCGAGGCGGGGCTCGAGGTCAACATCTCGCGCGGCACCGAGCGCACCGTCATCGGCGGGGTCGGCGACGAGCGCCGGCTGACCGAGGAGATGTTCGAGAGCCTGCCCGGCGTCGAGCAGGCGATCCACATCCTCAAGCCCTACAAGATCGTCGCCCGCGAATGCCACCCGCAGGACACCGTGATCCGGGTCAAGGGCGTGCCGGTCGGCGGGCCGGCGCTGCAGGTGATCGGCGGCCCGTGCTCGGTGGAGACGCCGGAGCAGATGCGGCGCGCCGCCGAGGGCGTCGCCGCCGCGGGCTGCCGCCTGATGCGCGGCGGCGCGTTCAAGCCGCGCACCAGCCCCTACACCTTCCAGGGTCTCGGTCTCGACGGGTTGAAGATGCTGCGCGAGGCGGCCGACGCGTTCGCTCTGCCGATCGTCACCGAGCTGATGGACGTGCGCATGCTGGATGCCTTCGCCAAGTACGACGTCGACGTGATCCAGATCGGCACCCGCAACATGCAGAACTTCGACCTGCTGAAGGAGGTCGGGCGCGTGAAGAAGCCGGTGATCCTCAAGCGCGGCATGTCGGCGACGATTGCCGAGTGGCTGATGGCGGCCGAGTACGTCGCCGCCGGCGGCAACCACGACATCATCTTCTGCGAGCGCGGCATCCGCACCTTCGAGACCGCCTACCGCAACGTGCTCGACGTCACCGCGATCCCGGTGCTGAAGAAGGAAACGCACCTGCCGGTGATCGTCGACCCCAGCCATGCCGGTGGCAAGGCGTGGATGGTGCCGGCGCTGGCGCGCGCCGCGGTCGCGGCCGGCGCCGACGGCCTGCTGGTGGAGTCGCACCCGAATCCGTGCGAGGCCTGGTGCGACGCCGACCAGGCGCTCACGCCGCTCGAGCTGAAGGACCTGGTCGCCTCGCTCGACGCCATCTCGCGCACGCTGGGCCGGCGCGTGCTGGAAACCGAGTCCGACCGCCGCGCCGACCAGGTCGTCGCGGTCTGACCCCGTGAGCCGCCACGCCCGCCGCTTCACCGCCCGCATCGCCGGCCTGGCGCTGCTGGCGCTGGGCCTCGTGTGGGCGCCGGTGGCAACGACGGCCCACGCCGTCGAGCACTTCGCGGCGCAATCGGCGCCCGAGGGCATGCCTGCGTCCGACGGCCCTTGCGCCGAATGCGTTGCACTGGCGGCATTCGGCGCCGCCACCACGGCCGCAGCGGTGGAGGTGCCGGCGCTGGCGCCCGCGTTCGCTCCGCCCGCCGTTTGCTTTGGTGCTTCCGCCCTTCCGCTGACGCTCGCGTTCCGCGAGCGCGCGCCGCCCGCCGCCTGACGCCTTCGGCGCGCGCACGCCGCGCGCAGGGTCCGGCCCGCCGCGGCCGGAATTCGTCATCGCCGGCCGGCCAATCGAACGCCTCGTTGGCCCCGGCCTCGCTCGCGGGGAGTCATGTTCGACATCGAGGGCCTCGCCCACCGCTACGCGGACCACGAGGTGCTGCGCGTGCCGCACTGGCGCGCGGCGCCCGGCGAGCACTGGCTGCTGCTGGGCGACTCCGGCAGCGGCAAGACGACGCTGCTGCACGTGCTGGCCGGCATCCTGGCGCCGACCGAGGGCGAGGTGCGCCTGGCGGGGCAGGTGCTGCGCGCGCTGCGCGGGATGCAGCTCGACGCGTTTCGCGGCCGGCACGTCGGCCTGGTGCCGCAGAAGCTGCACCTGCTCTCGAGTCTCACGGCGCTCGACAACGTGCGGCTGGCGCAGTATCTGGCCGGGCTGCCCGACGACGCCGCGCGCGCGATGGACGTGCTGGCGGCGCTCGGCGTCGCGACGATGGCCCGGCAGCGGCCGGCGGAGCTTTCCCAGGGCCAGGCGCAGCGCGTCG
>DATIUV010000298.1:0-10530 GCA_035466595.1 Pelomicrobium sp.
AGGCGATCGGCGAGATCGACGCGGCCGATGACATCCGCGTCACCGCACGCTCCGCGCTCTACCGCACCGCGCCGGTCGGCTACCTCGACCAGCCCGATTTCATCAACGCGGTGATCGCCGTCGAGACCGCGCTGCCGCCGCGCGCGCTGCTCGATGCGCTGCTCGCCATCGAGCGCGCGCACGGCCGCCAGCGGGAATTTCCCAACGCGCCGCGCACGCTCGATCTCGACATCCTTATGTACGACCATGTCACGCTGCACGAGCCCGGCCTCACCCTGCCGCATCCGCGCATGCACGAGCGCGCCTTCGTGCTCAAGCCGCTGGCCGAGATCGCGCCGGAGCTGGTGCTGCCGGGGCACGGCCCGGTGCGGGAGCTGGCGCGACACGTCGACAGCGCGGGCGTGACCGCGCTGGAGGACCGCCGGGCTTAGCGGCCTTGGAGCTCGCCAGCCTGCGCTACGTGGTGGTGGAGGGGCCGATCGGCGCCGGCAAGACGTCGCTCGCGCGCGCCCTGGCCGAGCGGTTGAACTGCGCCGTGCTGCTGGAGGAGCCGGAAGCGAACCCGTTCCTCGCGCGCTTCTACGAGGACCCGCGCCGCTATGCGCTGCCGACCCAGCTCACGTTCCTGTTCCACCGCGTTCGCAGCCTGGCGACGCTCAAGCAGCTCGACCTGTTCCGCCGCCTCACGGTGAGCGATTTCCTGCTTGACAAGGACCCGCTGTTCGCGCGCGTCAACCTCGACGACGAGGAACTGGCCCTCTACCGGGAGGTCTACCGCAACGCCCGCCCGCAGGCGCCGGCGCCGGACCTGGTGATCTACCTGCAGGCATCGCCGGAAAGCCTGGTCGCGCGCGTCCAGCGGCGCGGCAAGGACTACGAGCGCGGCGTGGCCGAGGACTACCTGCGCCGGCTGGCGCAGACCTACACGGAGTTCTTTCACGGCTACGAGGCGGCGCCGGTGCTGATCGTGAACAGCGACAACCTCAACTTCGTTGATCGGCGCGCCGACTTTGAATTACTGTTGTCGCGCATCGCCGCCATGCGCGGCGCGCGGGAGTTCTTCAACCGGGGGTGACCATGCGTATCACGCTGACGACGCTCGCCAAGATGGCCCGCGAGGGCGACAAGATCACCATGCTGACGGCCTACGACGCCAGCTTCGCGGCGCTGCTCGACGCCGCCGGCGTCGACACGCTGCTGGTGGGCGACTCGCTGGGCAACGTGATCCAGGGCGAGGAAACCACGCTCCCGGTCACGCTCGAGCACATGATCTATCACACGCGCTGCGTCGCGCGCGGCGCCAAGCGCGCGCTGGTGATCGCCGACATGCCGTTCGGCACCTTCCAGGTCAGCCCCGAGAAGACGTTCGAGAACGCAGCGCGGCTGATGGCCGCGGGCGCGCAGATGGTGAAGCTCGAAGGCGGGGTGGAGATGGCGCCGACCGTCGAGTTCCTGGTCAGGCGCGGCGTTCCCGTGTGCGGCCACGTGGGCCTCACGCCGCAATCGGTGCACCAGCTGGGCGGCTTCAAGGTGCAGGGGCGCGGCGACGCACAGGCCGCCAAGCTGCTCGAGGACGCCAAGGCGATCGCCGAGGCAGGCGCCGGCCTGATGGTGCTGGAAGCCGTGCCCGCGGCGCTGGCGCGCCAGGTGACGGCGTCGGTGGAAACGCCCACCATCGGCATCGGCGCGGGCGTCGACTGCTCCGGCCAGGTGCTGGTGCTCTACGACATGATCGACGTCTTCCCGGGCAAGAAGGCCAAGTTCGTGCGCAACTTCATGCCCGAGGCCGGCAGCATCCAGGGCGCGGTCGAAGCCTTCGTCAAGGCGGTGAAAAGCCGCGCGTTTCCGGGCCCCGACGAAAGCTTCTGATGGACATCGTCACCACCGCGGGCGCCCTGCGGCAGCGCCTGGCGGGGCGGGAGCGCGTCGCTTTCGTCCCGACCATGGGCAACCTGCACGAGGGCCATCTGGCGCTGGTGCGGCAGGCGCAAAGCCTCGGCGCCCCCGTGGTGGCGAGCATTTTCGTCAACCCGCTGCAGTTCGGACCCAACGAGGACTTCGCCACCTACCCGCGCACGTTCGATCGGGACTGCGCGCAGCTCGAGGCGCTCGGCACCGACCTCGTGTTCGCGCCCGAACTCGCCGAGATGTACCCCGCGCCGCAATCATTTTTCGTCGCGCCGCCCGCGATGGCCGACACGCTCGAGGGCGCATTCCGGCCCGGTTTCTTCCGCGGCGTCGCCACCGTCGTGCTCAAGCTCTTCAACCTGGTGCAGCCGCGGGTCGCGGTGTTCGGCAAGAAGGACTACCAGCAGCTCGCGATCATCCGACGCATGGTGATGGAGCTCAACCTGCCGATCGAGATCGCCGCCGGCGAGACCGTGCGCGCCGATGACGGCCTGGCGCTGTCGAGCCGCAACGGCTATCTGTCAGCCGCGGAACGGGCGGAAGCGCCGCGGCTTTATCGGGCCCTCTCCGAAATCAAGGCCGCCGTGGAGGCCGGTGCGAACGACTATCGCCGGCTCGAGGCCGAGGCCCGCACGACGCTTGACAATCACGGCTGGAGTACTGATTATGTTGCGTTGCAACAACGGGACACGTTGGCGCCGGCCCAGCCGGGCGACCGGGCACTCGTGGTACTGGGAGCCGCCCGGCTCGGCAGCACGCGGTTGATCGACAACCTCGAGGTCGCGCCGACGGCATGAAAGCGGTTGGAAAACCGCGCCTTGCCAGAGGGGTAACAACCATGCAACGCACCATGCTCCAGGCCAAGCTCCATCGCGTGACGTGCACCCACGCGGAACTGGACTATGAGGGCTCCTGCGCCATCGACAACGCGCTGCTGGACGCTTCCGGCATCCGCGAGTACCAGCAGATCGATATCTACAACATCGCCAACGGCGAGCGCTTCACGACCTATGCCATCCGCGCGCAGCGCAACTCCGGCGTGATCTCGGTGAACGGCGCCGCCGCGCACAAGGCCAGGCCCGGCGACCTGCTGATCATCGCCGCCTACGCCACCTACGCCGAGGTGGAGTTGCAGCGCTACCACCCCAGCCTCGTCTACGTGGACGGCGCCAACCGCGTGGTCAGGAAGAAAGACCGGATCCCGGTCCAAGCCGCCTGATCGGCGTCCGCTCCGACCGACGGCCCCCGCGCGGGGCCGTTCTCATTGGCTCAGACGCCGGACAGCGGAGCCTCGCCGCGCCCGGCGCAATGCCGCGAGGCGGGGCAGGTCCTCGGGGCGGTCGAGATCCCAGGTCGCGGGCAGCAGTTCCACCCGCCATTTCAGCGCCTCCATCCGCCGCAAAGTCTCTCCCAGCACCGTGGCCTCGCCCCACGCGATGCCACGGAATACCGCGGGTTCCGGGGCGCGCAGCCCGATCAGCGCATAGCCGCCATCGTCGACGGGCAGCAGCACGGCATCGGCGCCGCGCGAAAGTGCCGCCGCGCCCGCACGCAGCAGTTCCGGCGTCAGGGCCGGACAGTCCGTGCCGACGACGAGCACGGCCGCGCTGGTCTCCAGGCCATGGGCTATCGCGCTGAGCATCCGCTCGCCGAGATTCGCGCCGCGCTGGGATTCCAGCGCAACGCCGAACCTTCGCTGACAACGCCGAAAAAAGGGATGGTCCGGAGAAGGATAGGCCCAGAGCGTGACCGGGCCGATCCCCGCGGCGGTCGCCGTGGCGATCGTCTCGCGCGTGAGCCGCTGATGCAGCGCCGCGGCGCGCGCCGGACCGAGCGCGGGAACGAGCCGGGTCTTGGCGGCGCCGGGCACCGGCGCGCGCGCCATCACCGCGATGCCGCAGGCGCCCACGTCAGCGATACAGCCTTGCCAGCCGGTCCGGCGGGACGCCGAGCGCGTACGCGGCGCGCAGCCCCCACATCAGCCCGATCGTGCGCAGCACGCCGCGCTCCTCCCAGCGTCGGCTCGACGTTATCACGCGGGAGCGCAGGCAGAGCGGCGGCCCGCCGCGCTTGAGCCGCTTCGACAGCGCGACGTCCTCCATCAGGGGAATGTCGGGGAAACCGCCGGTCGCGACGAAAAGCTCGCGCTCGACGAACAGCGCCTGGTCGCCGGTGGCGATCCCTGTGAGCCGCGAGCGGAGGTTCATCGTGCGCTCCACCACGCGCAGCATCGGATGCGCACCGGAGAGCCGCACGTCGAAGCGGCCCCAGCGCCGGCCCGACGTGCCCAGCCCCGCCAGGACGTCGGCGGCGGCCGTTTCGGGCAGCCGGGTGTCGGCGTGCAGGAACAAAAGGACGTCGCCCTCGGCAACCGCCGCGCCGGCGTTCATCTGGCGCGCGCGGCCGCGCGGCGCGACGATGACATGGTCGGCAAGCTCGCGGGCGATGTCCGGGGTCCGGTCGCGGCTGCCCCCATCGGCCAACACGACCCGGTGCCCGAGCCGCCGCAGCGCCGCCAGCGCGCCGAGCGTCTCGCCGATCACGGCTTCCTCGTCGAGCGCCGGGACGATGACCGCGAGGCGCACGACGCCGCTGCTACGCAGCCGCGCAGCGCGGTCGGGCCCCGCGCGCGGGCGCGCGGGCCTGGGCGACCGTGAAGTCGGGGCCGCGCAGGATGCGGTCGAAGTAGGATTCGTACGCGGCCGATTCCGCCGGCCAGGCGGCGAGGAACGTCTTCTGCCAGCGCGGATAGTCGTATTCGACCGCAATCGCCTCGAGGTGGACCTCGCCGACCTTCACGCCGTAGAGCGCCTTGCCGCGGAAGCGGCGCGTCGAGATGCGTGTCACCAGGCCAAAACGCGTGCCTTTGAAATTCGGCATGCCCGCGGATCCGTTGTTGGCCACCGCGGCCAGGCCGCGCGGCGTATCAAATGTACGCAGCGCCGGCAGGCAGGTATGGCTGGACGCGAAGACGTCGACGTTGGCGGCGCCGAAGATCCCGGGCAACCGCGTCATCGCCTCGATGGAATCGAGCGCCTCGACGGCGAAATCCCACCCGGCCAGCGAGTGCGCGTCGCCGTGCACGAAGCCGATCCGGGTCTCGCCCACCTCGCCGACGCAGAACATCGGCAAGCGGCCCAGCCGCTCGCGCAACTCCGGAAAGCTGCGCGCCGTGTCGCGCAGGCGCTCGACGATGACGTTGGAGCGCCGCACCACGCCGTCGGGCACCCACTCGGGGTAGGCGCAGCCGCAGCCGGCGCTTTTCAGCTCCCGCGCGATCTCGGTCTCGACGTTGCCGCGCAGCGCGACGTGCTCCAGCGCGCGCCGGCTGACCGACTCGAACAGCGCCGGATCGACGTCGAACCAGTGGAAATCGCCGTTGAACACCACCCGCACTTCGCCACTTTCGGCCGCCGCCAGCTTCAGCACCGCGTCCAGCGCGTACGGGTTGCCATAGAGCCCGCCCACCGCGTAGGCGGTGTCGGCGGAAAAATCGGCCGGCCGGTCGAAGACGCCGGGATCGTAGCGGTAATCCGTCGGGCAGGTGCGCCCGGGCGGAAAACCGTTGGCTGTCTCGTCGTGAAAGACGTCCATCGGATTTGCTGTAAAAAAAGGACTTGGTCGCGCCGCTTCGCGCCGCCTTACGCGGCCGCCGCAGCGGGCGGGTTGAATCGAGCGGCGTATTCTACCGCGCGCGACGGCCCAAAGAAAAAGCCGGCCACGCGGCCGGCTTTCGCCCGAGCGTTCGCCGCGGCTCAGCCCTTCGCGACCTCGTGCTTCGCCATCAGCTCCAGCGCCTTGACCATCGCCGAGTGATCCCACGCCGCGCCGCCGTTGGCGCGGCAGGCGTTGAACAGCTCCTGCGCGGTCGACGTGTTCGGCAGCGAAATGCCCAGGGCCCGGGCGCCTGCCAGGGCCAGGTTGAGGTCCTTCTGGTGCAGCTCGATGCGGAAACCCGGGTTGAACGTGCGCTTGATCATGCGCTCGCCGTGCACCTCGAGGATCTTCGACGAGGCGAAGCCGCCCATCAGGGCCTGGCGCACCTTGGCCGGATCCGCGCCGGCCTTGGACGCGAACACCAGCGCCTCCGCCACCGCCTCGATGTTGAGCGCCACGATGATCTGGTTGGCCACCTTGCAGGTCTGCCCGGCGCCGTTGGGGCCCACCAGCGTGATGTTCTTGCCCATCAACTCGAACAGCGGCTTCACCTTCTCGAAGGCGGCGTCCGGACCGCCCACCATGATGGTGAGCGCCGCGTTCTTCGCGCCGACCTCGCCGCCCGACACGGGCGCGTCCAGGTACTCGCACTTGAGCTCGTTGACGCGCTGGGCGAAGGTCTTCGTCTCGATCGGCGAGATCGAGCTCATGTCGACGACGATCTTGCCGGCGGCGAGCCCCTCGGCGACGCCGTCCTTGCCGAACAGCGCCTTCTCGACGTCCGGCGTGTCCGGCACCATCGTGATGATGACGTCGGCTTTCTGCGCCACCTCCTTCGCGCTGGCGCAGGCCTTGCCGCCGGCGCCCGTCAGCTCGTCCGGCACGCCGCTGCGGGAGGCAAGGAAAAGGGTATGTCCGCCCTTGATGAGATTCAGCGCCATGGGCTTGCCCATGATGCCCAGTCCGACGAAACCGACGTTCATTGTTCTTCGTCCTCCATAGCTTGGGTGAATGGAATTCGATGCGGCGGCGACGCCGCCCGCGGCATCAGGCCGCCGCGCGGTACGGCTTGTACCAGCCGAGGCCAGCATCGGTCGCCGCCGCCGGCTTGTATTCGCAGCCGATCCAGCCGGTATAGCCGATGCGATCGATGAAGTCGAACAGGAACGGGTAGTTGATCTCGCCGGTGCCGGGCTCGTGGCGGCCGGGATTGTCGGCGAGCTGCACGTGCGCGATCAGCTTCAGGTTCTTCTCGATGGTGCGGGCGAGGTCGCCCTCCATGATCTGCATGTGGTAGATGTCGTACTGCACGAACAGGTTGTCCGAGCCGACCGCGCCGATGACGTCCACCGCCTGCCGCGTGGTGGTGAGATAGAACCCCGGAATGTCGATGGTGTTGATGGCCTCGATCAGCAGCCTGACGCCGGCTTTCTTCAGCTCGCCGGCGGCGAACTTCAGGTTGGCGACGAACGTCTCGCGCAGCTTCTCCGGCGCGACGCCCTGGGGCGCGATGCCGGCCAGGCAGTTGACCTGCGCGCAGCCGAGCGCGGTGGCGTACTCGATCGCCTTGCCGACACCGTCCTGGAACTCGCCGACCCGGGCCGGATGGCAGGCGATGCCGCGCTCGCCCTTGCCCCAGTCGCCGGCCGGCAGGTTGTGCAGCACCTGCGTGAGCTGGTGTTTGCCCAGCTGGTCCTTGAGCTGGTTCTTGTCGTAGGGATACGGGAAGAGGTACTCGACGCCGCGGAATCCCGCCTTCGCGGCGGCCGCGAAGCGCTCGAGGAAATCCACCTCGTTGTAGAGCATCGTCAGGTTGGCACAGAATCTCGGCATGGGTTGTCTCCGTTCTTCTCAGCCGCCACCCGCGGCTGCATAAAAGCGTTGCGGCGGCCGCGCGGCCGCCGCCCGGTGGTCGCGCCGGCTCAGGCCGGCTGCTTCTCTTTCTTGCCGCCCGAGCCGTTCTGCAGGACCGAGCCGGAAACGTCCTCCAGCGTCAGCGACGGATCCAGGCAGAGGATGTCCTCGAACTCGGTCACGTTGTGCAGCTCGGTACCCATGGCGATGTTGGTCACGCGCTCGAGGATGAACTCCATCACCACCGGGACCTGGTGCTCGTCCATCAGCGCGTGCGCCTTGGCGAACGCCTCGGGAAACTCCTGCGGCGTGCGCACCCGGATCGCCTTGCAGCCAAGCCCCTCGGCGACCGCCACGTGGTCGACGCCGTAGCCCTGCATCGCCTCGCTGTTGATGTTCTCGAACGCGAGGCTCACCTGGAAGTCGATCTGAAACCCGCGCTGCGCCTGCCGGATCAGCCCCAGGTACGAATTGTTCACCACGATGTGCAGATAAGGCAATTTGTGCTGCGCGCCCACGGCCAGCTCTTCGATCAGGAACTGGAAGTCGTAGTCGCCCGACAGCGCCACGATCCTGCGCTTGGGATCGGCGGCGCGCACGCCGAGCGCCGCCGGCAGCGTCCAGCCGAGCGGCCCGGCCTGGCCGCAGTTGATCCAGTTGCGCGGCTTGAACACGTGCAGGAACTGGGCACCCGCGATCTGCGACAGGCCGATGGTGGTGACGTAGCAGGTGTCGCGGTCGAACGCCTCGTTCATCGCCTGGTACACGCGCTGCGGCTTGAGCGGCACCTGGTCGTAGTCGCTCTTGCGCAGCATGCTCTGCTTGCGATGCAGGCACTGCCCGGCCCAGTCGCTGCGGTCCCTGAGCTTGCCGGCCTTTTTCCACTCCTGCGCCACCGCGACGAACTGCTCGAGCGCCGCCTTGGCGTCCGAGACGATGCCGTAGTCGGGGTTGAACACGCGCCCGATCTGCGTCGGCTCGATGTCGACGTGCACGAACTTGCGGCCCTTGGTGTAGAGCTCGACGGAGCCGGTGTGGCGATTGGCCCAGCGGTTGCCGATGCCGAGCACGAAGTCCGACATCAGGAAATTGCGGTTGCCGTAGCGGTGGCTGGTCTGCAGCCCTACCATTCCGACCATCAGCGGATGGTCGTCGGGGATCGAGCCCCAGCCCATCAGGGTCGGGATCACCGGCACGCCGGTGATTTCGGCAAACTTGACCAGCTCGTCCGCGGCATCGGCGTTGATGATGCCGCCGCCGGCGACGATGAGCGGGCGCTCCGCCGCGTTCAGCATCTCCAGGGCCTTCTCGATCTGCCGGCGCGTCGCGGCAGGCTTGTACGCCGGCAGCGGCTCGTACGTGTCGACGTCGAACTCGATCTCGGCCAGCTGCACGTCGAGCGGCAGGTCGATCAGCACCGGCCCCGGCCGGCCCGAGCGCATCAGGTGGAACGCCTGCTGGAACGCGCGCGGCACCTGGCCCGGCTCCATGACGGTGGTCGCCCACTTGGTGACGGGCTTGGCGATGGACGCGATATCGACCGCCTGGAAGTCCTCCTTGTGCAGCCGGGCGCGCGGCGCCTGGCCGGTGATGCAGAGGATGGGAATCGAATCGGCCGCGGCGGAATACAGGCCGGTAATCATGTCGGTGCCGGCCGGGCCCGAGGTGCCGATGCAGACACCGATATTGCCGGCCACCGCCCGCGTGTAGCCTTCCGCCATGTGGGACGCGCCCTCGACGTGGCGCGCGAGGATGTGGCGGATCGACTTGCGCTTCTCCATCGCCGCGTAGAGCGGATTGATCGCGGCGCCCGGAACGCCGAACGCCACCACAACGCCCTCTTTCTCCAGCACCCGCACCGCCGCTTCCACCGCTGTCATCCTGGCCATCGTTGCCTCCTCCTGTTTCAGGATATGCAATTAGATTCCGCTAAACGCAATCGTACGCAGCTTATACCGAATTGTACAGTCCGTTTTCATAAGGTAAAATTATGGGTTCGATAAGCCGTCGCTGATAAGACTGCCGAAAACGTCGTTTCGCGCGAGCGGCGATGACAAGCCGCGCGCTCGCCGCTAACCTTGAATTCCCGCCACCAGAAAAATGCGCCAGCGGAGGGTACCGTGACCGTGGCCACCGAAAATTTCATCGCCGAGCTGGGACGCCTTCTGCCGCCCGCCGGCGTGCTCCATCACCCGGAAGACGTGCGCCCTTACGAGTGCGACGGGCTGTCGGCCTATCGCGCGCTGCCGCGAGTCGTCGTCCTGCCGGAAACCGAAGAGCAGATCGTGCGCCTGCTCAGGCTGTGCCACGAGGCCCGCGTGCCCGTGGTCGCGCGCGGCGCCGGCACCGGCCTCTCCGGCGGTGCCCTGCCGCACAAGGATGGCGTGCTGCTGTCGCTCGCCAAGTTCATGAAGATCCTGGACATCGATCCGCTCGCGCGCACGGCGCGCGTGGAGCCGGGGGTGCGCAACCTGGCGATTTCCGAGGCGGTCGCGCGCCACGGGCTCTACTACGCGCCCGATCCGTCGAGCCAGATTGCCTGCACCATCGGCGGCAACGTGGCCGAGAATTCCGGCGGCGTCCATTGCCTGAAGTACGGCCTGACCGTGCACAACGTGCTGAAGGTGCGCGGTGTCACCATGGACGGCGCCATCGTCGAGTTCGGCGCGGATTCCCTCGACGCGCCGGGTTACGACCTGCTGGCCCTGATGAACGGGTCCGAAGGCATGCTGGCGGTGATCACCGAGGTCACCGTCAAGCTCACGCCGAAGCCGGAAAAGGCGCAGGTGGTCATGGCGGCGTTCGACGACATCGAGCGCGCCGGCGACGCGGTGGCCGCCATCATCGCGTCGGGCATCGTGCCGGCCGGCCTCGAGATGATGGACCAGATCACGACCCGCGCGGTCGAGGACTTCGTGCACGCCGGCTACAATCTCGACGCCGAGGCGATCCTGCTGTGCGAATCCGACGGCACCGCCGAGGAAGTCGCCGACGAGATCGCGCGCGTCACCAAAGTCCTCGAGGCCCACGGCGCCACCGACATCCGCGCTTCCCGCGACGAGGCGGAGCGCCTGCGCTTCTGGGCCGGGCGCAAGGCCGCGTTCCCGGCGG
>DATIUV010000299.1:0-9701 GCA_035466595.1 Pelomicrobium sp.
GTCCGGCGCGCCGGTGCGGTCCGCCTGCCGGAGCGATCTGGAATAGCCAGCCAAGGAGGATCAGACGATGACTCGCTACCGCAAGCTTCACGGCGCCCTCGGCTTCGCAGCCGTGCTCGCGCTTGGCACGCCCGGTCTTGCCGGTGCGCAGGATGCGCAGATCGATACCGCCCTGCAGCACGCGCGGTTCGCGGCCAAGGCCGAGGACGTCAAGGGCGTGCACACCCACCTGCAGCACGTGGTCAACTGCCTCTCCGGCAGCGGCGGGCTGGGTTTCGACGCCAACGCGCTGAATCCGTGTCAGGACATGGGCGGCGGCGCGATTCCGGCAGCGAAGGGGAGCCGGAAGGAGAAGCTGGAAGACGCCCTCAACGAAGCCATCGTCGGTCTCAACGTCAAGGCCTACGCGCCCGCGCACGAGACCGCGCAGGCGGTCGCCGCCACCCTCGAGGAGGCGCGCGGCAGTCGTTGACGCGGCGCCGATGCCGGCTCCGCTAGGAGCCGGCGGGACGCCGCGGCCCGGCGCGGTTCACCATGTGGTCCGCGAGATCGGCCAGGGCGGCGAACAGGCGCTCGCGAAGCGCCTCGTCGTCCACCGTCTCGTCGAGGGCGCGGCGCATGCACAGCAGCCACTCATCGCGTTCGGCCGAGGCGATGGGGAAGGGCAGGTGCCGCGCGCGCAGGCGTGGGTGGCCGTGCTTGCCGACGTACAGCGGCGGTCCGCCGAGCCAGCCCGTCAGGAACTCGTACAGCTTCTGTTCGCTGCCGGAGAGGTCGGCGGGATGCAGGCGGCGGATGCCGTAGGCCTCGGGCAGCTCGTCCATCAGCGCGTAGAACCGCTGCACCAGGCGGCGCACGCCGGCTTCGCCGCCGAGGAGCTCGTAGGGGGTTTGCGTTTGCTGCATCAACGTACCGGACAACAGCCCGCAGCATAGCGAAGCTTCAGCGCCTCGCGCCAGCGGGCGTCGTCAGGCCCAGGCCGCCAGCGGCAGGGGCGCCGCCGCCGTTGGTGCCGGGCGCGCGCGCCGCGCGTCGGTGAGTGGCGCGACGAAACGGTAAACGCCGCCCCCGTCGAGCTCGAACCGCACGTCGTAGCGGCGCAGGATGGCGATCATCGGCTCGTTGTCCGCGAACACGTGTCCCTCGAAGCTGCGGATGCCGCGCCGGCGCGCCGCGTCGGCGAGCACGCGCATCAGCCAGGTGCCGATGCCGCGGCGCTGGTGCGAGTCCACCACGGTCAGCGCGGGCTCCGCCGCATCGGGCCGGTCGGCGAGACGCACGCAGCGAGCCACGGCGATGCCCACCGGCGCCTCGCCGGCAAGGTCCTGCGCGCCGATCGCAAGGTGATTGACCTGGTCCACCTCCGTCAGCCAGGCAAGCTCGTCGGGCGTCAGATCGCGCACCGAGCGGAAGAACCGCTGGTAGCGCGAGCGCGCCGAAAGGCGCCCGAAGCCCTCGTGCAGCGCGGCCTGATCCTGCGGCAGCAGCGGGCGATAGCCGACGGGCCTGCCGCCGACGACGGCGTAGTGCAGCGGCGGGATTGCGGGCGATGGAACTGCGGTAGCCGGGGTCATGGCGGCCTCCTTGCGTTGCGGTCTAGACCAACCGGTCGGTCCAGACGCGTTGAAAAAAATCAGCGGATGACGCACTCCAGGTAGCGGCGGAACGAGCGGATGCCGCTCACGATGCGGCTGCCGTCCTGGTGCGCCTTCGCCAGCACGATGGAGCCCTCCACCATGGCGATGAAATGGCTCGCCAGCTCGTCCGCCGTGGGCTGGCTCTTGCGCTTGCCCGCCGGCAGCAGCGGCTCGAACAGCCGGGCCAGGCTGGCGCTCATGCGGTCGAACAGATCTGCCAGCCGCGCCTGGATCTTCGGGCTCGACTCTGCCATGTCCAGCGCGAACACGCCCAGCAGGCAGCCGCTGCTCCAGACCCCGCTCGCGGTGCGCTCGACGTGGTCGAGGAAGGCGAACGCGCGCTCGCGCGGATCGGCGATACGGCGGTGGGGGCCGTCGCCGTAGGCCGTCATCTGGCGCTGGAAGTAGTCGTCCAGGATCGCCAGCCCGAGGTCCTCCTTGCTCGGAAAGGCATGGTAGAAGCTGCCCTTGCTGACGCCGGCCGCCGCGCAGATCTCGTCGACGGTGGTGGCGGCATAGCCCTTGGACAGCATCAGCGCCAGTCCGGCCTGCAGCAATCGTTCGCGGGTGGTCAGTGCCTGCATGGGCCGAAGACTAGACCAACCAGTCGGTCTAGTCAAGGCCGAAAAGCGTCGCGAGCCGGCGGCAGGCCCGGCAGCCTGGATCCCGGGGCGATTCGACGGGCCGGGCGACGGCCGTGTCAGAACAGGTCGAGCACGTTCTCCGGCGGGCGGCCGAGCGCGGCCTTGGCGCCTTTCACGACGATCGGGCGCTCGATCAGAACAGGGTTCTTCACCAGGACGTCGAGCCACTCGTCGTCCGAGAGTCGCTTGCCCTTGAATTGGGTCTTGTACAGTTCCTCGCCCTTGCGCACGATCGCCTCGGGCTTCAGGCGCAGCTTGGCCAGGATCGCCTTGAGTTCCTCGCGCGTCGGCGGATTCTTCAGGTATTCGATGATCAGGGGTTCCGCCTGATGCTCGCGCAGCAGCTCCAGCGTCTGCCGGCTCTTCGAGCAGCGCGGGTTGTGGTAGATGACGAAATCGGGCGTCTTGGTCATGGGCTCGCTTCCGCGGCGGCGACGTGTTGCGGACGATTGTGCCATCGCCGGTGCGGCGTGTCAGTCGGCCACGTCCGCGTGGCCGCGGGCAGTGCCGCGCGGCATAATCGGTGCACGGCGCGGCCTCAGAGAATTCTGAGGCGTACGGGCCGCCGAAGTTCGCGCCGGCGGCCGTTTCACGCGGAGGAAGCGATGAGCGATTCGTTGCTGGTGCCCGGCATGAAGGGCTCCCACCAAATCGTCGTCGGGCCCGAGCACACGGCGGCGCACGTCGGCAGCGGGAGGATCCCGGTGCTGGCGACGCCGGTCATGGTGAACCTGATGGAAGCCGCCGCGCTGGCGGCGGTGGAATCGCACCTGCCCGTCGGCCAGCAGACGCTCGGCACGCGCATCGACGTCACGCACATGGCCGCGACGCCGGTGGGCATGCGCGCCACGGCGCACGCCCTGCTGGTGCGCGTGGAGGGCCGCAGGCTTACGTTCCGGGTCTACGCCGAGGACGAGCGAGAGCTGATCGGCGAAGGCACCCACGAGCGCGTCATCGTCAACGCCGAGCGCTTCGAGCGCCGGGTGCGCGACAAGGCGGGCGACTAGAGCGGGGCGCGGCGGCGAAGGGGAGCGATGACCGGCAGGACCTACGATTACGTCATCGTCGGCGCCGGCACCGCGGGGTGCCTGCTGGCGAACCGCCTGTCGGCCGATCCGGCGGTCTCCGTCGCGCTGCTGGAGGCGGGCGGCGAGGACGACTACTTCTGGATCAGCATCCCGATCGGGTATCTGTTCACGATCGGCAACCCGCGCACGGACTGGTGCTTCCGCATCGAGCCCGACGAGGGGCTGAACGGCCGCTCGATCGGCTACGCGCGCGGCAAGGTGCTGGGCGGCTGCTCGTCGATCAACGCGATGGTCTACATGCGCGGGCAGAAGTCGGACTACGACGGCTGGGCCGCGCTCGGCAACCGCGGCTGGTCGTGGGACGAGGTGCTGCCGTACTTCAAGCGGGTGGAGGACTACGCCCACGGCGCGGACGAGCTGCACGGCGCCGGCGGCGAAGTGCGCGTCGAGGACGCGCGGGTGCGCTGGGACATCCTCGACGCCTGGCGCGCGGCCGCGGCCGAATGCGGCATTCCCGCGATCCGCGAGTTCAACCGCGGCGACAACTTCGGCTGCGCCTACTTCCAGGTCAACCAGCGCCGCGGCGCGCGCTGGAGCGCGACACAGGCGTTCCTGCGGCCGGCGCGGTCGCGGCCCAACCTCACGGTGCTCACCCATGCTCACGCGCACCGCCTGCTGCTCGAGCGCCGCGACGGCGAGCTGCGCGCCGTCGGCGTCGAGGCGCGGCTGGGCATCGCCGGCGTGCAGACGATCGCCGCCCGCCGCGAGGTGGTGCTCGCCACCGGCGCCATCGGCTCGCCACAGCTGCTGCAGCTCTCCGGCATCGGGCCGGCGCCGCTGCTCGCGGACCACGGCATCGCCGTGGTGCACGACCTGCCCGGCGTCGGCGGCAACCTGCAGGATCATCTGCAGATCCGCATGGTGTACAAGGTCCACGACGCCGTCACCATGAACCAGCGCGGCAACAGCTGGCTCGGGAAGGCGGCGATGGCGCTCGAGTACGCGCTTTTCCGCACCGGTCCGCTCACCATGCCGCCCTCCACGCTGGGTGCATTCGCGAAGAGCGACGCCTCGCAGCCGAGCGCCAACATCGAGTGGCACGTCCAGCCGCTGTCGCTCGACAAGTTCGGCGACCCGCTGCACACGTTCCCGGCGATCACGCCGTCGGTGTGCAATCTGCGGCCGACCAGCCGCGGCTGGGTGCGCATCCGCGGCCGCGAACCGGAGGCGCACCCGCAGATCCGGCTGAACTATCTCTCCACCGACGAGGACCGGCGGGTCGCGGCCGAGGGCATGCGCTACACCCGCCGCATCATGGCGGCGCCGGCGCTGGCGAAGTACCGGCCCGAGGAGTGGCGGCCAGGGCCCTCGGCGCAGAGCGATGACGAGCTGGTGGTGGCGGCCGGCGACCTCGGCACCACCATCTTCCATCCCGTCGGCACCTGCAGGATGGGCAGCGATCCGCTGGCGGTGGTCGACGAGCGCCTGCGCGTGCACGGCCTCCGGGGCCTGCGCGTGGTGGACGCTTCCGTGATGCCCCTGATCACGTCCGGCAACACCAATGCGCCGACGACGATGATCGCGGAAAAGGGCGCCGAGATGATCCTGCGCGACGCGCGGCGCTGAGCGCTCAGGCGAGCGCGGTATCCAGCACCATCATCAGCGCGAACCCGGCGAACAGCGCCGCGGTGGCGCTGTCGGCGAGGTGCTCGCGGTGCGTCTCGGGAATGACTTCGTGGAAGATGACGAACAGCATCGCGCCGGCGGCAAAGCCCAGCGCGCCCGGCAGGATCACGCCCGAGATCTGCAGCAGGCCCGCGCCCACGATTCCGCCGAGTAGCTCGAGCACACCGGACAGCGCGCCGACGCCGAAGGCGATCAGGCGCGAATAGCCCTGGCCGCTCAGCGCGGCGGCGACGGCCAGCCCCTCGGGGATGTTCTGCAGGCCGATGCCGATCGTGACGCCCAGGCCGATCGTCAGGTCGCCGCTGCCGGCGCCGAAACCGATGGCGAGGCCCTCGGGGAAGTTGTGCAGCGCGATCGCCAGCACGAACAGCCAGACGCGGTCCAGCGCGCGGGGCGAGGGCACGCTCTCCGGGCCCTTGACGAAATGCTCGTGCGGCAGCCGTCCGTGCAGGCCCCAAAGCGCCAGGCCGCCCGCGGCCATGGCGACGATCATGCCGACGAGCGCGGCGAGCTGGCTGCCCAGCAGCGGCTCGGCTGCCTCGATGCCCGGCAGCAGCAGCGAGAAGATCGCGGCCGCCAGCATGACGCCGGCGGCGAAGGCGAGCATGGCGTTGGAGGCTCGCTCCGAGACGCCCGCGACGAGAAACACCGAAGCGGCGCCGATCGCGGTCGCGACGGTGCCGCCGAGGAAGCTGCCCGCCACGCCCGCGAGGAAGGGGAATTCGACCGCGAACGACTGAAGCCCGCTGCCCTCCACGGCGAATCGGGCGCGCCTCAGCCGAGCGCTTTACCCACCACCTCGGCGACGTCCTTGGCCAATCCCTCGACGTCGCGGATGCGCCCGAGCGCGGCGCGGGCGTGAGCCTGGCGGACCGGGTCGAACTTGCGCCAGCGGTCGAATGCGCGCGCCATGCGCGCCGCCACCTGCGGATTGAGTTTCTGCAGCGCGATAACCTGGTCGGCCAGGAAGGCGTAGCCGGCGCCGTCGGCGGCGTGGAACCGCACCGGGTTGCCGATGGCGAATCCGCCGATCAGCGAATAGATCTTGTTGGGGTTCCTGAGCGAGAACGCGTGGTGCCGCGTGAGCCGTTTCACCTCGTCCAGCGTGCCCGGCAGGCGCGAGGTCGCCTGCACGCGCAGCCATTTGTCCACCACCAGCGGCTCGTCCTTCCAGCGCTCGTAGAACGCCTCCAGCGCGTGCACGCGCTCCGGCCCCTCGCTGTTGGCGAGACAGTGCAGCGCCGCCATGGCATCGGTCATGTTGGTGGCGGCCTCCAGCTGCGTCGCCGCCAGGCGGCGCGACGTCTCGTCGTCCAGCTCCGCGAGGTAGTGCAGCGCGGTGTTGCGCAGCGCGCGGCGGCCGGCGGAGGCTGCGTCCGGCGAGTACTCGCCCGTCACCTCCATCGTCCGGTACGCGGAAAGAAACTCCTCCCGCAGCGACTGCGCCAACTGCCGGGCGAGCGCGCGGCGCGCGGCATGGATCGCGTCCGGGTCGGCGACCTGCATCATCTCCGCGATAAAGCCCTCGGCGGGCAGCGCGAGGGCCTCGGCCGCGAAGGCGGGGTCGGCATGGCTGTCCGCCAGCAGGCGGGCGACGGCGCCGACGAAGGCCTCCGGCACGACGAACGGCTCGTCATCCCGGATCGCCGCCACGCCTTTCAGGATCAGGTCCGCGGCGAGCCGCTGGCCCGCCTCCCAGCGCGTGAACGGATCGCTGTCGTGCGCCATCAGGTGCACGAGGTCGCGGCTGCTGTACGGATAGCGCAGGTGGATCGGCGCCGAGAAATCGCGCAGCAGCGAGGGCACCGGCTTCGCGGGCAGGTTGAGGAAAGTGAACGTCTGCTCGGCCTCGGTCACCGACAGCACGCGGGTGGTGCCTTGCGGCGCCGCCTCGCCCTCGAGCTGCAGCGGCAGGTCGTGGCCCTCGGGCGAGACCAGGCCGACGCGCAGCGGGATGTGGAAGGGCAGCTTGTCCGGCTGCCCGGGCGTGGGCGGACAGCTCTGCCGCACGCGCACGATGTAGCGGCGCGTGGTCGGGTTGTAGGCGTCCGACACCTCCAGCACCGGTGTGCCGGCCTGGTCGTACCAGCGCCCGAACTGGGCGAGGTCGGCGCCGCCCGCGTCGGCCATGGCCTCGACGAAATCGTCCGTGGTCACCGCCCGCCCGTCGTGGCGCTGGAAGTACAGGTCCATGCCGAGGCGGAATTTCTTCGGTCCGATCAGCGTGTGAATCATGCGCACCACCTCGGCGCCCTTCTCGTAGACCGTGGCGGTGTAGAAGTTGGAGATCTCCATGTACGAATGCGGCCGCACCGGGTGCGCCATCGGGCCGGCGTCCTCCGGGTACTGCGCGGCGCGCAGGTTGCGCACCTCGCGGATGCGCTGCACGGGCCGCGAGTACATGTCGGCGCCGAACTCCTGGTCGCGAAAGACGGTGAGACCTTCCTTGAGCGAGAGCTGGAACCAGTCGCGGCAGGTAACGCGGTTGCCGGTCCAGTTGTGGAAGTACTCGTGCGCGACGACGCGGTCGATGTTCTGGAAGTCGAGGTCGGTGGCGACGTCGGGGCGCGCCAGCACGTACTTCGTGTTGAAGATGTTGAGGCCCTTGTTCTCCATCGCGCCCATGTTGAAGTCGCCGACGGCGACGATCATGTACTGGTCGAGATCGAGCTCGAGGCCGAACACCTCCTCGTCCCATTTCATCGCCTTCATCAGCGCCTGCATGGCGAAGGCGGCCTGGTCCAGCTTGCCGGGCTCGACGTAGATCTGCAGCTTCGCGCGCTTGCCCGAGCGCGTGACGAAGGCATCCTCGAGCTTGTCGAGCTTCGCCGCCACCATGGCGAACAGGTAGGACGGCTTCGGAAACGGATCCTCCCACGTCGCCCAGTGGCGCCCGCCCGGCTCGTCGCCGCTGGCGAGCAGGTTGCCGTTGGCGAGCAGCTGCGGAAAGCGCGCGCGGTCCGCGTGGATGGTGACCGTGTAACGCGCCATCACGTCCGGACGGTCGATGAAGTACGTGATGCGCCGGAATCCCTCCGGCTCGCACTGCGTGAAATAGCCGTCCCTGGACGCGTACAGCCCCATCAGCTTGGTGTTGCGCTCCGGGTGGATCAGCACCTCGGTCTGCAGCTGGAACTCGTCGGGCACGCCGGCCACGGTGAGCCGCTCGCCCTCGATCCGATAGTCGTCTTCGCCGAGGTCGCGCCCGTCGAGCGCGATGGCCGTGAGCTCGAGCTCGTCGCCGTCCAGCGCGAGCGGCGCGGCGCGGTCGGTCGACGCCGGATTGCGCGCGATGGTGAGGCGCGCGCGCACGCGCGCGTGCTCGTCGTGCAGCGAGACGTCCAGCTCCGCGGTCAGCACCACGAAGGCGGGCGGCGTGTAGTCCTTGAGGTAGACGGTCTGGGGCGTGGGGTCGCGTGGCATCTGCGCAGAGGCGTCGGAGTGGGCGGCGGGAACGGCTTTCGGCTCGATCGCTCGATGGACCGGCCGCAGCGGGCCGGGTTCCGGCGAGCGCGGCGGGCGCCGGCGGAATCTTGTCATATCCGGCGATGGCCGAAAAGGCGCAAACAAAAGGCCCGGGATCGTCCCGGGCCTTCGAGGCCTGCGCGTTGGACCGGACTTTGGTTCGCCCCGCGGATCCCTCCGCTGCTCGGGCGGCGGCCATATGCCCAGGCGCCTCCCCGCCGAAGAGCGGGGAACTCGTGCGGTCTTCGTCTCCGCCGGCGAAACGCCGACGGCACTGCCACGGTGGCGCGGCCTCTTGGCCGGACGCCGCGCTACGGCGCGCAGTGGGTCGATCCGGACGGCCAAGAGCGCGGGTTTGGTCCGGACCGCAGGAGCGCGAAACCGCGGCGCGCTCCCGTTTCCTTCAAAGCTAGAAAAAGGCTCTGCCAGCGTCAAGCTGAGATTTGTTCATGCGTGTAAACGAGTCGAGGTCCGGATGAAAAAGCGATTGCCGCCGGAGCGCTTGCGCGCGCTCCGTGACAACATGGAGAAACAACGGGCGCTTGTCGGTTGAAACGCGTGGGCTCGCGCCGCCGTGTACGCGCGCGTTGCGCGCGGCCGGCCGACCCGGGGAGGAAGGCCGGGCTACCAGCCGCCGCCGCCCCCGCCGCCGCCCCCGCCGCCGGAGGAGCCGCCGCCGCTGCTGCCGGAAGACGATCCGGGCGCGGTGGCCGCGGAGGAGATCGCCGAGTCGAGCGATCCGCCGAAAGAAGACGAGAAGCTCGCCAGCCGCTCCGGATCGAAGCGATCCCCGTGATACCAGGCGGGCGCCGCCGCGCTGCCGGCGGCGGCGAAGACGTCGGCAAACTTTTCCGCCCAGCGCTGCTCGACGCCCAGCGCCAGGGCGAACGGCAGGTAGAGCTCGAACAGGGTCGGCGTCTTGCGCGGCGCGCCGGCGAGCTTGAGCTCGTCGCCCTCGGCCACGTCCAGGTACAGCCGGAAGCCCTCGATCGCGTCCATCGTCTTGCGCCCCGCGACTGTGGGCGCCTTCAGCAGGACGCCGAAGAAGCCGTTGGCGACGAAGCCGGCGACGATGGCGCCGATGGTGCCCCAGCCGGCAGCGGTGAGAAAAAACCATTCCGGCCCGAAACCGTGCCAGGTGCCGATGCCGACCGTCGCGAGGGCGGCCACGGCGAGGCTCAGCAGGACGCCGATTGCGTGCCAGCCGCCATTGATGCGGAAGAAACCGGAAACGTAGCGGC
>DATIUV010000300.1:0-9254 GCA_035466595.1 Pelomicrobium sp.
GGCGCATCCGCGGCCCGGGCCGACAGCGCAGACGTGCGCGGGAAACTCCGCCCGCCGCGTGCAGTCGCTCCTTGAATAAGGAGGTGACTCAATGGCTGCCGTTTATCCGCCCTTACGCAAGGGTCTTACGCCGGCGCGCGCCGGCATCGCTTTTCTCGCCGGCGTGATCGCCACGCTCGTCGTTCACCAGGGGCTTTGGACCATTCTCCATGCGGCGGGCGTCGCGCCGGCGCCGCCGTTCCCGATGGCCGCCACCAATCCGCTCGACGTGCCCAAGGTCTGGTCGCTCGCGTTCTGGGGCGGCGTGTGGGGTCTGCCGCTGTACGCGTTCCTGCGGAAGTGGTTTCCGGGCGGCGCGTCCTATTGGGTTGCGGCGATGCTGTTCGGCGCGATCGCGCCGTCGCTGGTGGCGCTGTTCGTCGTGCTGCCGCTGCACGGCGCGCCGGTCGCCGGCGGCGGCAATGCCGCGCTGATCGTCACTGCACTCATCGTCAACGGCGGCTGGGGCCTGGGCACGGCGTTCATGATCCGGGCGCTGGCGCGCTAACCGCGCACTACATCGTCGGCCCGAGCACCCAGGGCGAGAACTCGTCGTCGCCGAAGCCGAGCGCCTCGCTCTTGCTCTTCTCGCCCGAGGCGACGCGCAGGAGGCGGTCGAACACCTGCTGGCCGACTTCGGCGACGCTGGCCGTGCCGTCGACGACGACCCCGGCGTTGACGTCCATGTCCTCGTCCATGCGCTCGTACATCGTCGTGTTGGTGGCGAGCTTGATCGAGGGCGAGGGCTTGCACCCGTAGACCGAGCCGCGGCCGGTGGTGAAGGCGACGACGTTGGCGCCGCCGGCGACCTGGCCGGTGATCGAGACCGGGTCGTAGCCCGGCGTGTCCATGAAGACGAAGCCGCGCTCGGTGACGGGCTCGGCGTACTCGTACACGCCCATCAGGCCGGTGGTGCCGCCCTTCGCCACCGCGCCCAGCGATTTCTCGAGGATGGTGGTGAGCCCGCCGCGCTTGTTGCCCGGCGTCGGGTTGTTGTTCATCTCGCCGCCGGTGCGATCGGTGTAGTCCTCCCACCAGCGGATGCGCTTGATGAGTTTCTCGCCGACGTCGCGCGAGCGCGCGCGGCGCGTGAGCAGGTGCTCGGCGCCGTAGATCTCCGGCGTCTCGGACAGGATCGCGGTGCCGCCGTGCCTGACCAGCAGGTCGGCCGCCGCGCCGAGCGCCGGGTTCGCGCTCACGCCGGAGTAGCCATCCGAGCCGCCGCACTGCAGCGCGAGCACGAGGTGGCTCGCCGGCACCGGCTCGCGCTTCACCTTGTTCGCTTCCGGCAGCAGCTCGCGGATGCGCTCGACGCCCTCGTCCACCGTCTTGCGCGTGCCGCCCTTCTCCTGGATCGTGAACGCGTGCAGGCGCTCGCTCGGATCGAGTCCCTGCGACTGCAGCAGCTCGCGGATCTGGTTCGCCTCGCAGCCGAGCCCCACCAGCAGCACGCCGTGGAAATTCGGGTGCGTCGCGTAGCCGGCGAGTACGCGGCGCAACAGCCGCACCGGCTCGCCTTCGGAGGCCATGCCGCAGCCGGTGCGATGCGTGATCGCCATAACGCCGTCGACATTGGGGAAGTCCGCCATCGCGTCGCCGCGGAAGCGCTCGGCGATCAGGCGCGAAACGTGCGCCGAGCAGTTCACGCTGGAGATCACCGCGAGGTAGTTGCGCGTGGCGACGCGGCCGTCGGCGCGCACGATGCCCTGAAACGTGGCGGGCTCGGCGACGAACGGCGTCGGCTTGTAATCGACGCAGAACGCGTAGTCGCGCTCGAAGTCGCCCATGCTGACGTTGTGCTCGTGCACGTGATCGCCGGGCTCGATCGGCTTGCTGGCGAAGCCGATGACCTGGTTGTAGCGGCGCACGGGCATGCCCGGGGATACCGGCTTGGTCGCCACCTTGTGACCGGCGGGGATCGAGGCGCGCGTGCGGACGTTCTCGTGAACGATCTGGGTGCCGATTTGCAGATCGGTGCGGGCAATTACCACGTCATCCGCGGGATGCAGTCGGATCGTGAGGTCGGCGGTCTGCAGCATGGTTTCCCCCTGTTCTCTTTGCAAACGATGTTAGCAGAGGTCGTGCCAATCGCAGGCCTGGGCCCCAGTTGCATGGAGTCCCCCACGCCGCTTCAGGCAACTCGACCAAAAACCCTGGACCCCGGCCTTCGCCGGGGTGACGAACAACTGCGTCATTCCGGCGAAGGCCGGAATCCAGTCGAAACCGTGCCGTCATTCCGGCGGAGGCCGGAATCCAGTGCAACGGTGCCGTCATTCCGGCGGATGCCGGAATCCAGGGTCTTGGGTCAATGAAGTCCCTGGACCCCGGCCTTCGCCGGGGTGACGAAACTACACCGGACCCGTATCGCGGTTCGAGGCAGGCTGCGCCAGGGTGACGAACCTACCCGGACCCGTATCGCGGTACGTGCAGGCTGCGCCGTGGTTACGAACACCAGCGTCATTCCGGCGGATGCCGGAATCCAGGATTTTGCGGACTGCGGAAACCCCTGGACCCCGGCCCCCCGTATCGCGGGACGGGGCAGGCTCCGCCGGGGTGACAAACACCACCGTCATTCCGGCGGATGCCGGAATCCAGGATTTTGCGGCGTGCGGAAACCCCTGGACCCCGGCCTGCGCCGGGGTGACGGACCAGTGGCGGCCTGCGCCGGGGTGACGACACGGCCGCCCGCCGCGTATCCGACACGAGGCCAAGCTCCATGGCGCAGTTCGGGTCAGGTCCCCAGCGGCAGCGCGGTCTCGTACTTGACCTGCTTGAGCGCGAAGCTGGACTTGATGTTTCCGACGCCCGGGATGCGCGTGAGGAAGTCGAGGATGAAGCGCTCCAGTGCCGGCATGTCCGGCACCACGACGCGCAGCAGGTAGTCGGACTCGCCGGTCATGAGGTAGCACTCCATCACCTCGGGCCGCTCGCGGATCGCGGCCTCGAAGGTGTCCAGCACGCGCTCGACCTGTTTTTCCAGCGCCACGTGGATGAACACGCTCACCGACAGCCCCAGCGCCAGCGGATCCACCAGCGCGGCGTAGCGGCGGATGACGCCCTTCGCCTCCAGCTCGCGCACGCGGCGCAGGCACGGGCTCGGCGACAGGTTCACCTTCTCCGCCAGGTCGACGTTGGCGATGCGGGCGTCGCGCTGCAGAACCTCCAGAATGCGCCGATCGATCGCGTCCAGCTCCACGGATCGCATTTTCTGCCTCTAGTCTTGCGGTTGACGCAATTCTATTGCGTAAACAGGACCGACAGCCACCCATTTTGCAACCCCGAGCGCGCGCCACCGGCGTACGATGTCCGTCAGAGGAGGAGCACGCCATGGGACACCCCCACGACATCGATCCCGCCGAGACCCGGGAATGGATCGACGCGCTGCAGGCGCTGATCGAGGAGGAAGGCGAGGAGCGCGCCGAGTACCTGCTGCAACAGCTCTTCGACAGCGCGCGCCGCTCGTGCCGGCGCCTGCGCTTCAACGCCACCACCGCGTACGTGAACACGATTGCGCTCGCGGAGCAGCCGCCCTACCCGGGCGACGTGGGGCTCGAGGAGCGCATCACGGCGCTGGTGCGCTGGAACGCGCTGGCGATGGTGGTGCGCGCGAACCGCGCGCACCCGGAGCTGGGCGGGCACATCGCCAGCTACGCGTCCGCGGCGGACCTGTTCGAAGTGGGCTTCAACCATTTCTTCCGCGCCGGCGACGCCGGCGACCTGGTGTACTTCCAGCCGCACTCGGCGCCGGGCGTGTACGCGCGCGCGTTCCTCGAAGGCCGGCTCACCGAGGCGAACCTCGACAGCTACCGGCGCGAGACCGCGGGCAACGGGCTCTCCTCGTACTGCCACCCGTGGCTGATGCCGCAGTTCTGGCAATTCCCCACGGGCTCGATGGGGCTCGGGCCGATCAACGCGATCTACCAGGCGCGCTTCCTGAAGTACCTCGAGAACCGCGGCCTGCTGGAAACCCACGGCCGCCGGGTGTGGGCGTTCGTCGGCGACGGCGAAATGGACGAGCCGGAGGCGCTGGCGGGCCTGTCGCTCGCCGCGCGCGAGGAGCTCGACAACCTGGTCTTCGTCGTCAACTGCAACCTGCAGCGGCTCGATGGGCCGGTGCGCGGCAACGGCGCCATCGTTCAGGAGCTGGAGGGGCTCTTCACCGGCGCCGGCTGGAACGTGATCAAGGTGCTGTGGGGTTCCGACTGGGACCCGCTGTTCGCGCGCGACAAGGACGGCGTCCTGCTGAAGCGCCTGCACGAGACGGTGGACGGCGAGCTGCAGAAGTACGCCGCCACCGACGGGCGCTTCAACCGCGAGCATTTCTTCAACAAGTATCCGGAGCTGCAGCGGCTGGTGGCGGACCTCTCCGACACCGACATCGACCGCCTGCGCCGCGGCGGCCACGACCCGCTCAAGATCCACGCCGCCTACCACGCCGCGGTCCACACGCGCCGGCAGCCGACCGTGATCCTGGTGCAGACCAAGAAGGGCTACGGCATGGGCCACTGGGGCCAGGGCAGGATGGGCGCGCACCAGGCGAAGAAGCTGGAGGACGACGCGCTGCTCGCGTTCCGCGACCGCTTCAACCTGCCGCTCTCCGACGCCGACGTGCGCGCGCTGAAATTCTTCAAGCCCGCCGACGACAGCCCGGAGCTGAAGTACCTGCACGCCAAGCGCCGCGCGCTGGGCGGCTACCTGCCGGCGCGCACGACGCACGGGCCGAAGATCGAGGTGCCCGCCCTGGAGACGTTCGCGCGCTTCCTCGAGGGATCGAACGAGCGCGAGCAGTCGACCACGATGCTGTTCGTGCAGTGGCTCGGCCAGATGCTCAAGGACGAGAAGATCGGCAGCCGCGTGGTGCCGATCGTCGCCGACGAGGCGCGCACCTTCGGCATGCAGTCGCTGTTCCGGCAGGTGGCGATCTACTCGTCGGTCGGCCAGACCTACGACCCCGAGGACCGCGACGAGCTGCTCTATTACAAGGAGGCCAAGGACGGCCAGATCCTCGAGGAGGGCATCTCCGAGGCCGGCGCGATCTCGTCGTGGCTGGCGGCGGCGACCGCGTACTCGGCGCACGGCGCGCCGATGCTGCCGTTCTACACGTTCTACTCGATGTTCGGCTTCCAGCGCATCGGCGACCTGATCTGGGCGGCGGCCGACTCGCGCTCGCGCGGCTTCCTGATGGGCGCCACCGCGGGCCGCACGACGCTCTCGGGCGAAGGGCTGCAGCACCAGGACGGCTCATCGCACCTGATCGCGGCGACGATCCCGAACTGCCGCGCCTATGATCCCTGCTTCGGCTACGAGCTCGCGGTGATCCTGCAGGACGGCACGCGGCGCATGCTGGAAGCGCAGGAGGACGTGTTCTATTACGTCACCATCATGAACGAGAACTACGCGCACCCGGCGATGCCGGCCGGCGCCGCGGAGGGCATCCTGCGCGGGATGTACCTGCTGCGCCCTGCCTCCTCGCCCTCGATGGGAGAGGGTGAAAGCGCACAGGTGCAGCTGCTCGCGAGCGGCACCATCCTGCGCGAGGCGATCGCGGCCGCGGAGCTGCTGGAGCGGGAGTTCGGCGTGCGCGCCAACGTCTGGAGCGTGACCAGCTTCACCGAGCTGCAGCGCGACGCCTTGGCAGCCGAGCGGCACAACCGGCTGGCCGGCGGGGCGGAGCCGCGGGTCAGCTGGGTGGAGCGCTGCCTGGCTCCCACCGCGGGACCCGTCGTCGCCGCCAGCGATTACGTGCGCGCGGTGCCGAGCCTGGTGGCGCCGTACCTGCCCACCGGCCGCCGCTTCACGGTGCTGGGCACCGACGGCTTCGGCCGCAGCGACACCCGCGCGAACCTGCGCCGGTTCTTCGGGGTGGACCGGCAGCACATCGCCCTTGCGGCGCTGGCCGGGCTCCACGCCGACGGGGAAGTGGAGCCTTCAGTGTACCGGTCAGCCCCGGCGCGCCTCGGCATCGACCCGAACGGCCCCGGACCCTGGCGCGACCGGCTCTCCGCGTGAGCGCTCGCTCACACGCAAGCGTCTGAAAAAAAAGGGGTGCCGCAGTGGCACCCCTTGAGACATCGGTCTGGAGGAGGAGGAGGAGAAAACAGACCGACGCCCGCGCGCCCGCCGGTTGCCCGGGAGCGCTCGGTTCAGTTGGGCCCGCTCAGCAGGCCACGGTTCCGGACCGGCGCGCCCGCGCCTGCTCGGCGACGACCGCCTTCCGGTAAACCCGCTTGATTCGTTCCGCCAGGGAAACCGCGAGTTCCCGGATGACCCGGGCCCGCAGTGCCTTGGCCTGGTAGATCAGGGTTTGCGATTCCAAGTAGCTCATTTCGTTTACCTTGCTTCCTTCCGCCTGACGGGCCGGCCGGGCTGGCCGGGCTTCTGCGTCATGGCGCGTTGAGATTCTTTATAGGGGCGATGATGCAATGCAACAACCAATGATTTATCATGCGATGAATTAGTTGAACTAACCTGTGAGCTGATGGCCTACCGTCTTCCGCCGCTGAACGCCTTCCGCGCGTTCGAAGCCGCCGCCCGCCACCTGAGCTTCAAGAAGGCGGCGGAGGAGCTGCACGTCACCCCGGCGGCGATCAGCCACATGGTGAAGGCGCTCGAGGAGCAACTCGAGGTGAAGCTCTTCCGCCGCCTCACCCGCGCGCTGGAGCTCACCGACGCCGGCAAGGCCGCGCTGCCCAAAGTGCAGGAAGCCTTCGATTCGCTGGCCGTCGCGGTGGAGCGCACCCGCAGCCACGCCCGCGCCGGGCCGCTGGCGGTCAGCGCGCCGCCGCTGTTCGCCGCCCGCTGGCTGGTGCCGCGGCTGTACCGCTTCACGGAGCGGCATCCCGAGATCAAGTTGCGCATCTCCTCCGCCGTCGGCGCGATCGACGACGGCGGGGCCGGCGGCCAGCCACCGGAGGCGGAGTCCGGCGAGAGCAACGAGGACACGCTGGTCACGGTCCGCTTCGGCCGGGGCCGCTATCCCGGCGCGCGCATCGACTGGCTGTTCGACGCCGCCTACGCGCCGGTGTGCAGCCCGCGCCTGCTCCGGGGCAGCAAGCCGCTCGCCACGCCCGAGGACCTGCGCCACCACACGCTGCTGCACGACGACACGGTGCGCGACGTCGCCGAACGGCTGTCGTGGGAGGCCTGGCTCAAGGCCGCCGGCGTGAGCGGCGTCGACCCGGCGCGCGGGCCGCGCTTTACCAACTCGGCGCTGGCCATCGACGCCGCCGTCGACGGCCTCGGCGTCGCGCTCGGCGTGAAGCCGCTGGTGGCGGACGACATCGCCGCCGGCGATCTGGTGGCGCCGTTCGATGTCGAGGTCGAATCCGGCTTCGCCTACTACTTCGTCTGCGACGAGGCGGTGGCCGAGCGGCCGCAGGTCGTCGCCTTCCGCGACTGGCTGCTGCGCGAGGCGGCCGCGGCGCAGCCGTTGGCCTCGACGGCCTGACGCGCCCCGGTACCGCGGCGCGCCCCTTGCGCTAGCGCAGCATGCGGCGGGGCGTTGCCTCGCGCCGCTGATTCTTCGCCGAATTCCCCTGTCATCCGCGGGCGCAACCCCGGCGCCGGAACATCGGCGCTCGGCCGCGGGTCGCACTTCCAGATACGCACCGCGTTTCTCGCGGCGGAGCTTGCGCCGCCGGCGGCGGCACACCGCACCGCCCGCTTCCGACCTTCGACCGAGCAGCAATTCCGCGCCACGGGTACCCGTCGATCCGGGACCGAGGGGCGCGATGAACCTGGAGCGGCATGGCGCAGATCTTCGGCCGCGGCGCCGACCTCAAGCTCAGGCTGGCGCTGCTGGGCGCACTCATACTCGTCGCCGGCGGCGTGTTCGCGTGGCACGCGGGCCTGCCCGGCAATGCCGACGCCGGCGAGCCGATCGCGCAGCCGGCGCCGTTCAGCCACAAGCACCACGTCGCCGAGGACGGCATCGACTGCCGCTACTGCCACACCAGCGTCGAGGACTCGAGCTTCGCGGGCATTCCGCCGATCCATACGTGCATGACCTGCCACTCGCAGCTCTACCAGGACAGCCCGATGCTGGCGCCGCTGCGCGCGGCGATGCGCGGCGAGCGCACGCTCGCGTGGAACCGCGTCAACGATCTGCCCGACTTCGTGTTCTTCGACCACGGCATCCACGTCGCCAAGGGCGTGGGCTGCGTGACCTGCCACGGGCGCGTCGACCGCATGCCGCTCACCTGGCGCGCGCGCACGCTCGACATGCAGTGGTGCCTCGCCTGCCATCGGGCCCCGGAACGATACCTGCGCCCGCGCGAGCGCGTTTTCGACATGGCCTGGCAGCCGCAGGATCAACCGGCGCTCGGCCGCCGCCTGGTGCGCGAGTACGGCATCCGCGTCGAGCGCCTCACCGACTGCTCGATCTGCCACCGCTGAATGGAGCCGCGCGCATGAACGATCCCGGCCGCATGCCCTCCGACGCCATCGCGCGGCTGCGCCGCCTCGCGCCGGACGCCGGCCTGTGGCGCGGGCTCGAGGAGCTGGCCGACACCGCCGAGTTCCGCGCGTTCGTCGAAGCCGAGTTTCCGGCGCTCGCCGGGTCGTTCCGCGCCGACCGCCGGCGCTTCCTCAAGCTCGCCGGCGCATCGCTCGCGCTGGCCGGGCTGGCCGGCTGCACGCGCCCGCCGCCGGAGAAGATCGTGCCGTACGCGCGCTCGCCGCAGGAGATCGTGCCGGCCGAGGCACTCTACTACGCCACCGCGCTGCCCTTCGACGGCTACGCGCAGGGCGTGCTGGTCAAGTCGGTCATGGGCCGCCCGACCAAGGTGGAGGGCAATCCGCGCCATCCCGCAAGCCTCGGCGGCACCGGCATTCACGCGCAGGCCGCGGTGCTGGACCTGTGGGATCCGGGGCGCTCGCGCGGCGCGGCCCACCGCGGCGAGCCGGCGACCTGGGACGGCTTCCTGCAGGCGCTGGCGGCGCAGCGCGCGCGATGGCAGCAATCCGACGGCCGGGGGCTGCATCTGCTCACCGGCCGCGTCACTTCGCCGACGCTCACCGCGCAGATCGCCGCGCTGCTCGACGAGCTGCCGCAGGCGCGCTGGCACGTGCACGAGCCGGCGGCGAGCGACAACGCCACCACCGGCGCACAGATCGCGTTCGGCGCGCCGCGCCGGGCCGTCCTGCGCCTCGAAGCCGCGCGGCGCATCGTCGCCCTCGACGCCGACTTCCTCGGCCCGGGCCCGCTGCAGCCGCGC
>DATIUV010000301.1:0-4743 GCA_035466595.1 Pelomicrobium sp.
CGTGCGCCGGGGTGACGACTTGGGATTTCGGCGTGCGCCGGGGTGACGACTTGGGATTTCGGCGTGCGCCGGGGTACAAGGTCTCGTCATTCCGGCGAATGCCGGAATCCAGGGTTTGTAACGCTTAAATTTCCTGGACCCCGGCCTGCGCCGGGGTGACGAGCGTTTCGCGATTCCAGCGGACGCCGGGTACAAGGTCCCGTCATTCCGGCGAATGCCGGAATCCAGGGTTTGTAACGCTTGAATTTCCTGGACCCCGGCCTGCGCCGGGGTGACGAGCGTCTCGCGATTCCAGCGGACGCCGGGTACAAGGTCTCGTCAATCCGGCGAATGCCGGAATCCAGGGTTTGTAACGCTTAAATTTCCTGGACCCCTGCCTGCGCCGCGGTGACGAGCGTCTCGCGAGATTTCGGCCTCCGTATCGCGGAATCGGACATGCTGCTCGATGCGGTCGCGCGCGAGATGCAGATCCGCGGGCTGCGAGCGCAATTGGTCGAGTTCGACGGCATCGCCACGTGCCGTGGCTGATGGGCGACGACCAGATCTCGGTCGTGCGTCGATTTCTCCTCGGCCGCGCCCAAGCGCCTGCGAAGTGGCTGACGACCGCTCGGCGGTCGTCGTAAGCCGTCCGGCGGCGGTTCCGCGGCGACGGTCTGATCCCGTGCTAGTTTGGTTTCAATGCGCCGGCGGCTCCGGCGCACGGGAAAGGCGATCCATGGGCTGGCGTGAAAGCGGCTGCGCGGCAATCCTCGGGTTACTGCTGTACGGCGCCGCTGCGTCCGCCTGGTCGCAGGCGCCCGTCGTCAGCGTCCTCAATACCCACCCCGCGCCGGATGCCAATCTGACCGGCCGCGACTCGTTCTATCTCCAGTACCGTATCGAGACGCCGGAAAAGGTGCGCGTCGGCATCGAGGCGTACGCGCGCGGCGCGAAGCTGCCCATCGGCAACAGCGGCCAGAACCATTTCGAGGCGGGCACGCACTCCGGCACCGCTTTCTTCTTCGTCAGCCAGAAGGAGCCGGTCCAGGTGGACGAGATCCGCTTGCCGATCTGGCGCGAAACGACGCATTGGCAACAGCCGCCCGACTGGGTGGCCAGCGTACCGGTCGCGCTGCTGCACCTGCCGGGCACGCCGCGCAGCCAGGCGCCGCTGCCGGATTGGGTCAACGCCTGGATCAAGGACCGGGAGATGCAGCGGCAGGCAGCCGGCCAGGCCGCGCAGGCGAAAGCGGCGGCCGAGGAGACCTGGGTCGAGAACCTGCTGCTGCGCGCATTCCTCATCGTCATCGTGTTCGTGCTGCCGCTGGCGGCGCTCGTGCTGCCGGTGTGGGCGGTGTGGACCTGGGAGCGCCCTTGGAAGACCCACGCGCTGATCGTCTGCGCCGTGTTCCTGGTGAAGGTGGGCACGGTGGTGTGGGACGTGGCCCGCGATCCCACCTCCCACAACCTCTGGCCGCTGGAGATGATGATGTGGATCGTGCCGCTGCTGCTCTATCTCGGCGGCGTGTGGCTGTGGCGGCGCAGTTCGCTCAAGCGCGCGGCGCCGGCCTGACGCCGCCGAGCGGCCCTGCAAGCCCGCGGCCCGAGCCGTATACTCGGAAGCATGCTTCAGATTTCCAACCACGTTTCCATTCCCGACAGCGAGATCGAGATCGCCTTCGTGCGCGCCCAGGGCGCCGGCGGGCAGAACGTCAACAAGGTGGCGAGCGCGGTGCACCTGCGCTTCGACATCCAGGCCTCGTCGCTGCCGGATTTCTACAAGGAGCGGCTGCTGCGGCTGTCGGACGCGCGCATCACCAAGGATGGCGTGATCGTGATCAAGGCGCAGCGCTTCCGCACGCAGGAGAAGAATCGCGAGGACGCGCTGGCGCGGCTGGCCGAGCTGGTGAAGAGCGTCGCGGTGCCGCGGCGCAAGCGCATCGCCACCAGGCCGACGCAGGCCTCGCGCAAGCGCCGCATCGAGAGCAAGGTGCGCCGCGCCCGTGTGAAGGCGCTGCGGGGAAGGGTCCTCGACTAGCCCATGGCGGACTGGAGCCTGTACCTGCTGCGCACTCGCGCCAATGCGCTCTACGCCGGCATCGCCACCGACGTCCGGCGCCGGTTCAGCGAGCACGCCCGTGGAACCGCGCGCGGCGCCAAGGCATTGCGCGGCAAGGGTCCGCTGCTCCTTGTCTACCAGGTGCGCATAGGCGAGCGGGCGTTGGCGCTGGCGGCCGAGCGGCGCTTCAAGGCGCTGGCGAAGCGCGACAAGGAGGCCATCGTCGCCGCCGCGCCCACCGCGGCGCGGCTCCTCGCCCGACTTGGCGTCGAGCCCGCGATGGCGATGGAACGCAGCCTTCCCGTAAACTGACGGCGCCCCCGCGTCTTGCAGGATTTGCGCCCTTCGCCATGCAGCGCCTCAGGATCAACCATCTCACCGAGTACCAGTTCGGCGGCGTCGTCACGCTGGAGCCGCACCGGCTGCTGGTGCGGCCGCGCGAGGGCCACGACGTGCACATCGAGTCCTCGAAGCTCGATATCTCTCCCGCGCATTCGGTGAAGTGGCACCGCGACGTGTTTGACAACTCCGTGGCCGTGGTGCGCTTCAGCGAGCCGGCCAACCGGCTCAGCATCGCGAGTGAAGCCGTGATCGCGCACTACGAGAGCGACCCGCTGGACTTTCTGGTGGAGGAGTACGCGCTCAACTATCCGTTCCACTACCTGGTGGACGAGCGCGCCGACCTGCTGCCCTATCAGCAGCCCGCCTATCCCAACTGCCGCAAAGCGGTGCAGGAGTGGGTGAAGGGCTTCAACTTCGGCAGCGGCCCGGTGGAGACCTACGTGCTGCTGGACCTCATGAACCGCGCGATCGCCACCGGGTTCGAGTACGTCGTGCGCGAGGAGGAGGGCGTGCAGCGGCCCACCGAGACGCTGGCGTCGCGCCGCGGCTCGTGCCGCGACTACGCCGCGCTGTACATCGACGCCTGCCGCTACCTGGGGTTGGCGGCGCGCTTCGTGAGCGGCTATTCGCACGGCTCCGCGACCGAGGCCGGCAACGCGTCGACCCACGCCTGGGCCGAGGTCTATCTGCCGGGTCCCGGCTGGAAGGGCTTCGACCCGACCTCGGGCGAGCTGACGGGCAACCGGCACATCCCGGTCGCCGTGGCGCGCCATCCGGAGACGGTGCCGCCCGTGTCCGGCAGCTTCATCGGCGCGCCCCAGCTGCCGGTGCTGATCGTCAACGTGCAGGTCATCGCGTTGTAGCCAGCTCCCGCCGCAGCGCCTCGGCGGTGAAGTCGACGAACGCCCGCACCCGCGCGGATAGCAGTTTTGCGTGCGGGTACACGAGGCTCACGGGCAGCGGCGGCGGCTCGAACGCGCGCAGGACTTCGCGCAGCTCCTTCGCTGCCAGCGCCCGCCGCACCTGGTAGGAAATGAACATCCCGAACCCGAGCCCGGCAACGCAGGCGTCCACGCACGCTGCGGCCTGGTTGCACGCGAACGGGCCGTTGACCTGGACCGCGAGCGGCTTGCCGGCATCGACGAAGTGCCAGGTCGTGCCCGGCATCAGCGCGGTGAAACGCACGCACGGCAGCCGTGACAGGTCCTGCGGGCGCTTTGGCGTGCCGGCCGCCTTCAGCAGCGCGGGACTCGCCACGACGACGCGGCGGATGTGTCCGGCCGGCACCGCCACCATCGACGAGTCCGCCAGCGCGCCGATGCGCACGGCGACGTCGATACCCTCGTCGACCAGGTTCACCACGCGGTCGAGCAGCGTCAGCTCGACCTGCATCCGCCGATGGCGCGCGAGAAAGCCCGCGACGGCAGGCGCCACGTGCAGCTGGCCGAAGAGCACCGGCGCCGTCACCCGCAGCACGCCGCCGGGATCCGGGTCGGCGGCGCCGAGCGCGAGCTCCGCCTCCTCGATGTCGGCCAGGATGCGGCGGCAGCGCTCGAGGTAGTCGCGGCCCTCCTCGGTCAGCGCGATGCGGCGGGTGGTGCGGTTGAGCAGGCGCACGCCGAGCGTGGTCTCGAGCGCCGCCAGCGTGCGCACCACCGACGAGAGCGAGGTGCCGAGCGCATCGGCCGCGGCGGTGAGGCTGCCGCGTTCGGCGATCTGCACGAACGCGGCCATCGCGTGCAGCTTGTCCATGCCGGCAGATTACGCCGGTTTGCGCAACAGTCAAATGTCATTTTGCCCATTTATTGCTCCCCCAGGCACCGCCGAGAATGCCTTCCGCACGGCCCATCGGCCGTGAGCCAACCCAAATCAGTGAAAGGAAGCAACCATGTCTCGCATCAACGTCGTCGACCCGAAAACCGCCGCCGGCGAAGCCAAGGAGCTGCTGGACGCCGTCCAGCGGCAGCTCGGCATCGTCCCCAACTTCATCCGCGTGCTGGCCAACTCGCCGAAGGCGCTGGGGGCCTTCCTCGGCCTGTACGGCCCCATGGGCGCGGCCGCCCTCGACAAGGCGACCCAGGAGCGCATCGCGCTGGTGGTGGCCGAGGAGAACGGCTGCCAGTACTGCGTCTCCGCCCATACCGCCATCGGCCGCCACGCCGGGCTTTCCAACGAGGAGATGCTGCTCAACCGGCAGGGCGGCTCCGGCGACGCCAGGGCCGCGGCGGCGGTGGCGTTCGCCAAGGCGCTCAATGAGCACCGCGGCGAGGTCACCACCGCCGAGTTCGACGCGGTGCGCGCCGCCGGCTACAGCGACGGCGAGATTGTCGAGATCATCACCGCGGTGGCGCTCAACGTGTACA
>DATIUV010000302.1:0-4140 GCA_035466595.1 Pelomicrobium sp.
TCTGCGCCGTGGAGATGAGCGCCTTCTACCTCGACGTGCTCAAGGACCGGCTCTACACCGCCGCCGCCGACGGCCGGCCGCGGCGCGCTGCGCAGACGGCGCTCCACCACATCGCCCACAGCCTGGCGCGGCTGTTCGCGCCGATCCTGTCGTTCACGGCAGAAGAAGTCTGGGCGGTGCTCTCCGGCAGCGACGACGACAGCGTGTTCCTGCACACCTGGCACGAGCTGCCGCCGGTGGCGGACGCCGATGCCCTGGAGGCGCGCTGGTCCGTGATCCGCCGGGTGCGCGCCGACGTGCAGAAGCGGCTGGAGGAGCTGCGCGTCGCCAGCGAGATCGGCTCGTCGCTCGCCGCCAGCGTCGAGGTCCGGCTGCGCGCTCCGGATTACGACGTCGTGGCGTCCCTCGGCGACGACCTGCGGCTGGTGCTGCTCACTTCCCACGCCGAGGCGGTGAAGGTGGAGCGCGCGGAAGACGAAGGCATCGCGGCCATCGCCTCGCCGCACCGCAAGTGCGAGCGCTGCTGGCACTATCGCGCCGACGTCGGCGCGGATCCGAAGCATCCGGCGCTGTGCGGCCGCTGCGTCGCCAACCTGTTCGGCGACGGCGAGCCACGCACCTATGCCTGAGGGGGCTCGCGCCGGCGCCGGGCTCGCGGTCGGGCTGGCCATCGCGGCGGTCGTTTTCGCCGTCGACTTCGCCACCAAGCGCTGGGTGGAGGCGGTGCTGGCGCCCGGCGACGTCGTCCCGGTCACCGCATTTTTCAACCTCGTGCTCACCTTCAATCCCGGCGCCGCGTTCAGTTTCCTCGCCGGCGCGTCCGGCTGGCAGCGGGAGCTCTTCATCGGCATCGCGGTGACCGCCTCGGTGCTGATCCTCTGGCTGCTCCACCGGCACCGCACCGACCGCCTGTTCTGCGTCGCGCTCGGGCTGATTCTCGGCGGCGCGCTCGGCAACCTGTGGGACCGCGTAACACTTGGCCACGTGGTCGATTTCCTCGACTTCCACGCCGCCGGCTGGCACTGGCCGGCGTTCAACGCCGCCGACAGCGCCATCACCTGCGGCGCCGCGCTGCTGGTCTGGGACGCCTTCCGCGGCCGGGGACGGACATGAGCGCTCCCCTCGGCGCACGGCCCGGCGACCGCGTCTCGCTGCGCTACCGGCTCTCCAGCACGGAGGGCGCCGAGATCGTCAACTCGCTCGACGGCGAGCCCGTCACCGTCACGCTCGGCGCCGGCGACCTGCATCCGTCCCTCGAGGAAGCGGTAGAGGGGCTCGCGCCCGGCCAGCGCGCGACGTTCGTGCTGCCGCAGGCCTTCGGCTCGTCCAACCCCGAGCTGGAACAGGACGTCCCGCTGGCCGAGTTTCCCGATCACCTCGCGCCCGCGCCGGGCCAGCTGCTGGAGTTCACGCTGCCGAGCGGCGATACGCTGGCGGGTGCCGTCGTCGCCGTCGACGGCGAGCGGGTACGCGTGGACTTCAACCATCCGCTCGCCGGCTGCGACGTGGTGTTTGAGGTGGAAGTCGTCGCGATCGGGCAATAACCCTGACCGTCGGGGGGTCGGCTTTTGCGAACCCCGGCGATATCATCACATCCAACAAAAGACAGCTCCCTGACGGATCCGGCTCCCATGAACCTGCTTCTCGCCAACCCCCGCGGCTTCTGCGCCGGCGTCGATCGCGCCATCGAGATCGTCGAGCGCGCGCTCGCGATCCACGGCGCGCCGGTGTACGTGCGCCACGAGGTGGTGCACAACCGCTATGTGGTCGACGACCTGCGCCGCAAGGGCGCGGTCTTCGTCGAGGAATTGGCCGACGTGCCGCCCGGCAGCGTCGTCATCTTCAGCGCCCATGGCGTGTCGCAGGCGGTGCGGCAGGAAGCCGCCGAGCGCGGTTTCCGCGTCTTCGACGCCACCTGTCCGCTGGTGACCAAGGTGCACGTCGAGGTGGCGCGCATCCGGGGCCAAGGCCGGGAGGTGGTGATGATCGGCCACCGCGGCCATCCCGAGGTGGAAGGCACGATGGGCCAGTGCGACGGCGGTATCTACCTGGTGGAGAATGAGGCCGACGTGGAACGGCTGCAGGTGGCCGACCCGGGAAGCCTATCCTTCGTCACCCAGACCACGCTGTCGGTGGACGACACCTCGCGCATCATCGCCGCGCTCAAGCGGCGATTTCCCGGCATCGTCGGGCCGCGCAAGGACGACATCTGCTACGCCACCCAGAACCGCCAGGATGCGGTCAAAGTGCTGGCCCGGCAGGCGGACGTCGTCATCGTCGTCGGCTCGCCCAACAGCTCCAATTCCAACCGCCTGCGCGAAGTGGCGGAGTCGGCCGGCGCCCGCGCCTACCTCGTCGACCAGGCCAGCCAGGTCGACCCGGCCTGGATCGACGCCGCCACCGCCGTCGGGGTCACCGCCGGCGCCTCCGCCCCCGAGGTGCTGGTCCAGGAAGTCGTAACCCGGCTGCGCGCGCTCGGCGCGGGATCGGTGCAGGAAGTGACCGGCGTTGCCGAGGCGGTCGTGTTCCCTTTGCCCAAGGGCCTCGAGGCGGCCGCGCAGAGGTAGGAAAGAAAACGGGGATCGGGCTTTCCGCCGCGATCCCCGCTTGGGGTCAGACTTCGGTCCGGGTTACTCCTGGACGATCTCCCGCCAGGACACCCGCTTGCCGATCACCGCCGAGCCGCTCGTCGGCACGTCGACGCCCGTGGTCGTTGCGTCCGACTTGCGGATCAGGCCGACGACCTTGCCGCTCGGCAGTTTCACCACCACCGCCCGGCTGGCCAGCGTGCTGCCCAGCGAGATGCCCTGCGGCTGCGTCGAGCCCGGGATCACGCTGCCGGTCTCGTAGTTCACGGTCCACGCCCAGCTGCTGCCGCCCGGGATGCACGCGTCCAGGCCATCCGGGATGTTGCTGGTGAACACCAGCGTGCCGAGCGCGAGCTGCGGGTTGGTGAAGATCCGCTCGCCCTTGTCCGGCAGATCGATGTACCAGCCGCGCTTGGTGCTCAGGTCCACCGTGTTGTTGGTGATGGTCGCGGTGGTGCCGCTCTTGTTGATGACCTGCTGCACCAGGCTCGAGCGCAGCGGCGTGATCTCCGGCGACGCGCTGAGATCGTCCTTCAGCGCGTACATGGTCTGCGTCTGCGTCGCCTGCGCGGTCGCCGTCGGCCGGCCCGGGATGTCGCTCTCGCCCAAATACTTGCCGGTGCCGATGAAGATCATGCGGCTGTTCTTGATCACGCCAAGCTCGGGCTCCGCCGTGATCGGCTGGGGCACGTTTGCCGCGTCGACGAGGGTCGCGAGCTTCTTCACGCTCCACGACGCCGTCGTCGTCCCCGACAGATCGAAGCGCCAGACGTTGCCTTTGAGGTCGCCGCCGTAGACGTATTCCACCGTCGGGTCCACTTCGCCGTTGTCGACATAGGCCGAGATCGGCCCGAGCCCGCTCGGATCGGTGTTGCTGCCAACACCGGTCGACAGCGTCGCGATCACGTCACCGTTCACCGGGTTGAGCACGAAGAGGTAGCCCTTGCCGTCGCCGCCGGTGGTGTCCCCGTTGTTGTAGCCGGAACTCACCACGACCACCCACCCGGCCGCGCGCGTCTTGACGATGATCGGCTTGCCGTAGCTGTAGCCGACGTTCTTCGCCAGCGTCGCGTTCGTGGTGTTCTTCGGGAACTCCCACAGCGCCTTGGAGGCGAGCTGCCCCTCGTTCAGCGCGCCCGGCGTGGTGATGTCCAGCGCGTAGTAGCCGAAGCCGCCCTTGCGCAGGCCGCCCACCAGGATCGTGCGCCAGTCGGGGGTCGGCTCGGGCGTGACGCCGACGAAGCCCGCCGTGTTGTTCATGTTGACGTCCGCCGTGGTCGGCGTGCCGTCGATGTAGTAAAGGTGGCTGAAGAAGTCCTTGTCGGAAAGGTTCCGCAGCGTCGGGAACACGCGGTTCGGTACGTACGCCCACAGCTCGGCGCCGGTGTTGGCGTCGAAGGCGTGCAGCATGCCGTCGTTGGCGCCCTGATACACCACGGTCTGCCGCGACGCCTGCGTCGACTTGAAGCTCGAATAGCCAGTGTCGAAGTAGAACAGCCGCGGCGGCCCCACCACCACCGGCTCGCCGTTGACGATGTCGCCCAGCACGCTG
>DATIUV010000303.1:0-3360 GCA_035466595.1 Pelomicrobium sp.
CTAGGTCTCGCCGAAATAGCCGGGAAAGTCCTTCGCGTAGCAGGGCGGCGAGCTGAAGCCCGCGCTCGACACCGCGGGCAGCCTGCGCGCCGCCGCCAGCGCCGCAAACCGCTCCCGCGCTTCGTCCAAGCCGACGCGACGGGCGCCGGCGGCGTCCACCACGCGGATCGCCGCCTCGGTGACGATGAAATCCATCGGCAGATCGTGGGGCTGAGGATGCGTCGAGCCTACGCGCTGCAGCTCGTAGGCGACGCATACCGCAATGGGCCGCGGCTCGGCCGCCGCGAGCGTCCGGTCGAAGTAGCCGCCGCCGTAACCGAGGCGATAGCCGGCGTCGTCGAACGCCACCGGCGGCACCAGCACGACGTGGGGGGTCACCACGGCCGTGCCGTCCGGCACCGGGATGCCGTAGACCTCCTCGCGCATCGGCGCGCCGGGCCACCAGCGGCGGAATTCCAGCGGCCCGCGCTTGTCGACGACGGCCGGCAGCGCGGCTTGCGCGCCGCGCTCGCGCAATGTCCGCACCGGAAAGCGCGCGTCGTACTCGCCCTTGTACGGCCAGCAGAAGCCGACGATCCAGCCGGCAGCGAGGGGCAGCATCTCCGCCAGCGCGAACGTGATGCCACGGTCGGCCCGCTCGCGCTCGTCGTCCGCCATCGCGCCGCGCCGGGCGATCAGCGCCGGACGCAGCAGCTTGCGCCACGCCGCCACCTGCTCCGGCGAGTCGCCTTCCGGCGCCGGCGGCACGCCCGCCAGGCCGTCGTTCTTCTGCAGCATCTTTAATCCTCCCACGATGCCTTCGATTTCCCGTTCGATCGCCGCCTTCGCGTCGCGCGCGTCGCTGTCCGCTCGCCGCACGCGCGCAGCGGGCCCCTCCCGCCGAACCGCCGCGTCGGCGGCGGCGTCCAGCGTGACGACGAGGTCCGCCCATGCCAGCGCCTGTGCGTCGTCCGCGACGTCGCGCGTCGCCGCGACCCGCGCCTCGACCCACCCGCCGCCCGCGCGCCGCGCCGCGGCAGCCGCGAGCGCCGGCCATTCGCCGGAGCCCACGAACAGAATCCGCGCCGCGCGCTTGTAGCCCATGCCGGTTGCCGTACGAAGCCCGAAGCGGCGAGTATAGAGCCTAACCCACGGTCGCCCGAGAGCGGCGTCGCGGCCCGGCGCGGACGGATGCGAACCGCGGCGGCGAACCCCGGTGACCAGCCAGCGTCAAACCGCTGGACAACGACAATGACAAGGAGGAGACATGGCCCGCACGCCCGCCCTCGCCCTCGTGCTGCTTTGCGGCATCGGCGCTGCCGGCGCCGCCGAACAGCGCGCCGAGGCCCTGAATCCCAGCCCGTTCGCGATCGAGCACCCCGCGTGGTTCAAGGAAACCTTCCTCGACTTCAAAGAGGACATCGCCGACGCCGCGGCGGCCGGCAAGCGCCTGATCGTCTATTTCGGCCAGGACGGCTGCCCCTACTGCGCCGAGCTGATGAAGGTCAACTTCAGCCAGAAGGACATCGTCGATACCACGCGCAAGCACTTCGATGTCGTCGCCATCAACCTCTGGGGCGACCGCCAGGTGACCTGGCTCGACGGCAAGGCGCGGCCCGAGAAGGACTTCGCCGCGATGCTCAAGGTGCAATACACGCCGACGCTGCTGTTCTTCGACGAGAAGGGCACCGTCATCATCCGCGCCAACGGCTACTACCCGCCGCACAAGTTCCGCGCCGCGCTCGACTACGCCAGCCGGAAGATGGAGGGCAAGGTCGCCTACGCCGAGTACCTCGCCAAGGCGGCCGGCGCGCCGGCCTCCGGCAAGCTGCACGACGAGCCGTTCTTCATGAAGCCGCCGCTCGTGCTGCAGCGGGACAAGGTGCCGGCGCAGAAGCCGCTCGCGGTGTTCTTCGAGCAGAAGCAGTGCGCGGCCTGCGACGAACTGCACGCCGGCGCGCTCAAGGATCCCGACACGCTCAAGCTGCTCGCGCGCTTCGACGTCGCCCGCGTCGATCTGCACGGCAGCGCGCCGGTGGTGACGCCGACCGGCGGCCGCACGACCGAGGCGGAATGGGCGCAAGCGCTCAAGGTCGGCTGGTCGCCGTCGGTGGTGTTCTTCGACGAGCGCGGCAAGGAGGTCTTCCGCATCGAGGCCTACCTCAGGCGCTTCCACGTGCAGTCGGCGCTCGACTACGTCGCCGGCAAGGGCTACCGGCAGCAGCCCAGCTTCCAGCGCTTCATCCAGGCCCGCGCCGACAAGATGCGCGAGGAAGGCAAGACCGTCGACATCTGGAAATAGCGCCCCGGACAATTTCCTGACCTGACGCAAACCGCCGTCGGGACCCGGCTGTCAAACTGAATCCAGAGGTCCGGGCGCGGCACTTCATTCCGGTCCGAAAACGCAAAGGAGAACGCATGGCCCAGCTCAAGCGCATCATGGCCGCCACCGACTTTTCCGCCGCCGCCGACAACGCCGTGCGGCGCAGCGCGGCGCTCGCCGCCGAGCACGGCGCCGAGCTGCTCGTCGTTCACGTCTTCGACAACCGCGCCTGGCAGAACGCCAGGCGCCTGTTCCAGCGCGGCGAGTGGAGCTATGGCGAGCCGGAGGACACGGCCAACGCGCGCCTCGAGGAAACGCGCAAGCGCGTCGCCGCCGACTGCGCCGTGCGCACCCGCCTGCTCGCCTGCGAGGACAGCGTCGGGAACGGCCTGCGCCAGCTGATCGCCGACGAAGCGCCGGATCTGCTGGTGCTCGGTGCCCGCGGCGAGCATTGGCTCAAGGATCTGGTGCTCGGCAGCACGGCGCTGAAGCTGCTGCAGCAGGCCCGCCTGCCGGTGCTGGTGTCGCGGGTTCCGGCCGCCCGCCCCTATGCGGACATCCTGGTCGGCGTCGATTTCTCGCCGGCCTGCGAGCGGGCGGTCCGCTTCGCCGCCACCGCGTTTCCCGCCGCGCAACAGCGGCTGCTGCACGCGTTCCAGATCCCGATGGAGGGCCGCATGCGGCTGGCCGGCGCCACCGACGCCGACATGCAGGGCTACCTGCGCATCATGCGCGCCCACGCGGAAGAGGAAACGCAGCGCTTCGGCGCGAGCGTGCGCGGGGAGAGCGGCGTGGCCGGCGACAGCCGCGTCATGCACGGCCCCCCGGCGTCGGTGCTGATCGAAGAGGCCGCGGCTTCCCAGATGGACATCGTCGCCCTCGGCCGCCACGGCGGCAGCGCCCTCGACGAGCGCGTAATGGGCAGCGTCCCCGACAACATCCTGCACTACGCGCCCTGCGACGTCCTGCTAGTTCCCTGACTCGGCGTCATTGGCCGGGGCGCCGGGCCACCAGGACGTCGCACGGCGCCTCCGTCACCACGTGCAGCGAGACGCTGC
>DATIUV010000304.1:0-4116 GCA_035466595.1 Pelomicrobium sp.
GGCATCGTGCAGGGACTGTCGGCGGCGCTGAAGGAGGAAGTTCGCATCGAAGGCGGGCAGGTGCGGCACGCGACGTTCACGGACTACCCGATCCTCACGCTGCCCGAGGCGCCGGAGATCGAGGTGCACGTCGCCGCCAGCCGCGAGCGTCCGGGCGGCGTCGGCGAGCCGCCGGTCACCGTGGTTGCGCCGGCGGTGGCCAACGCGGTATTCGCCGCCACCGGCGTGCGCTTGCGCCGGCTGCCGCTGCGGCTGCCTTCACGCTGAGACTCTGGCGGCGCTTGCTATCCGAGCAGACAGGAGGCATCCGATGACGCATCCCTTGCGCGACAAAGTCGAGAGCGTAGGCAACCTCATGGTCACGGGGTTCCACCTGCTGGGCCTGTTCGTGATCGGTGCGTCCATCGTCTGGTCGGCGGCGCTGAACTACATCGAGATCATGCAGCAAGGCTACGCGAAGCTCGACGACCTGCTGCTGCTCTTCATCTACCTCGAGCTGGGCGCCATGGTGGGGATCTACTTCAAGACGCACCGGCTGCCAGTGCGCTTCCTCGTCTACGTGGCAATCACGGCCCTCACCCGCTACCTGGTGGTGGACGTGAAGGAGCTCTCGGCGCTGGCCGTGATGGAGGTGGCGGCCTCGATCACCCTGCTGGCGGTCGCCTCGGTGCTGCTGGAGTACGCGATCAACAAGCTGCGCGGAAACGAACTGGATCATTAGCCTCGGATGCACCGCGGCGCACCGGGACTATCGACCGGCAGCGGCGGCACCCGCTAGAATCCGCCAGCCCCGTGTCCGTCACCCGAGGAATCTCATGTTGCGTCGGAAACTGGCCGCCCTGGCCCTGCTCGCTTGCATGCCGGCGTTCGCCGCGCAGACCGAGAAGCTCAACGTGCGCTCCGGCGACGTCGATGTCCCCGTCGAAGTGACGCGGCCGGACGGTCGCGGTCCGTTCCCGGCAGTGCTCTACATCCACGCCAAGCGCGGCTTCGACGACGTCGACCGCGCGCACATGGAGGCGCTCGCGGCGCAGGGCTTCCTGGTGCTGGCGCCCGACTACCTGTCGGGCCGCTTCATCGAGCGCTGGCCCGACCGCCACTATCCGGAGACCGAGGCCGACGTCGAAGCGGCGCTGGACGCGCTGCTCAAGCGCGCCGACGTCTGCCGCGGGCCGGTGGCGGTGCTGGGCAAATCCCGCGGCGGCTACTACGCGGTGCGCCTGGCCGCGAAGCGCGGGCGCGATCTCGGCGCCATCGCCACCTACTACGGCCACTTCCAGGATCCCAACGCGCCGGAGCCGCAGCAGCTGTTCCGCTACGCGCCGGAGGTGAACCAGCTGGCGACACCGCTGCTGATGCTGATCGGCGACGCCGACTTCGAGCTGCGGCGCATGAACAACGGCCGCACGTTCTACGCGCTCATCGAGCGCGGCGCGCCGGTGGAGCTGCAGATGTACCCGATGGCGCGGCGCGCGTTCGACTTCAGGAACGACCAGTCGCCGGAGGAGAAGATCGCCGCCCGGCACGCGGCCGCGCGCGTCAAGGACTGGTTCCACCGCCATCTGCGGCTCTCGGCCGACGGGCGCTGCCCGGGCTGACCGCCCCCGCACCGTCCCCAGGGACCGTCAGTGGTGATGGTCCTTCATGCCGCAGTGGCTGTTCACCGAGAGCCCGCGGCAATCCGCGCGCAACTGCTTCTCGCAGGTTTCCGTCGGCTTGCCGGCAGCGAGGCACGCGGCAGCCGCGGCGTGGGCTGCCGACATCCGCGCGTGCCGATCCGCCCGGCGCGCGGCATCGTCATTCCTGTCGGCCCGCGCGCCGCAGGCCGGCCCGGCGGCGACGCCCCCGCACCGCGCCTCCAACGCCGCCACGCACTCGCCGATCGCCGCCCCGGAGCGCAGGCAACTCGCCGCCTCGCCGTGGGCCTCGGCCATCAGACGATGGCCATCGGTTTCCGGCGCGGCGAGGGCGGCGCCCGCGGCGGGAAGCAGCGCAAGGAGCAGGACGATCGATCGGATCGGAGTCATGAAAGTCACCTCGGAAACGAAGAAAGGCTTGCGCGGCCGCATCACTTCGCCCCCGCGCGGGCCTCGGTCAGCCGGTACATGAGCCCCATGGGGTCGTCCTTGATCAGCGCGAAGCGGCCGGTCACGGTGACCGGCTCGAAGGTGTACTTGACGGGCGTCTTGCTCTTCACCTCGACGATCGAGTCCGGCCCGCCCGGCAGGCAGAACGCGCAGGTCGGCGGCAGCGCGGCGAGGATGAAATGGCTCTGCTGCTCGCCGGCGGAAAGCGGCATCATGAACCCGCGCAGGGTCACCTCCTTCTTGTCCAGCGCAACGACAGCGTCGGAGAACTGCGGCACGAACTTGTCCTTGAGCTTCACCATCTCGACCTGCTTCAGCGTGCGCCACGACACCACGCCCTCCAGCTCCGGCAGCGGCTTCGGATTGGCGGCCGGCGGCGGCAGCGGCGGCGCCATGATGTCGCCCTTGGGAACCTCGATCGGCGGCGAGAGCATCTGGGCGCCGGCCGCGCCCGCGAACAGCATCAAAGCCAGGCAAGCAAGTCTCATGGTCAACCCTCCGCAAGAATCTTGGCGATGTCGGTGCGATAGGCGCGCCACGCCGGCAGCAGCGCGGCCGCGAGGCCGGCGGCGAGGGCCAGCGCGACGAGCCACAACTCGGCCGGCACGAAGGTCCAGCCGGTGATCTCCACCTGGCGCGCCGCGCGCAGCGACGCGCCCAGGATCTCCGCCGCGAGATGGCCCAGCACGAGCCCGAGCAGGCCGCCGGCCGCGGTGAGCAGCAAGCCTTCGGTGAGCAGCAGGCCGAACAGCCGGCCGCGGCTCGCGCCCAGCGTGCGCATGATGGCGAGGTCGTAGCGCCGCTCCTCCAGCGCGCTGTAGAGCGCAATGAACACCGACAGCGCCGCGGCGACGATCAGCACCGCGGCGAACGCACGCAGCGCGTCGACGCCGACGCCCATGATCTGAAACAGCCGGGCGGTCTCGAACGCCGGCGAGGCCGCCTGCAGCGCCCCCTGGCTGTTCACGTAGCGCGGGAACAGCGCCGCCGCCAGCGGGCTCGAGTACTGGATCAACAGCGCAGTGAGTTCCTTGCCGGCGTCCCAGTCCGGCGTGCCGTCGGGCTTCAGGGGCTGCGGTCCCTCGTGCGGGTGCACGTCCCAGACGCTTTCCACCATCGTCAGGATCAGCCGGTCGAGGACCGTGCCGGTCGGCTTCAGCACGCCCACCACGTCGTAGGGATGCTCGTGGTGGGCGTCACCCGCCTCGGCGATGCCGTGCACGCCGGCGAAGGTGTCGCCGACCCGGAGGCCGGTCGTGCGTGCGACCTCCGCGCCCAGCACGGCTTCGAGCGGGTCGATGTAGAGCTCGCCGGACTCGATCTCGCCGCCGTAGTGGGCAATGTAGTCGTGGGTCGTGCCGACGATGCGATAGCCCTGGAAGCTGTCGCCGAGCGCGAGCGGCAGCGCCTGCTTCACCGCCGGGTGCGCCTCCAGCGCGCGCGCCTGGGCGAGCGGGATGTTGCCGGTCGGCACGTCGAGGTGGTAGACGCCGGAGAGCACCAGCTGCAGCGGGCTGCCCTTGGCGCCGACGACCAGGTCGATACCCTCGGCGTCGCGCACCATGCGGCTTTCGATCTGGTGCGTGGCCAGCATCACCACGGTGATCGACGCGATGCCCAACGCGAGCAGCAGCACGTTGAGCGCCGAGAACAGCCAGCGCGCACGCAGATAGGCGATGGACAGTCGCAGCAGGCTCATGCGGCGGCCCCCAGGACGTAGGTGCGCGGAAAGCGGTCCTTCAGCCGGCGATCGTGGGTGGCAATCACCAGCGTCGCGCCGCAAGCGGACGCCTGCGACTCCAGCAGATCCGCTACCTGCGCGCAGTGGCCGTCGTCCAGATTCGCGGTGGGCTCGTCGGCCAGCAGCAGCTGCGGCCGGTTCACCATCGCGCGCGCGATCGCGACGCGCTGCGCCTGGCCCTGCGACAGCTCGGCGGGCCGGCGCCGGGCCAGCGCGTCGATGCCCAGCGTTGAGAGCACTTCCTCGGCACGTGCCGCGTCGTCCGGGAGCCCCGCCAGGTACTGCGCC
>DATIUV010000305.1:0-5223 GCA_035466595.1 Pelomicrobium sp.
CTAGCCGGCCCGCAATCCTTCCCGCTCCCGCCGCAGCGTGCGGTAGATCGCGAGCCGTCGCTCGTCGATGTCGCCGGCGGCGGCGGCCGCGGCCACCGCACAGTCGGGCTCGTGCAGGTGGCGGCAGTTGCGGAAGCGGCAGCGGCCAAGATGGGGCCGCAGCTCCGGGAATGCCGCGCCGATCTCCTCGGCCGGCACATGGTGCAGCCCGAACTCCTGCATGCCCGGCGAGTCGATGAGGTCGGTGTCCGCCGACAGGTGGTAAAGGCGCGCGTGGCTGGTCGTGTGGCGGCCGGAATCCAGCGCCGCGGAATGCTCGGCGGTGGCGGCGGCGGCGCCGGGCACCAGCGCGTTGACGATGGTGGACTTGCCCATGCCGCTCTGCCCGACCAGCACGTTGACGTGGCCGCGCAAGCGTGCGGCCAGCGGCGCGACGTCGCGCCGGGCGCTGATCGCGACGAGCGGGTAGCCCAGCGCCTCGTAGAGCCGCAGGCGGCCGTGCGCGGCCGCCGCCGGCGCCTCGAGATCCGCCTTGTTGAGCACGAGCAGCGCGGCGACGCCCTTGGCTTCCGCCGCCACCAGGCAGCGCGTGAGCAGCTCCTCGCTGAAGGTCGGCACCGGCGCCAGTACGATCACCGCCTGGGTGACGTTGGCGGCGATCAGCTTCTCGCGGAAGGCATCGCTGCGGTAGAGCAGGCTGCGGCGCGGCGCCACCGAGTCGATGACGCCGCCGTCGCCGCTCTCGCGCACGTCGACGTCGTCGCCGCAGGCAACGCCGCCGCGCTTGCCCTTGACCGTGCAGTCTAGGCGGCGGCCGTCGGGCAACTCCACCTCGAAGCGGCGGCCGTAGGCCGCGACCACGCGCCCCTGCATGGAGGTCAGCCGGCGGCGGGTCCGGAGGCGCCCGGGCGCCGGCGGCTCACGCTCAGGCCTCCAGCAGCCGTTCCACCTTGGCGGCGCAGATGAAGTCGTTCTCCGACAGGCCCTTGATGGCGTGGGTGGAGTACTCGATCACGCAGCTGTTGTAGCCCACCTTCAGGTCGGGGTGGTGGTCCTCGCGGTGGGAGATCCAGGCGACCGCGTTGACGAACGCCATCACCTCGTAGTGGTTCTTGAACTTGTAGCTGCGGGTGATGACGCCATTCTGGAACGACCAGCCCGGCAGGCGCGCGAGCATGGCGTCCACCTGGGCGCGGTCGAGCGGCGCGACGCCGCCTTCGCACGGCGCGCATTTCTTGCTGGCGAGGTCGATGATGTCGTTCATGCTGGCTCGTGCTCCGTCGTTTCACGCGTTGCGCGCGGGCGCGACGCTACTTGAAGTGATAGTACTGCTGGTTCAGGTAGGCCGCGACGTCGCGCTCCTCCTCCGGAAACCAGTTGGCCTTGACCTGGGTCGCGCAGAAGCGCACCTGCGAGAGCAGCTGCTCGGCGCTCTTCACGCGCCGGTCCGGCCGCGTGTAGATCTTGCTGCCGTCGCCGCCGAACATGCTGACGTGGCAGGCGCTGCACTTCGCCTCCTGCATCAGCGTCTTGCCCTTGGCGGGGTTGGCGTTCGGAAAGGCCTCGGCCAGCGCCGGCGACGCCGCCAGCAGCGCCGCGGCGAACAGGATGGTGCGGATCATGCGCGTCTCCTTGGCGGGATTCATGGCTGTTGCGGCGCCTGCTTCAGGCGCGCGATGCGCAGCGCCGCCGGCGGGTGCGAATCGTACACGGCGGAGTGCAGCGGGTCGGGGGTCAGCGTGGCGGCGTTGTCCTTGTACAGCTTCACCAGCGCGTCCACCAGGCTGCCGGCGGAGGCGTGCTGGGCGGCGTAGGCATCGGCCTCGTACTCGTGGCGCCGCGAGTAGAACGCCAGCAGCGGCTGCAGCGGGAACGTGAACACCGGGATCGCCAGGAAGAACAGCACCAGCGCCGCGGCGGTGGAAGGGTTGGCGACGCCGAGCGCGCTGTAGAACCACGCCGCTTCCTTGAGCTGGCCCAGCAGCCAGAGGAACGCGAGGCTGACGAGGAACGACCAGACGATGCGCTTCACCACGTGGCGGCGGCGGAAGTGGCCGAGTTCGTGGGCCAGCACGGCTTCGACCTCGGGCGGGGTCAGGCGCGTGAGCAGCGTGTCGAAGAAGACGATGCGCTTGGAGCGTCCGAAGCCGGTGAAGTAGGCGTTGCCGTGGCTGCTGCGGCGGGAGCCGTCCATGACGTAGAGGCCCTGCGCGCGGAAGCCGCAGCGCTCGAGCAGGGCTTCGACGCGTTCCCGGAGCGCTTCATCGGTGAGCGGCGTGAACTTGTTGAACAGCGGCGCGATGAAGGTGGGGTAGATCGCCACGACCAGGAGGTTGAACGTCACCCACACGGCCCAGGCGTACAGCCACCAGTAGGCACCGGCCTGCTGCATCAGCCACAGCACGGCGGCGGCGAGCGGGGCGCCCAGGGCGAGCGTCACGGCGAACTGCTTGCCGAGGTCGGCGACGAACATGGCGGGCGTCATGCGGTTGAAGCCGAACCGGGTTTCGATGCCGAAGATCCGCCAGACGGTGAGCGGCAGCTCGACCAGCGCCGCCACCAGCATGACGCCGCCGATCAGGGCGAGCCCGTGCAGCAGTGGCGCGTCGGCCAGCGCGCGCGCCACGCGGTCGAGCAGGTCGATGCCGCCGCCGAGGGTCAGCGCGAGCAGCAGGGCGGCGTCCACCAGCACGTGCACCACCGCGACCCGGGTCTTGGCGACCGTGTAGTCGGCGGCCTTGCGATGGGCCTCCGGGGTGATGGTGTCGGCAAAGGCGGGCGGCACCGTCTCGCGGTGCGAGCGGACGTGGCGGATATGCCGGAAGTCGAGCCAGAGCCGGGCCGCCATCGAGGCGGCCAGGGCGACCAGAAATGCGAGGGTGAAGGGGTGCACGAGGCTCGGTTCGGTGTCGGGATGCTGCCGGATGTGACAAAATGCCCGCTCGGTAAATTCCCGGAAAATTATGGCACAGGATGCGAACCGCCTGATCTGGATCGACCTCGAGATGAGCGGCCTCAACCCCGACGCGGACCGGATCCTCGAGCTCGCCGTCGTCATTACCGATACCGAGCTGCAGCCGGTGGCCGAGGCGCCGGTGCTGGTCGTGCACCAGGATGATGCGGTCCTGGACCGGATGGATGCATGGAACCGCTCGACCCACGGCAAGTCGGGCCTGACGGACAAGGTGCGGGCGTCGCGGCTGACCGAGGCCGAGGTCGAGGACCAGCTGGTGCGCTTCCTCGAGCCGCTGGTGCCCGCCAGGGCCTCGCCGATGTGCGGCAACTCGGTGTGCCAGGACCGCCGCTTCCTTGCCCGCTACATGCCGCGCCTCGAGCAGTATTTCCACTACCGCAACCTGGACGTGAGCACGTTGAAGGAGCTCGCTCGGCGCTGGCGCCCGGAGGTGATGGCCGGCTTCACCAAGCAGGGCAAGCACGAGGCGCTGGCCGACATCTACGAGTCGATCGCCGAGCTCAGGCACTACCGCGCCAATTTCCTGCGGTCCTGACCCGCCGGCCGCGTTCATGGCACAGCGATTGCATTCCGCACCGTAGTCTTCACCCGAGCAACACGGAACCCCGCCCGATGGCCCCACGCACCCGCTTCCAACTCGAGGTCCACCCGAAAATCCCGCGCCGGCTCGCGCGGCTGGAGGAGCTGGCCAACAACCTCTGGTACAGCTGGGACCGGCCGACGCGCACGCTGTTTTCGCGCCTGCATCCGGGCCTGTGGAACGCGGTCGGCCACAACCCGAAGGCATTCCTGAAGCGCATCGACGAGAAGGTGCTGCTGGATGCCGCCGACGACCAGGTGTTTCTCGCCTTTTTCAACCACATCCTGACCGCCTACGACTCCTACCACGCGGAGCCGACCCGGCGCGACGGCGCGGCCGCGCTGGGAGCCGAGGATCTGGTCGCCTACTTCTGCGCCGAGTTCGGCTTCCACGAGAGCTTCCCGATTTACTCCGGCGGCCTCGGCATCCTCGCCGGCGACCACTGCAAGGCGGCGAGCGACCTGCGCCTGCCCTTCGTCGGCGTCGGCATGCTCTACCGGCAGGGCTACTTCCACCAGACCATCGACAAGTCCGGCAGCCAGCACGCCATCTACACCGACTCCGATTTCGACGACCTGCCGGTGCGCCCGCTGGTGGCGCCCGACGGCACCGAGCTGCGCGTCGCCGTCGAACTGCCCGGGCGCCAGGTGCAGGTCAAGGTCTGGCACGCGCGCGTGGGCCACGTGTCGCTGTGCCTGCTCGACACCGACCTCGAGGAGAACCGTCCCGACGACCGCGACATCTCGCACCGGCTCTACGGCGGCGACAAGACCATGCGGCTCGAGCAGGAGCTCGTGCTGGGCGTCGGCGGCGTGCGCGCGCTGGCGGCGCAGGGGCTCAAGCCCACGGTCTGGCACATCAACGAGGGCCACGCCGCGTTCCTGGTGCTGGAGCGGGCGCGCAGCCTGATGGCGGAGGGCCTCAACTTCGCCGCCGCGATCGAGGCCGTGGCGGCGAACACGGTGTTCACCACGCACACGCCGGTGCCCGCGGGCCACGACCATTTCAGTCACGACATGCTGCTCGCCTACTTCGACTGGTACCTGAAGGAGACCGGGCTGCGCGCCGACGAGCTGTTCGAGTTCGGACGCACGCCGGGCAACGGCGACTTCAACATGACCGCGCTGGCGGTGCGCGGCTCGCGCTTCCAGAACGGCGTGTCGCAGGTGCACGGCGAGGTCTCCTCGCGCATCCTGCAGGGCCTGTGGGGGCAGATCGACGCCGAGGAAAACCCGATCCGCTACATCACCAACGGCGTGCACGTGCCCACCTTCCTGTTCCAGGACTGGGCCGACCTGTTCGACAAGGTGCTCGGCAACGAGTGGCGCAACCGCGTCTGCGACGCCGAGTACTGGGCGCGCATCGACGAGATCCCGGACCACCAGTTCTGGAGCGTGCGCCAGTCGCTGAAGGCGCAGATGCTCTACCTCGTGCGCCACCGCGTGACCGAGCAGCACTTCCGCAACCACGGCTCCGAGGCCCACCTCGATCGCGTGCTGCGCTATGCCGACCCGGTCAATCCGAACGTGCTCACCATCGGCTTCGCCCGCCGCGCCTCGTGGCCGTCAAGTTCATGGATCCCGCGATCAGTAACGATCCGGAGTTCAGGCTCCGTTTCGAGCAGGAGGCGGCGGTCGTAGGCGGGTTCCATGAACTTGACGGCCACGAG
>DATIUV010000306.1:0-12700 GCA_035466595.1 Pelomicrobium sp.
CGGCGAGCGCGGCGAGCGGAACGGCGAGAGGGCGGGCGGCCGGCGGCATGGCAGGACGCCGGCATTCTATGCCGGCGCCGGGCGCCGCGCCACGCCCGCCTCAGGCGTGGTAGCCATGCGAATCGCGGTACTGCTGAACCAGTTCCTCCAGCGAGTGGAACAGGTCGATCGAGGCGTCGATCTCGTCCTTGTTGATGGAGACGCTTTCGACGTTCACGCCAAGCGGCACGTCGGCGTAGTCCTCGTGCGCGAGGATCTCGCGCAGGTTCGCGCGGCAGACCTCGACCGACATCGCCAGCGGCGACTTCGCGGTGAGAATGCTCCGCTCGGTCGTCTTCGGCATCGCGATGCCGAGCCACTTGATGAAGGACATGGTCTTCTCGCGCCCGCAGGGCGTGAACGTGAGGATGACGCGGTTGGGCCTGACCCCGGCCTCGCGGCACTCGCGGGCGTAGTCGGTCAGCATGCGCACGGTCGGCTCGGTGTGGTAGACCGCCTGCGAGATGAAGAAGCCGCAGCCGTGGCGCGCCTTCTCCAGCATGCGCTGGCTTTCGCTGACCCCCTCGCCGTGCCGCTCGGCGATGGCGACGCCGCCGAGAGCGAAGCGCGCCGGATGCGAAGCCGCGATCTCCAGCGCTTGCGTCAGAGACAGCGCGTCGGCGGCCGCTCCCTTGGACGTCGCACGCCCCACCACCGAGAGCAGTTCGACCCGGTAGTCCGCCGCCGCCTCGTCGAGCCACCGGCGCCACGCTGCCTCGTTCATCTGGCCGATGCATTTGTAGGTGACGGCCGGCCGGCCGGTCAGCGACCGCAGCAGGGCGGAGTAGCCCCGCGGGTCGACGGTGCGCATGAAGGGAAACGGACGCGCCACCGACGTGCGGGCGCTTTCGTCCTGGATGTCGTAGACGACCGTGCCGTCGAGCGGCAGGTCCCTGATGCGTTCATGAAGCTTGGTCGCGGCCGACTGGACCACCTCGTCGGTGGAGCCCTCCCGCGGCGGCGTGGTGCCGTACAGCCGGACCCAATGGCTGCGATCAGCCATCTTGGAGCGCAAATCGTTCATCGGTTTGATCCCGTGCAGGCGCAGGGACGCCCGTGGGCGCCCTGAGAATCCGATCATCGCGGCGGTGCCGGTCGCCCGGCGCGCGCCGCCTCCACTACCATTCGTCGACGCTCGCGCCGGACGGCCCGCCGTCCGCCGCAGCGGATACGCGGATTCCCGCCCTGCGCGGCTACCCGCGTTGACCGGCGCGGCAGCGCCCGGTCGAACGCGGCAGCCCGACGCCGACTAGTAGCGATACAGGTCGGACTTGTACGGCCCCTGCTTGGGCACCCCGATGTACGCCGCCTGCTCGTCGGTGAGCTCGGTCAACTGCGCGCCCAGCGTCCTCAACTGCAGCCGCGCCACCTTCTCGTCCAGCTCCTTCGGCAGGATGTAGACGCCGACCGGATACTTGGCGGTGTTGGTGTAGAGCTCGATCTGCGCCAGCACCTGGTTGGCGAACGACGACGACATCACGTAGGACGGATGCCCCGTCGCGCAGCCCAGGTTCACCAGCCGGCCTTCGGCCAGCAGGATGATGCGCTTGCCGTCGGGGAAGACGACGTGGTCCACCTGCGGCTTGATGTTCTCCCAGGTGTACTTCTTCAGCGAGGCGACGTCGATCTCGTTGTCGAAGTGGCCGATGTTGCAGACGATGGCGTTGTGCTTCATGCGCGCCATGTGGTCGTGCGTGATGACGTTGAGGTTGCCGGTGGCGGTGACGAAGATGTCGGCCTTGTCGGCGGCGTAGTCCATGGTCACGACGCGGTAGCCCTCCATCGCCGCCTGCAGCGCGCAGATGGGATCGATCTCGCTGACCCAGACCTGGGCCTGCAGCCCGCGCAGCGCCTGCGCGGAGCCCTTGCCCACCTCGCCGAAGCCGGCCACCAATGCAACCTTGCCGGCGATCATGACGTCGGTGGCGCGCTTGATGCCGTCCACCAGCGACTCGCGGCAGCCGTAGACGTTGTCGAACTTGCTCTTGGTGACCGAGTCGTTGACGTTGATCGCCGGGAACAGCAGCCGCCCCTCCTTGTGCATCTGGTACAGGCGGTGCACCCCGGTAGTGGTCTCTTCGGTCACGCCCTTGATGGCCTTTGCCGCCGCCGAGTACCAGCCGGGCTTGGTCTCGAGCCGCTTGCGGATGGACTTGAAGAGGGCGATTTCCTCCTCGCTGCCCGGCTTGTCCAGCACCGAGGCGTCTTTTTCCGCGCGCGAGCCCAGGTGCAGCAGCAACGTCGCGTCGCCGCCGTCGTCGAGGATCATGTTGGCCGTTTGCCCGCCGCCGAACTCGAAGATGCGGTGCGTGAACTCCCAGTACTCGTCGAGGTTCTCGCCCTTGTAGGCGAACACCGGCGTGCCGGCCGCGGCGATTGCGGCGGCGGCGTGGTCCTGGGTCGAGAAGATGTTGCACGAGGCCCAGCGCACGTCGGCGCCGAGCGCCTTCAGCGTCTCGATCAGCACCGCGGTCTGGATCGTCATGTGCAGCGAGCCGGCGATGCGCGCGCCCTTGAGCGGCTGCCTGGCGGCGTACTCCTCGCGGATCGCCATCAGGCCGGGCATCTCGGTCTCGGCGATGCCCATTTCCTTGCGGCCCCAGGCGGCCAGGTTGATGTCGGCGACGCGATAGTCGCTGAAGTTCGGGTTGAGCACTGCGCTCATATCAATATCTCCGTGCAGGGGATAGGCGCCGTTGACTCGACCGTGGTCCGTCCCGAGCCTCACCCGCGCTGCCTTGCGGCAGGGGGCTGCAGCGCCTCTCGGGCGGTCCACCAAAAAAAAGCGCTCGCACCTCGTGGAGAGATGCGAGCGCCGTTGTTCGTTCCTGAGCCTGGCCGCGGTCCCGGGGGACTGGGCGGCTGCAACGCTCCTCAGGTGGCGGAATTATAGCCCAATTCGGGCCGGGAAAAGAACCGGCAGCCGTGCACGACCTGGATTCCCGCTTCCGCCGGCATGACGAAGAGGTGTCACGCCGGCGCGGCCTGCCCCCGTACCCCGATATCGGGGCCGGGTTCTCAAGTCGTCACCCCGGCGGATGCCGGGGTCCACGGCATGACGCAAAAGATCCCTGGATTCCGGCCTTCGCCGGAATGACGAGGATCGGTGCGTCCCGCGCGCGCGGACGTCCGCCGGAGTGACGACGACACGCCACCCGGGCGCAGCCTGCCCCGTACCGCGATACGGGGGCCGGGGTCCAGGGAACCTTTCCCATCGCCGCGCGGAAGGCACTGCCGATGCGGGCCGCCTTCTGACGACACGAAACGAGAAGGGCGCGCCGTTCGGGCGCGCCCTCCAACTTTTCGGTGCCAGGCGACCGGTTACGCGGCCGCGGCCTTGAGCCCGGCCGCGTCGCGCAGCGCGGCGGCCTTGTCGGTCACCTCCCAGGTGAACTCCGGTTCGTCGCGGCCGAAATGGCCGTAGGTGGCCGTGCGGGTGTAGATCGGCCGCAGCAGGTCGAGCTGGTGGATGATCGCGCGAGGCCGCAGGTCGAAGTGGGCCGCGATCAGCTCGACGATCTTCTCGTCGGGGATCCGGGCCGTGCCGAAGGTGTGCACCATCAGCGACACCGGCTTGGCGACGCCGATGGCGTAGGCGACCTGCACCTCGCACTTCGACGCCAGGCCCGCCGCCACCACGTTCTTCGCCACGTAGCGCATGGCGTAAGCCGCCGAGCGGTCGACCTTGGACGGGTCCTTGCCCGAGAACGCGCCGCCGCCATGGCGCGAGTAGCCGCCGTAGGTGTCGACGATGATCTTGCGCCCGGTCAGGCCGCAGTCGCCCATCGGCCCGCCGACGACGAAGCGGCCGGTGGGGTTCACCAGGTAGTTGACGTCGCCCTTCAGCATCTCCTTCGGCAGCACCGGCTTGATGATCTCCTCGATCACCGCCTCGCGGATCGCCGCGTGGGAGATATCCGGATGGTGCTGGGTCGAGATGACGACGGTCTCGATGTGCTGCGGCCGGCCGTTGACGTAGCGCACCGAAACCTGCGATTTCGCATCCGGGCGCAGCCACGGCAGGCGGCCATCCTTGCGCAGCTCGGCGTGGCGCTCCATCAGGCGGTGCGCGTAGTAGATCGGCATCGGCATCAGCTGCGGCGTTTCGTCGCAGGCGAAGCCGAACATCAGCCCCTGGTCGCCGGCGCCCTGGTCGAGCTCCTGCTCCTTGGTGCGATTCACGCCCATGGCGATGTCCGGCGACTGCTTGTTGAACGCCGTCAGCACCGCGCAGGTGTGGTAGTCGAAGCCGACGTCCGAGCTGTCGTAGCCGATGCGCTTGACCACGTCGCGCGCGAGCTGGTTGTAGTCGACGATGGCGTGGGTCGTGATCTCGCCCGACATCACCACGAGGCCGGTCGCCGTCATCGTCTCGCAAGCTACCCGGCCCGTGGGGTCCTGCGTTAAGATGGCGTCCAGCACGGCGTCGGAAATCTGGTCCGCGATCTTGTCCGGGTGGCCTTCGGAGACGGATTCTGACGTGAAGAGGAATTCGTTCATGATTGTCGGTGCCCTGCGCGTCGCCAAAAAAGGCCACTAGGATACCAAAAACGCCCGCTGATCCGAACCGCAGCCCGTGCTGAAGACCTTGCTGGGCCTGTTGGCATACCTTCCGCTTCGCTGGCTGCATGGTCTCGGATCGCTCGCGGGCAAGCTGGTTTTCGCCGTGTCGCCCACCTACGCCTCCCGCCTCGAAGACAATCTGCGCCGGAGCGGCATTTGCCGCGACGAGACCGGCTTTCGCGCCCTGCTCAAGCGCACGGTCGCCGAAGCGGGCCGCGGCGCGTTCGAAGTCGTCAAGGTCTGGTGCGGGCCGGCCGAACGCAGCGACGCGCTGGTGCGCGAGGTGGCGGGCTGGGAGCACGTCGAGCGGGCGCTGGCGGACGGCCGCGGCGCCGTGCTGCTCACGCCGCATCTGGGCTGCTTCGAGATCGCCGCGCTCTACATCGGCCGGCGGACCCCGCTCACGGTGCTCTACCGCCCACCGAAGGTGCGCTGGCTCGAGCCGCTCATGATCGCCGGGCGCGAGAAGGGATCGGCCAGGCTCGCCACCACCGACACCCGCGGCGTGCGCACGCTGCTGAAGGCGCTCAAGCGCGGGGAGGCCATCGGCCTGCTGCCGGACCAGGCGCCGGGCATGGGCGAGGGCGTCTGGGCGCCGTTCTTTGGCCGGCCCGCCTACACCATGACGCTGGCGGCGCGGCTGGCGCAGGCGACCGGTGCGCCGGTGATCATCGTGTTCGCGCGGCGGCTGCCGCGAGGCGCCGGCTACGCGCTCAGCTTCACGCCGCTCGCGCAGCCGCTGGCGCACGAGGCGGCCGCGGCCGCGCGCCAGGTCAACGCCGCCCTGGAGGATCTGATCCGGCAGTGCCCGGAGCAGTACCTCTGGAGCTATAACCGCTACAAGGTCCCTGCCGGTGTCGCGCCGCCGGCCGCGGCCGAGGGCGAAGCGTGAGCGCGACGCGGCCGCTGCGGGCGGCGGTGATCGGCGTCGGCCACCTGGGTCGCTTCCACGCGCAGAAGTACGCGGCGCTGCCGGATGTGGAACTCAAAGCCGTCGTCGACGCGTCGGCACCGCGCGCGCAGCAGGTCGCCGCGGAAGTCGGCGCCGCTGCCGAGACCGATTATCGCCGGGTGCTCGCCGGCATCGACCTCGCCTCCATCGTCGTGCCCACGGAGCAGCATTTCGACGTCGCCCGCGATTGCCTCGAGGCCGGCGTCCACGTGCTGGTGGAGAAACCGGTCACCGAGACGGTGGCGCAGGCGGGCCGCCTGGTCGAACTGGCGGAGCGCAAAGGGCTCACGCTGCAGGTGGGGCATCTCGAGCGCTTCAACCCGGCGTTTCTCGCCGCGCGCGAGGCCATCGACGGGCCGCTGTTCATCGAGTCCCACCGCCTGGCGCCGTACAAGCCGCGCGGGATCGACGTGTCGGTGACGCTGGACCTGATGATCCACGACATCGACCTGATCCTGGACCTGGTGGCGAGCCCGGTGACCGAGGTGCGCGCCACCGGCGTGCCGGTGCTGACCAACGAAGTGGACATCGGCAACGCGCGCATCGAGTTCGCCAGCGGCTGTGTCGCCAACGTCACCGCCAGCCGCGTGAGCCTGAAGGCGATGCGAAAGCTGCGCGTGTTCGAGCCCGATGCCTACATTACGGTGGACACGCTCGAGCACCGCTGCCAGATCGTACGGCGCACCGACGGCGCGCCGGCGTCGCCGGCCGGACTGCCGGTGGCGATGGAAGAGAAGGTGTTCGACAAGCCGGACCCGCTGCTGGCGGAGATCCGCGACTTCGTCGCCTGCGTGCGCGAAGGCCGGCGGCCGGCGGTGTCCGGCGCGGAGGCCAGGCGCGCGCTCGAAGTCGCGCTGCTGATCGCCGAGGCGATGGGGCGGGGACGGTAGCGATTGGGAAACGTTCGATGGACCGCAGAGGCGCGGAGGCGCGGAGAAAACCAACAATGCAATTGAAACGCAAAGGGCGCGAAGGACGCAAAGTAAGGCAATGATGAAGGGATTTGGCGCTTTTCTTTGCGCGCTTTGCGCCGTTCGCGTTCACAGGTACTTGATCTCCTCCGCGCCCTCTGCGTCCTCTGCGGTGAACACGCCTGGGTGATGACCAAGGACGCAATCGAAATGCAAAGGACGATCGGGACTTCATCGGAATTGTTTCTCTCGTTCGGGTCTCCTTTGCGTCCTTCGCGTCCTTGGCGGTTAAAGATCGAAAAGGCCAAAGTGACATGAACATCCCGATGGTGGACCTGAAGGCGGAGTACCGGCTGTTCAAGGCCGAGATCGACGCCGCCGTGCATGGGGTGCTGGACTCCGCGCACTTCATCCTCGGCCCTAACGTGAAGGCGCTGGAGCAGGAGGTGGCGCAGTTCATCGGCGTCAAGCACGCCGTGGCGGTGGCCTCCGGCACCGACGCGCTGCACCTGGCGCTGCGCGCGGCCGGCGTCACCTGCGGCGATGAGGTCGTCACGACGCCGTTCACCTTTATCGCCACCGCCGAGGCGGTGTCCTACATCGGCGCGCGGCCGGTGTTCGTCGACGTCGAGACGCAGAGCTTCAACCTCGATGTCGCGCGGGTCGAGGCAGCGATCACCGCGCGCACCAAGGCGGTGATCCCGGTGCACCTCTACGGCCAGGCCGCGGACATGCAGCCGCTCAAGGCGCTGTGCGAGCGGCGCGGGCTGAAGCTGATCGAGGACTGCGCGCAGTCCTTCGGCGCCGACGACCGCGGCATCATGACCGGCGCCATCGGCGACCTCGGCTGCTTCTCGTTCTATCCGAGCAAGAACCTTGGCGCCTACGGCGACGGCGGTCTCGTCACTACCAACGACGACGAGCTGGCGGCGACCGTGCGCGTGCTGCGCGACCACGGCAGCCGCGTGCGCTACCACCACTCGATGATCGGCTACAACAGCCGCCTCGACGAGCTGCAGGCGGCGATCCTGCGCGTCAAGCTCGCTCGCATCGGCGACCTCAACGCGCGGCGCCGGCAGGCCGCCGCACGCTACACCGAGCGCTTCACCGACAGCCCGGTGCGCCCGCCGCTGGAGAGCGGGCGCGGCGTGCACGTCTACCATCAGTACACGATCCTGTCGGCGCGGCGCGACGCGATCCAGAAGGCGCTGGCGGACGCCGGCATCGCCTCGGCCATCTACTATCCGATTCCGCTGCACCGCCAGGACGTCTACGCGCCGTTGTACCCGGGCGTGTCGCTGCCCGTCGCGGAAGCGCTCGCGCAGCAGGTGCTGTCGCTGCCGATGCACCCCTATCTGAGCCCCGACCAGGCCGACCGCGTCGCCGACGCGGTGCTGGCGGCCGCGTGAGCCGATGAGCGATTCCCCGCTGATCCATCCCACCGCGGCGATCGCAGCCGGCGCGCGGCTCGGCGCCGACGTGCGCGTCGGGCCGTTCGCCGTGATCGAGGACGACGCCGAGGTGGGCAACGGCTGCGAGATCGCCGCCCACGCGGTGATCAAGCGCTACACCCGCATGGGTCCGGGCAACCGCGTCGGCGAACACGCCGTCGTCGGCGGTGAGCCGCAGGACCTCAAATTCAAGGGCTGGCCCAGTTTCGTCGTCGTCGGCGCCGACAACGTGATCCGCGAGGGCGCCACCATCCACCGCGCCAGCGTCGAGGGGGGCGAGACGCGCATGGGCGACGGAAACTACCTGATGGCCTACGCCCACGTCGCCCACGACTGCCGGATCGGCAACCAGGCCATCATCGCCAACGGCGCGCTGGTGGCGGGCTTCGTCAGCATCGGCGACCGCGCGTTCGTCTCCGGCAACGTCGCCATCCACCAGTTCGCGCGGGTCGGCCGCCTGGCGATGGTGGGCGGGCTCGCGCGAATCTCGCAGGACTGCCTGCCGTTCATGATCACCGAGGGCTCGCCGGCGCGGGCGCGGGGGCTCAATATCGTCGGGCTCAAGCGCGCCGGCGTGGCGGCGCCGGACGTCGCGGCGCTGAAGCGCGCGTTCACGCTGCTGCGCTCGGGGGCGCTGCTGCGCGACGCGCTCGACGCGCTGGAGGCGTCCGAGTCCCCGCCGGTGCGCGAGCTGGCGCAGTTCATCCGCGAGGCCAAGCGCGGGTTCACCCACCCGGGCGCGGGCTGAGCGCGCGATGCCGGCGCGCCTCGGCATCGGCCTGCTCTGGCTGCTGCACTTCCTGCCGTGGCCGGCCCTCGCCGCCCTCGGCCGCGGGCTCGGCGGGCTGGCGTACCATCTGGTCGGCTCGCGCCGGCGCGTCACGCTGACCAACCTGAAGCTGTGCTTTCCGGAGCTGACTGAAGCCGAGCGCATCGCGCTCGCCAAGCGCCACTTCCGTGCGCTGGGCGCCGTGGTGATGGCCGAGGGGATCGCCTTCTGGGGCTCGCGCGAGCGGATCCAGCGCCTGGCGCCGGTGGACGGGCTCGAGCACTGGTACCCGCTCGAGGGCACCCCGGTGATCCTGCTCGTGCCGCACTTCGTCGGCCTCGACGTCGGCGCGATCCGGCTGGCGAGCCAGTGGCCGGCGTGCTCGATGTACCGCACCCAGAGCAACCCGCAGGTCGACGCGCTGCTGCGCAAGTCGCGCACGCGCTTCCATCCGATCAAGCTCCTGTCCCGGCGCGACGGCATCCGCGGCATCGTCGGCGCCGTCAAGGAAGGGCTGCCGTTCTACTACCTGCCGGACCAGGACTTCGGCCCGCGCGACGCCATCTTCGTGCCGTTCTTCGGCGTGCCGGCCGCCACCATCACCGGGCTTTCGCGCCTCGCTGCGCTGACCGGGGCGAAGGTCCTGCCGGTGGTGACCCGACTGCTCGACGGCGGCGCCGGCTTCCGCATCACGGTGTACCCGCCGTGGCCGGATTTTCCGGGCGAGAGCGTCGAGGCCGACACCCGCCGCATGAACGCCTTCATCGAGGAGCGCGTGCGCGAGCTGCCCGAGCAGTACCTGTGGGTGCACCGCCGGTTCAAGACGCGCCCGCCCGGCGAACCGGGGCTCTATTGACGGGCGTCGCCCGGCTTAGAATACGGATCTTTTCCGCACCGTCGCCGGAGAGCCGTTGAGCTTCCAGAATCCACCGATCGAGGCGCGCTGTGCGCTGCTCGAGCGGGTCAAGACCATCGCCGTGGTCGGCCTGTCGCCGAACCCGGCGCGGCCGAGCCACGTCATTGCCGCGCGCCTGCAGGCAGCGGGCTATCGGGTGATTCCGGTGCGTCCGCTGGTTCGCGAAGTTCTGGGCGAGAAGGCCTACGCGCGCCTGGTGGATGTTCCCGAGCGCATCGACCTGGTGAGCGTGTTCCGCGCGTCCGAACATCTGCCGGCGCTGGCCGAGGAAGTGGTCGGGCTCGGAATTCCCGCGCTGTGGGCGCAGGACGGCATCCGGGACGCGGCCGCCGGCCTCAGGCTGCAGGCCGCCGGCGTCTTCACCGTCATGGACGAGTGCATCTCGCGGGACCTGCGCCGCTGCGCCGCGCTGGCCCCTGCCTGAGCGGGATCGCGGCGTGCCGATCGTTCCGCTCCAGGCCGCCGACGTGCCCGAGCTGGTGGCGCTTGCCCGCGATATCTGGTATCGCCACTACCCCGGCATCATCACGGTCGAGCAGATAGAATACATGCTGGATCAGCGCTACCGCGCGGAGGTCATCCTGCAGCAGCTCGAGAGCGGCGACGTCTGGTGGGACACGCTGGTCGAGGGCGGCCGCATCGTGGCTTTCGCTGCCTGCGAGCCCGGGACGAAGCCGGCGTCGGTGAAGCTCGACAAGCTCTACGTGCATCCCGACCGGCAGCGGCGCGGCCGCGGCAGCAGCCTGCTCGGGCACATCGAGGCGCGGGCGCGGCGGGAAGGCCGCCGGCTGGTGTACCTGCAGGTGAACAAGCACAACGTCAACGCCATCGCCGCCTACGCGCGCAACGGCTACGCGGTGACCGAGGCCATCGTCACCGACATCGGCGGCGGCTTCGTCATGGACGACTACGTGATGGCCAAGGAATTGGCCGGCGGATAGAACCGGAAGCAGCGCCGGTCTAGGAAACTCATGCGGCTCAGGTTCACCAAGATGCAGGGCCTCGGCAACGACTTCGTCGTGCTCGACGGCGTGCGCGCGCGCGTCGAGCTCACGCCGGAGCAGCTGCGGCGCCTGGCCGACCGCCACTTCGGCGTCGGCTGCGACCAGATCCTGCTGGTGGAGCCGCCACCGCGGCCCGACGTCGACTTCCGCTACCGCATCTTCAACGCCGACGGCGGCGAGGTGGAGCAGTGCGGCAACGGCGCGCGCTGCTTCGTGCGCTTCGTGCGAGAGCAGGGCCTCACCGACAAGCGCGAGATCCGCGTCGACACGCGCGCCGGGGTGATCTCGCACAGGCTGGAGGCGAGCGGGGAAGTGACGGTGGACATGGGCGTGCCGCGGTTCGAGCCCGCGCAGATCCCGTTCGACGCGCCAGCGCGCGCGCCGACCTACGCGCTGGAGGTGGGTAGCGCGACGCGCGAGATCAGCGCGCTGTCGATGGGCAACCCGCACGCCGTGCAGCTTGTCGCGGACGTCGACACGGCGCCGGTCGCCGCGGAAGGCCCGCTGATCGAGCGCCATGCGCGCTTTCCGCAGCGGGTCAATGCCGGTTACATGCAGGTGCTGGACCGCGGCCGCATCCGGCTGCGCGTCTACGAGCGCGGCGCCGGCGAGACGCTGGCCTGCGGGACCGGCGCGTGCGCCGCCGTCGTGGCGGGAATCCAGCGCGGCCTGTTGGATTCCACCGTTGCCGTCGATACGCGCGGCGGGCGGCTCACCATCCGCTGGGACGGCGAGGGCCGGCCGGTCTGGATGACCGGCCCGGCGGAGACCGTCTTCGAGGGCGAGATCGAGATCTGAGGCTGAAACAAGAAGGGAGACCATGAACGCAGACGAGGTGGCGGGATACCTGAAGGAGCACCCGGAGTTCTTCGACGACTACGCCGAGCAGCTGGCGCAGATCACCGTGCCGCACCCGCACGGCGGCCAGGCGATTCCGCTGGTGGAGCGCCAGGTCGTGACGCTGCGCGAGAAAAACCGCCTGCTGGAGGACAAGCTCACCGAGCTGATCGCGTTCGGCGAAGAGAACGACGCCATCGGCGAGAAGATGCACCGTCTCGCCTGCGCGCTCGCCGCGGCCCGCGATCTGGACTCGGTGATCTACGTCCTCGGCTTCAACCTGCGTGAGGACTTCGACGTGCCGCACATCGCGACGCGGGTCTGGGGCGTGCCGGCGGACGGCCGCGACGCGCGGGAGTTCGCGGCGGCGGGCGACGACGTGCGCGCCATGGCGGAGGGCCTGGGACAGGCGCACTGCGGCGGGCACGTCGCGCAGGAGGTGCTGGAATGGTTCGGCGAGGACGGCGCACGCCTGCGCTCGTTCGCGCTGGTGCCGCTGCGCTTCGGCCGCACGTTGGGGCTGATGGCGCTGGCGAGCGAGGACCCCGAGCGCTTCTATCCCGAGATGGGCATCGTCTACCTGGCGCGGCTCGGCGAGCTGGCCGGCGCCGCGCTGGCGAGATTCAGTCCGGCCTGAGGAGCTCATGGGCGCCCTGGCGGAGGACGGCAAGGCACTCGCCTCGGCTTTCCTGGGCCACCTCGAAAGCGAGCGCCGGCTCTCACCGCTCACGCGCGAGGGCTACGCCCGCGACATCCGCGCGCTGCTGGAGCTCGCGCAGCAGACGCCGCTCGGCGAGGTGACGCCCCACCACATCCGGCGCTTCGTCGCCATTCTGCACGGGCGCGGCCTGTCCGGCCGCAGCCTGGCGCGCGCGCTGTCGGCGTGGCGCGCGTTCTTCCGCTACCTCGTGCGCGACCACGGCTTCGCCGCCAGCCCGGCCGAGGGCATCCGCGCGCCGAAGGCGAAGCGCGCGTTGCCGCAGGCGCTGTCACCGGACGAGACGGCACGGCTGCTGGAAATCGAAGGTGACGGGCTGCTGGCGCTGCGCGACCGCGCCATGTTCGAGCTCATCTACTCGTCGGGTCTGCGGCTCGCGGAGCTGGCAGGCCTCGACGTCGCCCACGTCGACCGTGCGGAAGGCGTCGTGCGCGTCACCGGCAAGGGCGCCAAGACGCGGGTCGTCCCCGTGGGACGCGCGGCGCTCCTGGCGCTCGCCGACTGGGTGCGCGCGCGCGAGCGCCTCGAAAAGGTTCAGGG
>DATIUV010000307.1:0-3487 GCA_035466595.1 Pelomicrobium sp.
CCGCCGGCGCGCTGCTCGCGATCGACGACGTCGAGCGCTGCGATGACGCCGAGCAGGCGGCGCTTTTCTCGCGTCTCATCGCGGCGCGCGAAGGCGAAGGCGTCGTGGTGGCCGCCGGCTCGGTCGCGCCCGCCGGGCTCCCGTTGCGTGCGGACGTGCGCACCCGGCTCGCTTCGGGCTGGGTGTTCCAGGTGCATCCGCTCAGCGATGACGAGAAGCTGGCCGCGCTCTCGGCCCGCGCCGCCACGCGCGGATTCGACCTTCCCGCCGAAGCAGCACGCTACCTGCTCGCGCGCTGTCCGCGGGACCTCCCGACTCTCCTCGCGTGGCTCGACCGGCTCGACCGCCGCTCACTCGAGCGGCAGCGCCCCGTCACCGTGCGCTTGCTGAGGGAGTTGCTGGGCGATGCCGGCCGCTGCTGATTTTTGAACCGCAAAGGACGCGAAGGACGCGGAAGAAGACCGAAGGACTGGAACGACGGGGCGAAGCGAGGGTGGGATCGAAAGGCTTCTTCACCGCTTAAAACACGGGGCCGGGAGGCGCGGAGAACACTAGCCGGCATCCTCGCCGCGGTTGAGATAGCGCGCGTCGTCGAACGAAGGGATCCACTGCGGCCGGTACACGACCATCAGCGTCACCGCCATGCCCGTCATCAGGGCCTCCCCCCAGCCCAGGAGCACGAAGAACGGCAGGTACTCGCGGCCGAGATAATCCCAGTCATACACGCCGGCCGCAGCCAGCAGCAGACAGGTTGCCAGCCCCGCGGCAATGGCTGCCAGCGCCGCGCCGAAGAAGCCATTGGCGAACACGTAGACGAACAGGTGGTTCGGCAGTCGCCGGTCCGCGGCGATGAACAGCGCCTGGGTCACGGCCACGGGCGCCGCCGCCACTGTCAGAAAGCTCAACCCGAAGCCGGTCCAAGAGCCGGCGCCGCTCGCCGTGTTGGCCCCCAGCACCACGGCCAGCGCCACCAGCGCAAGGCGCGGGCCGAACATCAGCGTCAGCGCGGTGGCGCCGAGAAAATGCAGATCCAGTCCCGGCTTGACGCCGGTCCGGATCAGCCACAGGCAGACCAGGAAAACGATGCTGCCCAGGAAGACATGCTGCTGCGCCGGATCCGCCAGGCGCCGCCACGGCGCGCGCAGGACCGCGTAGCCGAGAACGCCCATCGCAGCGCCCTGGGCGGCGGCAGCGAGCGGGGCAGGAACCAGTTCGGCCGGGAAATACATGCCGGAATTTTACGCTATACTCCGCGCTTTTTTCGTTTCCCCACAACGGCGTGCGCCTCGCCCTCTTCGACCTCGACAACACCCTGCTCGCCGGCGACAGCGACTTCGAGTGGGCCCAGTTCCTGATCGAGCAGGGCGTGCTCGACCGCGAGGTCTACGAGGCGCGCAACCAGGCCTTCTACGACCAGTACAAGGCCGGCACGCTGGACATCCACGAGTTCCTCGCCTTCCAGCTGAAGCCGCTCTCGCGTCATCCGCGGCGCCAGCTCGACGACTGGCACGCGCAGTTCATGGCGCAGAAGATCCGTCCGCTGATGACGCCGGCCGCGCAAGCCTTGGTGGACCGCCACCGGCGCGAGGGCCATGTCTGCGCGATCGTCACGGCGACGAACCGATTCGTCACCGGGCCCATCGCCGCCGCGTTTGGCGTCGAGCACCTGATCGCCACCGAGCCCGAGGAGCGCGACGGTGAGTTCACCGGCCGTTCCAGGGGCGTCCCCTGCTTCCGCGCCGGCAAGGTGACCCGGCTGGAGGAATGGCTGGCGGCCCGCGCAACGCGGCTCGCCGAGGTCGCCGAGAGCTGGTTCTACAGCGACTCCCACAATGACCTGCCGCTCCTGGAGGCGGTCAATCACCCGGTGGTCGTCGACCCGGACCCGCAGCTCGCTGCCGTGGCCGCGGCTCGCGGCTGGCCGGTCATGCGCCTGCATGGCGACGCGGCCCATCGCTGAGCGGCGCAGGCGACCGCCCGGCTCGGCGCCCGCGTCGCCTGTGCTAGACTGCCGCGGGTCGGTCGCTTCCGCGGCGGCGCCGCTCCGCTCTCCTTCCCGCCACCCATGATCCGCAGCCTGATCCAGCGCGTCCTCGGACGCGGCACCGGCCACAACCCGGGCGTTGTCCGCCGCATTCCCGTTGCGGAGCACGGCATCACGGCCAGCCACATCAGCCCCTGCGCGCGCAAGACGGTCGCCGCCCTGCAGGAAGCCGGCCATCAGGCGTTCGTCGTCGGCGGCGCCGTGCGCGACATCGTGCTGGGTCGCGCGCCGAAGGATTACGACGTCGCCACCAGCGCGACGCCCGAGGACGTGCGGCGCCTGTTCCGTCGCTCGCGCATCATCGGCCGGCGCTTCCGCCTCGTGCACGTCATGTGCGGCGCCGACACGGTCGAGGTCTCGACCTTCCGCGGCATCGCTCTCGAGGATGCCGACGATCATCAGGTCGACGAGCACGGCCGCATCCTGAAGGACAACGTGTTCGGCACCATGGAGCAGGACGCGGCGCGACGCGACTTCACGGTCAACGCGCTGTTCTACGACCCCGTCAAAGAGGAAATCTGGGACTACCACGACGGCTACGCCGACCTGAAGCGCCGGCGCCTGCGCATGATCGGCGACCCGGAGACCCGCTACCGCGAAGATCCTATCCGCATGCTGCGGGCGGTGCGGCTCGCGGCCAAGCACGAAATGCGGCTCGATCCCGGCACCGAGGAGCCGATCCGGCGGCTGGCGGACCTGGTCGAGAACGTGCCGGCGGCGCGGGTGTTCGACGAGATGCTGAAGATGCTCATGTCGGGCCATTCGCTGCAATGCGTGGTGCAGCTCCGCAGCCGCGGCCTGCACCACGGCCTGCTGCCGATGCTGGACGTCATCCTCGAGCAACCGCTCGGCGAGCGCTTCATCATGCTGGCCCTGCAGAATACCGACGAGCGCGTGGCGGCCGACAAGCCGGTGACGCCGGCGTTCCTGTTCGCCGCCCTGCTCTGGCACGAAGTGCTGGTGCGCTGGCGCGAACTCGAAACGGCGGGCGTAAAGCCGGTGCCGGCGCTGACGGACGCCGTGGACGACGTGCTGTCGGTGCAGGAGGAGCGCCTGGCCATCCCGCGCCGCTACGAGGCGACGATGAACGAGATCTGGGGCCTGCAGCCGCGCTTCCTGCAGCGCTCCGGCCAGCGGCCGTTCCGCCTGCTGGAACATCCCCGCTTCCGCGCCGCCTACGACTTTCTGGTCCTGCGCTGTCAGAGCGGCGAGCTGGAGGCCGAGGTGGGCGAGTGGTGGGATCGGTTCCAGCGCGCCGACCCGGGCGAGCGCCAGGCGATGCTGGTGCCCGGCGAGGCGCCCAAGCGCAAGCGCCGGCGCCGGCGCCGGCCGGGACGCGCCGAAGCGGCGCCTCCGGCGGCGGCGGAGCCGCAGGATTGAGCATGGCGCGCGCGTTCATCGCCCTTGGCAGCAACCTGCAGGGACCCGCGCGGCAGGTCGCCG